>NZ_CP034593.1:2201608-2516123 GCF_003971195.1 Flaviflexus ciconiae | reverse complement strand
TCAGTACGCGAAGCGTGGGGATCATGAACCCTTCCCAGTTCGGCATTTCATTCATCAGTAGCCCCCTCCAGGTCGGCAACAATCTCGTCGATCGAGATTCGGAGTTCAGCTTGACGGGCGACGATGCGCGCGATCTCGGCGTTCAGCTTGGTGATGTCGATGACTTCGCGAGTATCTTCTTGTTCGACGTAGGAGGAAACCGCGATGTTGTAAGCATTCGCGGCGATGTCTTCGTTCGCCACGAGTTTGGCAACATAGTCGACGCTTTCTCTTGTGGTAAAGGTGTCGAGGATATGCTGCTGGTTGGCTTCGGTCAGCCTGTTCTTATTGCCGGCGCGCGTGAACTGGCTCGATGCATCGATAAAGAGTACCGAGTTGTCGGTCTTGGATTTCTTGAGCACGATGACGCAGGTTGCGATCGTGGTGCCAAAGAACAGATCCGGCGGGAGCTGAATGACGGCATCGACGTAGTTGTTGTCGATCAGGTACTTGCGGATCTTCTGCTCCGCGCCGCCACGGTAGAGCACGCCGGGGAACTCGACGATAGCCGCGGTGCCGTTGACGGCGAGCCACGAGAGGATATGCATGGTAAACGCGAGGTCGGCTTTCGACTTCGGAGCCAGCACACCCGCAGGAGCAAAACGCGGGTCGTTGATCAGGAGCGGATTGGCGTCGCCATCCCACTTGATCGAGTACGGCGGGTTCGAGACGATCGCCTCGAACGGCTCGTCATCCCAGTGCGCCGGGTCGGTGAGAGTGTCGCCGTGCGCGATGTCGAAGTTCTCGTAGTTCACATCGTGCAGGTACATGTTGATCCGGGCGAGGTTGTAGGTCGTCAGGTTGATCTCCTGACCATAGAAACCCTGCCGCACGTTCTCTTTACCGAGTACTTTCGCGAACTTCAGCAACAGCGACCCAGAACCGACAGCCGGGTCGTACACCTTGTTCACCTGAGTCTTACCCACGACGGTGATTCGGGCAAGAAGCTCCGAGACTTCCTGCGGCGTGTAGTACTCGCCGCCAGATTTACCCGCGCTGGAGGCATACATCTGCATGAGGTACTCGTATGCGTCACCGAACAGGTCGATCGAGTTGTCCTCAAAGTTCCCCAGCGGCAGATCGCCAATCGCATTCAGCAGCCTGACGAGTTTCTCGTTTCGCTTGGCAACCGTATTACCAAGCTTGGGACTATTGACATCGAGATCGTCAAATAGGCCCTTCAGGTCATCCTCAGCGTCGGTGCCAACCGCGGAGCCTTCAATGTTTTTGAAGACTCGAGCAAGAGTCTCGTTGAGGTTCACGTCGTTCGCGGCGCGCCCCCTCACATTCTGGAACAGCTCGGACGGGAGGATATAGAAACCTTTCTCCTCAACCGTCTCCCTGCGACCAAACTCGGCCTGCGCGTCCTCGAGTAGGGCGTAGTCAAAATTCGGGTCGCCAGCCTTCCGTTCACCGGCGTTGATGTAAGCGGTGAGATTCTCAGAGATGAACCGATAGAACAGCATCCCAAGCACGTAGGACTTAAAGTCCCAGCCGTCCACAGAGCCGCGCAGGTCATTCGCGATGCGCCAGATGGTCTTGTGCAACTCCGTACGCTGTGCTTCTTTGGTGGTCGGTACCATGTAGTTCGTCTCCTGCGCCCAGGGCGCGTCTTAAGCAATGGTTGCGAGTCATCCTTACCGTAGCACCGGGGACTGACATGTCTGGTGACTTTCTGGTATGACCGCAATCAGCGATTCAGCCAGGACCATATGTCATGCCGGCTGGTCACTGAGTACTATCCGCAATTATCTCATCTTCGGCAGATTACAGGCAGCTCCATTCACAGTGGCCAGGCATCCCAGGTCCGCCCAAAACCGTTGACAAGCCTGCCGTAAACGCCACGCAGCGTAAGGAACAGAGTATCGGGAGTATCAAGTTAAATTCGGCTGCACGGGTTGACAGCGTGGGGACGAGCAAAGGAGCTTGCCCCCTCAAACTTCCAGATACTGGGGCTCTGCCTGGACGTGCTATCCGATGATTTCATTGCTCTTGTTGATGGTTCGACCAAGAGCATCATGGTGGACCTCGGGGATACGTGTTGGACTCTTTGGCCTGCGCAAGCGCCCACTTATCGGGCCTCCCGACCTGGCCAACACCTACCGTGAGCCTAGCGCCGGGGCCTTCAACAGCCTCCCCCAGGCCCGTAAACGCCCACCGGAGCAGGTGACCTCGAAGGATGTCACCGGGAAGGCAGGTCGAGCATGATTCAGGTCGGGTGGATCGAGGATGAGGAACTCGGGTTTGCCGCTCTGGTGATACACGATGAAGAGAGCGGGGACTCACAGCGGCCGCTGTCGTCAAGTGACCAGGACCGGGAACTTGGCCAAAATACCTACTGCCTGGTGCGTGGAGGCGCCACCTACTACGGAGGAGTCTCGAGCTACTCCTTTGCCGGCACAACTCTCTCGTTATCAATAACGTCAGAGGCGGCCGACATTCTTCATCTGCCGACCCCTCTAGAGATTGACCTTGGCGTGCCTGGGGCCGCGCTCGCCCGAGAGCACCTTCCCACATTGCTCGCCTGACCGCCTCGTGGCAGGGCCTTCTACCCCAGACCGGGAGACTACGGCTGTCAAACGACGAGGATGAGCGGAGCGCGTGTCAGCCGTGAGTCGTTTCAGGTTGTGTCTTGACTGTCGCATCCAGAATCGGGCCGCTTTCGGCGCCCGCCCATATGAACATGCGGCTGAACACCGTGGGAATGAAAGTGATTGGTGGAGCTACGGGGATTCGAACCCCGGACCTTCTCATTGCGAACGAGACGCGCTACCAACTGCGCCATAGCCCCCAGCTACCGATCAATAATATCAGGCCCCACATCCTCTTCTAAGGAGTGGGGCCAGTCTCGTTCGTCACTTATGGGGAACCTATGCGTGACGGCGGGCTTCGATGACGTCATCGAAGTTGAAGCTTGCGATAACAGGAGCAGCATCTGCCGACTGAGCGGAGGTAGCGCTCGTGAACTTCTCACCGAGCTGGGTGGGACGGTATGGGACAGCAGCCACCGGGGCTTCTTCGGGCTCAAACGGCTTCACGGTACGGCGTGCGAACGTCGGCTTCGGCGTGTAGGACGGCATAACCGATTCACGCTTCGGAGCCGGCTTCGGCTTCTCCTGGACGGGAGCGGCCTGGGCTGTTTCCGGTGCGGAGGCGACCGACGGTGCGGATACGGAATCATTGGCGGAAAGGCCAGTCTGCGCGGATGCCACTGACTCGGCCGACGCTGCGGAAGCAGCCGACGCTCGGCGAGCTTCCTGGACTCGGCGCGGTGCGCGCTTCGAAGAGGCGGGCTTGCCCTTGCGGTCCTGTGCGCGAGCCGTGGCCGAAAGCTTCTCGAGCTTGGCGTCGAGCTTCGCGATCTGAATCTGGTCCTGGTGGTTGAGTTCGCGTGCGTCGATCAGCATCTTCCCGTAGAGGCCGGCACCGATCGCGGTGAGGACCGTGGGTACGATGCCGAGGACGATCGTCAGGCTGGTTGCCGCGACAGCAATCCAGGCTATAAGGGAGACGAGCACGGCGGCACCGAGGCCCATGCCCAGTGCTTTCATGCGGGCGGTGCGCTGGGATACCCGGGCGCGTGCTCGGGCACGGCTGGCCGCGAGCGTACGCAGATTGGTTGGATCAACCCGTCGCTTGGCGCTCATTCTCGACTCCACTCTCGGAAGGATAGTTCCGTGATTCACTGATCGCGATGACGACCAGCGGTCCACGGAGTTAACGACGCGAAGATTCTCGGATTCGCTCTCGGCAATGGGGGTGGCGAGTGCGACTCGCGTCCTCCAGGAGAGTGCCGGGTACACGACAGCCACCAAAACGATAACTGCCGCGAACAGAGCGTATCCCTGAATCTCCACAACTTAAACCTAAAGCGTCTTGACCACATATATGGACAGGACCAGCGGAGTGTTGCCCAAACTCACAGGGAAATTTGAGGTATATGAGTCAGTCGAGGATGAGACAGCTCAGTTCGTCACCCACGGCGATAGATTCTGTCTCCGGCGGAATGACCGCGAGCGCGTTGGCACGCACCAGTCCGTAGAGTAATTCTGCGCCCGGAAGCCCGGTGGGTTCGAAGCGATAGCCCTCGGAGGGCCTGCCGGTAACGCGTACCGGAACGTACTCTTCCAGGCCAGCTTTCGAGGACCATGCCCTGACCGCTTCGGCTTTGATCGTCCTGCGGTTCGTGGTCGTATGCCCGACTGCTTTGCGGAGGGCCGGCCGGATGAAGAGTTCGTAGCCAAGAAGAGCAGCAACGGGGTTACCGGGAAGGCAGTAGATGGGAACCGATACGTCGGTCCCTTCGAGTTCGATCCGGCCAACTCCGTACTGGTGAACCGGGGTCATGGCAACCCTGTCGAACCGGACGGTCCCAAGCCCGCCGACTACGTCCTTAACCGTGTCCCCTCCCCCGAAAGAGAGGCCGCCGGTCGTGATGATGACATCGGATCGAACAAGCTGGTCCTGAAGAGCGTCCCGCAGTTCCTTCTGCCTGTCGGGCACCCTGGGTACGCGGAAAACGATGGCGCCAAGTTCGGAGATGGCGGTGGCGAGGCCGTGGGAGTTCGCATCGTAGTACGTGCCGGGATGGCCGGACCTGCCCGGTTCGACAAGATCGTCACCGATGGAAAGGATGGCTACTCGGGGAGCCGGCTTAACCGAAACGGTGCCGAGACCCGCTGCGGCAAGAATGGCGATTTGTCGCGCCCCGATCCGGGTGCCCTTTTCCAGGGCAACAAGACCAGCCTCAAAGTCCTCAGCCTCGTACCGGAGGTTATCCCCGGGCTCGACCGACTGATTGATATTGACGCGAGCTCGCCCACCGTCGGTGGCTTCGATCGGCACAACAGCGTCAGCACCCCTGGGCAGGGTTGCTCCGGAGGAGATGCGGATGGCGGAGCGCGGTGGCAACACGTCGATGCTGTCCGTGCCAGCAAGGATCTCTCCGACAACGGCAAGGCCAACCGGTGCTTGTGGTGAAGCACTGGCTGTTTCGGCAGAGTGGACGGCGTAGCCGTCCCGCGCCGCGGAATCTGCCGGTGGAAGGCTGACTGTCGCAATCGCATCTCGAGCGAGGACGGATCCCACCGAGTCCGCGAGGGGCACGTCGAGGGCGGGGATGTCGGTGAGGACCGCAAGGCAATCCTCGATATGAGTTGACACTGGTTTCACTACTGCCTCCTGACACCAAGCGTAGTCGGTCCACACCTTCCGACGCGCGTAAGTTACCAGCGCAATTACTCGCCTGAGCATGTGAAAAGTGAGATAATTGGGCCATGACCACTTACGAAGTGGCACTGCCCGATGTTTCTGACTTCGACATTGTCGATGCCAAGCAGATGATCCGTAGCGTTCTCCGTGATCGCCGGTCAAAGTTGACCGCGAAAGATCTCAGCAAGTATGCCCCCGCATTTGCGGAGACCATTACCGAGTTCGTGGCAGATGCCAAGACCATTGCGATGTACGTGTCCGTCAAGAACGAGCCCGATACCTATCTGGCTCTCGATACTCTCAGCGAACTCGGTGTTCGCATCCTGCTCCCCAAGCTCGGGCCGGGCCTCAACCGGATGTGGGCCGAGTACGAGTGCGACGACCTGGTGAGCGAAGCTCCCGGTCGCCCGCCCTCACCGAAGGGCGATCCCCTCCCTGCCGAAGTCATCGAAGAAGCCGATGTCATCATCGTCCCGGCCCTCGCCGTCAACCAGTCAGGTACCCGGCTCGGCCAGGGTGGCGGTTGGTACGACCGGATGCTGAAGCAGAACGTCACCGACAAGGTGGGTGCACTGATCTACCCGTGGGAGTTTGTGTCAAACTCTCTCCCCTATGACGAACAGGATGTCCGCGTCCCTTGGGTTCTCCAACCCGGGACGATCACCAAGGTAGAAGACAACTGACTTGCCACTACTCTCGAAGGCGGAGCTCCCTAAATGAGAACCGCAAGAGGGATTCAGGGCCGGACTCAAAAGGGTCCGGCCTACTGCTTTTCCGGGGCATCCAGTGTCATCCCTGCCACGACCCGGGTTGGGAGCCCTCGCAGTGGAGTACGATAACTTTTCGTAGATCCCTGTCCAACGGAGTAAATCACGTGCCCACTTATTCGTACCGCTGCAAGTCATGCGGAAACGCGTTCGATATCCACCAGTCTTTCACTGACGATCCGCTGACCGTCTGCGAGGCCTGCGGCGGAGAGCTCAGGAAGCTCTTCAACTCCGTTGGCGTTGTTTTCAAGGGGTCAGGCTTCTACCGCAACGACTCCCGATCAAAGTCAAACGGCCTCACCGCCACCGATCCGAAGAGCTCCGACTCTGCGCCTGCTAGCTCAACCAGCACCAGCTCTTCCACCGAGTCATCCAAGTCATCGGCTTCGTCCGGTGGTTCGTCGGCCAGCACGGCCGCCGCTAAGGCCTAGCTCTCAGCCGGTAGCACCAATTCCATCTCTGGTTAGCCGATGGCTACCTGGATATTTCTAAAGTGGCCCGCCTCTACCGGCGGGTCACTTTGTCTCTGCACCCACTGCTCTCGTGACGCCTCCTCGGGTACCTACCTCCGCTTCCACAGGTAACCGCCTCACCCCTCCGATCCACAGGGACACGTGCACGGAGGCGGCAAGCACCGATCACGTCCTTACCATCTGGTTATGTCTTCCAGACCTCCGATGCGAGCGGTACTGTGGCGGTGGCGCAGGCTTCTTACCGCCGCTATTCTTGCACTCTGCCTCGCACTTGTTGTTTCCGCTATTGGATCTTCCGGCCGGGTTCTTCCAACGGAGCTTCTTGTGGCCTCAAGCGATCTACCAGCAGGGCATCGTCTTACCGAGGACGATGTAAGGAAGGTTCCGGCCCCTGCCGGAGTTGTTCCAGAAGATCAGGCGATCGACATGGCATCGGGCCAGCGTCTTGCAATCTCGCTTCCCGAGGGCACGCCAATCACCCAGTCGATGCTGATTGGCCCAACCCTCGTTGATGGTCTTCCCGAAGGAACCGTTATCGTTCCTGTCTACCTCTCAACACCGGCCGAGCTAACACCGGCGGGTTCAAAGGTAGACCTGTGGTCTTCCGATGAGACCGGCACAGCGATCCTGGCCGCGACAGACGCAACAATCCTGGCATTCTCCGAGGTCGACGCATCGTCGGGATTCCTGTCAACCGGTGATAATCTCACATACGCCTATGTTGCGATCGACGCGGAGCAGGCTACATTAGTCCTTGGCATTAGTGCACGGACGCCTCTGCTGGCAGTCCTGCACAGTTGAGTCGTCCTTTTACGAAAGGACTATCCCATGATCCAGGGATTTAAAGAATTTATCTCCCGAGGCAATGCCATCGACCTTGCTGTTGGCATGGTTATCGGCGCAGCCTTCACCGCTGTTGTGACCGCTCTCGTTGAGCAGGTCATTAACCCGCTGATCGGCGGCATCTTCGGTGAACCCAATTTCGATGATGTTGCCGCGTTTACGATCGGGGATGCAACGGTGAAGCCCGGCGCTGTTATCACCGCCCTTGTTAGCTTCCTCCTGGTTGCTCTCGCCCTCTACTTCTTCATCATCATCCCGATGAACAAGCTTGCTGAGCGCCGCAATGCTGGTGTTGAGGAAGCGCCGGCAGCGGACGCCGATGACGTTGCTGTCCTCAAGGAGATCCGCGACCTCCTGATCGTTCAGAACGCTGACGGTGGCGAGGGCCAGAACCGCTAGTCTCAGCCCCAGTGTGGGGGACGTTCCGCCAGGATCTCCCTATCGCGCTGGGATAATCCACTCTTCTTTTTCGTCTCCGCCCGTTCCGGTGTCCGCCGGGCGGGCGGATCGTCTTTGTGGAGAGCTTCCTCGGGCGTCTTGATTTCGCCCCGCTCTAGCCTCTCCCGGTCAACCCGGGAGAGGTAGACGGCACGCTTCTTCACAGGCGATCGCCCTCGTCGTTGTGAGCAGGCCGATCACCGTCGGCGGGCTGTTCCCCGCCGAACTGTGCACCGCCGAGGTCATCTCCACCCGGCTCTTCGCCATTCTCTGATGTCACGACGGCAGGACCAACCTGCCTGCGGACGACGTTGCGGAGTACAACATCAACCTGGATGCCGCGACGGCGCAGGTCAAGTTCGGAACGGAGGGCGTCAACGACTTCGTCTTCGCTGCGGTTCTTGCCGTCACTGATAATCCAGGCAACAAGATCATCGAGCTGATCGTCGGAGTACGCCGCGAGCGGCATACCCGGAGAGACCTTCGGGCGTGGCCCGCGGGGCCGACCCTGAGGTTCATCCAGGTCATCGTCGATTGTTGTCAGATCCAGGTGGGCCGGGATGTTCTTCCCGGTCTTCTTCCGGGAGGCTGCTTGACGCACCTCGTCGCGGACAGCATCAACCGACGAGATGATCCGTTCAATTTCGGCTTGGGGATCGAAGAACACGGAGGTGGTGACAGTGGGCACCACCCGCCATCCCCGACCCGACAGCATCGCGGGCCAGAACTGGTCGCGCCTGCGCAAGGACTTCTCTTCCGCGTATCGCTCGTTATCGATCGTGACGGCGGTTGCCCAGGTTCCCGGGATCTCATCGTGGCCGGCGACGAGAGGAATCGAGAGCGACTCTCCCCTGCGGTAACCCACGCGAGCACGGTAGCCGCGTTCTTGAAGGCGCAGGGCCAGGTCGCGCAGAAGCGCATTGCCTTCGCCCTCGGCCGGATCCTCGGCAGGCGCCTGCTTCCGGTAGGCCTCGAGCAGGTCAACGAGCAGAATCGAGCCGGGCGTTCCGAGCCTGTTCCGGTCAATGTCGGAGGCCTCGAACGAGGAAATCATGGTGAGCGACTTGCGGGGCGACTCGAGTGCCGAAACAAGACCCTCAACGCCAGCCGGGGTCGACAGGTCACCAAACGAGTGCAGTACCCTGCCATGAACGGTCTTGCCTAGGCCCACTGTCAGGATGATGTGGTCCCTGCGCAGTGCCGTGTTGGACATGGCGTCCACGACGGTGAACGGTTCCTTGACCGTGGGATCCGTGAGGTCCCCAAGCGCCGAGGAGGTGCGAGCAACGGAACGGATCGATGCACGGATCCTCTCCGCGTGTGCCGCGTTCAGCGAAATCACGCCGACGGACTCGCCCGGCCTCGAAAGCGCCAGGTCAACAACGGCCTCAACAACCGCCTCGACTTCCTTCTCGGGGCCTTCCACGAGTCCCGACTTCGGTCCGGGCACTCCCGTGCCCTCGACGACCTTGAGCTTGGGCATGGGGCGGGTGGGCGCTCCCGGGTACACGGCAAGAGCCGTGGAGAAACCGTTGCTGGACAGGAAGCTTGCCGTCATCTCATCATGCTTTGAGGACAGTGTGGGCAGGCTTGCCACGGGAAGAATCTTAGACAGGGCCGAAACGGCCTCACCGCGGCTCTGGAGACGACCGGCAACAACGAGTGTGCCGCCACGCAGAATTGCGGGGACAAGCTGTGCCAGTTCAACATTGTCGATGCCGTCGAGGATGACAACATCCGCCCACTTCATGGGAGGAATGAACTGTGCAACGGTTACTGCCGACATTGCCCAGACGGGGCGAGCGGCCTGAAGTAGCTCGCCGTGCCTGGCGATAGCATCCCGGAGCCCGGCCGCACCGTGTTCGGCCAGATAGGAGTCGACCTCGAGGGTCTGGTCCTTCTTCTTCGTGATCTTCGACCTCATGTTCGAGACCACGGCACGGTTAATGTACTGAGGCATTGACTCCACGTGTTCACGATCCTGCTGAACAACGCGGGCCACAAGATCATTGGCACGGGTTCCCGCACCGGCCGCGAGCGCGGGCGTCGAGGAGAACATGTGCTCGAAGACAGAGGCAAGGTGGGCCGCATGAAGTTCGTTCCCAGCCTTGTCGGCAGGGATGGACCTGTCGGTCAGATCCGCGTAGAGCTCGGTTAGGCCGTCCTTTTCGATCTCGCCGCGAAGCGAATTCCTACGCGGCAAATCGGCAAGGTCCCCGGATTCCCTGGCGAGCGCCTGGCAGCGCTTACGTAGCTCGGCAAGCGGAATAGCGGTGAGCTCCCCGCCGTCGGGCAGGAATTCCATGACCTCGTCGATCTCGGCACGGACCTCACCGTATGTGGAGCGTAGCTGGCTCATTCCTTCGGGGATTGAGGGCCATGAGCCGGGCTCGGCGAGAAGGCGCCACTGTTCGCGTTCCCTTTGGACCTTGCTGAGGGAGGCGTGGAGGTCGGTGACTTCCTGACCGGCACGGACCATGTCGCGGGCTTCCTTCTTCAGGTGCCTGCGTTCCGACATTCCCATGGTGGCCCCGTGGCTGTTCCGCCATTCCTTCGATGCCGTGGCAATCAGCATGTCGGCGACGGAGCGTTCGTAGATGTGGGGGCGGAAGGTATCGAGTGTGTCGGAGACTTCGGAGAGGAGCTCAAGCTGCTCAGCCCAGTCATTGAGCGTCTCGGCCTTGCGGAGCCCGGTTTCGGCGGAGGCCCGCTGCACCTGGTCGAGAAGAGCGGGAAGGCTGATGTCGGCAAGGTGGGTGACCCGCTTGTGTGCGGCGGTGGCGTCCTCATCCGTGAAGATCGTGGAGCGGGCCCACGGGTTGGATTCGGATGCTCTGCGATCGAGGCGGAGCGCTTCGTCGAGGCGAGCCGCGGCCCGTCCGCGTGCTTCCTCGTCGGACAGCGCGGTGACAACGTCTTCGCTGAGCCGCACCTTCGTCTTCGCTCCGTCTTCTTCCAGCGACATCTCAACAATCTGTGTGAGCAGCTGGTAGGCGGATACACCCCACTTGGGTGAGGTTTCATGGAGTGCCGACATGAACTCAACGAGGGCTTCACGGTCAGATTCGAGCTGAGCATTGCGCTCGGAGACGGCCTCGGCGTCAATTGTTGGCGACTTAAGTCGCATACCGGTGCGCAGGCGCATCGGTACTTCGGAGACCTTGCCGAAGTCAGCAACGAGATCGCCAAGTCCCATGATGTTGAGCTGGCCGGTGAAGGCCCGGTGAGCAGAAGAGTTGCCGTACAGGTAGAGGACAGACTTACCGGAGGCGGCAATATCTGATGCGATTGAGGCAAGGACGCGCCTTGGGGACGTGCCCGGAGCCGAGTCAATAAAGACGGAGGTGCCACCGGCAACCGCGTCAACAATATCGAGTTCGGTGACATCGAGCTGGCCGGCACCGCGCTCTTCCTGGGGTGAACGATCGTGGGGATCGGCCTCGATCTGCTCGTTGCTCGGGGTTTCGGAAACGAGGCGGGCAATGAGCCGGGAACCGCGGATCCTCGGCTCCATCGTCACCAGGTCATCGTGCAGGATCGCGGACGGGGAGGAAGCAAGGGCGAGGAGCGTGACACTCCGATATTCACAGCCGGGCAGGTAGACGCGCGCCAGCTCCCGCAGGCGGGCCAGCGCCGATTCCTGGGTCTCCGGGTCGTGGGCGAGGGTGCGGATCTCAGCCACGGCTTCCACGGGTGCGCCGTGACGGCGCAGGGCACCAAGCACGGAAGAGGAGATATCGGCTTCGTGGCCGAGGGTGAGGACGGGATCCGCTGCTGTCGATGCGACGACATGAACAACGCGGCGGAGCGCGGGTTCCGTTACTTCAATGATCTGAGGGCCAGTTGGTTCCTCGGAGACCTCTTCGGCTTCGTCGAGGGAGATTTGACCGGTCTCATCGAAGGCCGCTCCCAGTTCAACGTCATCAGCGTTGTCACCCGGCTCGGGTTCGGAGGCAGACTGCTTCTTGGGGCGGATCTCCGACCATGTGAGGGTCCCCATGACGAGGGAGATCGGGGCCGAACCGTAGGACTCTTCCAGACTGCGTTGCTTTTCGAGGAGCGCATTAATCTTGGTTCGCGCCCTGCCCTGGGTTTCCGATTCGCGGAATACCGACGTGAGCGGGGTGGGGCTGCCCGAATAGAACTGGGCTGCACCCGTCGGGTGGAGACTCGACAGGTCAAGAACCGTTGGTTCGTCGGCGGAGAGAACAATATCGTCCGTCTTCAGTGACAGGCTTTCCCGCCACTGCGCGAAAGCTTCGGTGATCGCAGCGTACGCTGCGTCCGTTTCCTCGTCGAGGCTCCTGTCGAGAGCCGGTACGGGACGCTCCTGCTCCACTGGCAGAGCATTGTCCAGGCTTGGCGAGGCGGTGGCCTCGATCGGGGAGGCCGCCGATGGTTCGGCGACCTTCTCGACCGGCTGGGAGCGCTTCTTGCGGAAGAATGATATGGGACTCACCCCTTTACCGTACCCATTCTTGACCCGCACATCGGTTAAGCAGGGCCGCCGCCACCTGCTTAAACTCGATTATTTAGCCACTGGATGATGTCTTCCACGACCTGTTCTGAGTCCGGCTCGTTGAGCACTTCGTGGAATCCGGCAGGCACGGTCACGAGCTCTGCTGGGGATCCGGAGTCTCTTACACTCGCGACAAACTCTCGGGATCCCTCGATGTTAGCGATCTGATCGTCCTCGCCATGAACAACGTAGAGCGGCAGGCCCTTCTTCCACACGCTGGCATTGTCCAGTGCTTTCCGGCCGTGCACTGCCATCGACGTGCCCGTGAGCATCGGCACCCATCCGTGATGAACAAGCGGGTCACGCTCGTATGCTCGCACCACGAACGGATCTCGGCTCAGGTCCTTCGTGTCAATGTTGGTAATTGGAATGCTTGGCAGGAACCTTGAAAGACCGTATCCGATCTTCGCAATGATGGGTGCGACTTCCGGGAACTGGCGGAAGGCCGGGCCGGACAGGACAACAGCATCGACGCCACGAGGGTCAATGAGCGCAGACATTCCCGTGATCAGCCCACCCATCGAGTGTCCGAATAGAACGAGGGTGTCCGTTCTTGTTCGTGCCATGACTTCTGCGCGAGCCGCACGGTGGTCTTTGAGCAGCTCCGGCATATCGACCTGCGCCCGGGGCCCGGCGGCCCGCCCGTGCCCTGCCTGGTCGTAGCTGAACACGTCATATCCGGCTTCAGCAAAAATCTCAATGATATGCGAGTACCGAGCGGAGTGTTCCCCAAAACCGTGCAACAGGAGAACAGTTGAACGGGGTTCCCCCACTGCGATCACATGCCGTAGTTCCATGACACTAACTCTTCCACGAAAAAGACGATCAGAGGAAGGTTCCGCGAACTCAGGCCGGGATCCCGCGATCTTACGTCCATGCCCGCACCCGAGAAATATCAGACTGACATCCGTGACGCCGGCGGAGAATCTTGATCAAGGACAGGCTTAGCCCGACCCGTTACCGCTGACCGTTGCCCAATTGTCACCGTGCGGTGCCCGCTACCCCCATCCGAGCGCGTGCAACCGGTCGTCGTCGATTCCGAAATGGTGGGCAATTTCGTGAATAACGGTCACGGCAATCTCGTGGATAAGTTCTTCCCTGGTTTCGCACCAGCGTGACAGTGGTCCACGGAAAATAAAGATCGTGTCGGGCAGTGCACCCGCCCATCCATCATCACGATCCGTGAGGGCAATGCCTTCATACAGTCCGAGAAGGGCGGGCAAGCCATCTTCATCACGCTGATCCGGACCAACCATGTCGGGAGCCGGTTCGTCTTCGATCAGGAAGACGACGTTGTCGACAGCATCCATGAACTCGTCGGGAACCATATCGAGCGCGTCGGCAACGGCTTCCTCGAACTCTTCTTCGGAAATATCAACCACGAGGCTATTGTCCCACGCGAAAGCAACGATGAATCCTTGGGAATCACAGAACACTGTTGGTTCGTTCAATGACCGTGGCTACGTACCCGACCAGCACCGCCAGACGTGGGTCACTTTAGTCAGAAAAAAAGAAGGACTCTCCTGTAGCTTCCATGGAGAGGCCGGGGAGTGCAATTGCTTCTCACCATAAACATCCAGGCGGACGCTCTCAAGAGACACGGAGTGGATGCCGCCTCACAAACCGAGCATCTTCCCCAACAACGATCCCCGGCAGATTAATTCCGCCGGGGATTATCTTCCCGGTGCCATAGCTTCTGTCATGACCTCCGCCGCCGCGGTGCCATGAAGCTCATGTTCGCCTAGTAGCTGGCTCGCTCTTCACCCGGCTTTCCTGCCTGCTCCTCGCCTTGCTGGATGGGGATAAAGGTGGTGGCAAGGGCCTCGGATTGGCGGGCGAGGATCGCAACGTCGGCTTGGACAAGAATGAAGTCGGTACCTTCATCGATGTAGCCGTGTGCGAGCTTCGGGTCGAAGGCGTTGATGCCGACGGGGATGCCAGCGTCGCGGGCAGCCGCGATTGTCTTCTTGATGTTTGCGACAACATCGGGGTGCGCCTGCTGACCGATGAGTCCCATGGAGGCGGCAAGATCGGAGGGGCCGATAAAGATGCCGTCAACGCCCGGGGTTGCGCAGATCTCCTTGACGTTCTCGACGGCCTGGGCAGATTCGATTTGGACGATGACGGAGACGTATTCGTCGTTCGACTTTGTCAGGTAGTTCTCGACGCGGTTCCAGCGCGCGGCTCGCGCAAGAGCCGAGCCCACACCGCGGACACCCTCGGGAGGATATCGGGTGGCTGCTACAGCCTTTGCCGCTTCGTCAGCGGTGTTGACCATGGGGATGAGGAGGTTTTGTGCACCAAGGTCCAGGTACTGCTTGATGAGGACCGTGTCGTTGACGGGAAGCCGAACCACCGGGGTTGCCGGGTAGGGTGCAACGGCCTGCAGCTGGGCCTGGATTGACTCGAGCGACAGCGGGGAATGTTCGCCGTCGATGAGGACCCAGTCGGGCCCGCTTCCTGCGCATATTTTTGCGTTAATGGTGCTTCCCGAGCTGATCCACATGCCCACCTGGGAGCGAGTGGATTTGGCAAGGACCTGGCCGAAGGTGGGCGGGAGTTCTAGACGAACCGACATGACACCGACCCAACGGGCCGTAGTCGCACAGCACGCTGTCGCCCTGCTCCACCCACATGGGTCGAGTGAACGAGCCTGCGAGGATAAGTTCGCCCGCTTCGAGGCGGGAACCGTGCTGGTGGAACTTGTTGGCCAGCCAGGCCACGCCCGTGGCCGGGTGGTTGAGGACACCGGCGGCAACGCCCGTTTCCTCAATCGTTTCGTTCTTGTAAAGCAGGGCCGATACCCAGCGCAGGTCAACGGTATCCGGTTTCGTCGGATTGCCGCCGATCACCATGCCGCCGTAGGCGGCATTATCGGAGATTGTGTCAACGATGGTGCGGCCTTCAAGCTCGATGTGCGAGTTGAGGATCTCGAGTGCGGGAACAACATATTCGGTTGCTCGCAGTACGTCAAAAATTGAGCAGTGTGGGCCCTCGAGGGGGCCTTCAGGAGGAAAGCAAGTTCAACTTCGATGCGGACATTGAGGAACCGGTTGTAGTCGATGATCGAACCATTCTCGTACACCGTGTCATCGAACATGACGCCGTAGTCGGGTTCGGTGATTCCGGTGGCCGCCTGCATGGCTTTCGAGGTAAGGCCGATCTTTCGGCCGACGAGGCGCCGCCCAGCAGCGATCTGCTGGTCACGCCACACTCCCTGGATCTCGTACGAGTCCTCAACCGTGGCGTCGGGGAACCGTTTCGTCATTCGGGGAATGAGCTCGCGGGTCCTGTCAGCTTCGGCGAGCTCGCTGGCGATCTGGTCGATCGCTGTTCTGTCTAGCATGTCTGTCCTTCCGGGACGGCCGCGGAGCAAGTCGTAGGCCGAGGGCGACCCTGCGGTCCTCGGACTTCTTTTCATCGAGAATAATCTCGGGCTGTGCTGTGGTCGGCATGACTTACACCTGCTCACCGAGCTTGAAGCCCTCAAGCGTGTCACCCTCGCGGGTGTGCGAGAAGCCGTCGGCACCGATGGTGACATCCATTTCCTTCGCTTCGAGGCGCTCGCGGAGCGGCTGCACGTCGCCGTCAAGGTCGAGAACAGCAGAAGCCTCGGTATACCAACAGGGCACAACGGGGTTACCCCACCAGTCACGACGCTGGTTGTCGTAAACATCCCAGGTGACGGTCGAGTTGTCAGGGTCGCCCGCGTAGTAGTCCTACGTGTAGATCTCGACGCGGAGACCGTCCGGATCGCGCAGGTAAAGGTAGAAGACGTTCGACACACCATGGCGGCCCGGGCCGCGCACCCTGGTACGCAGAGCAAGAATGTCACCGAGCGTTCCCGCCATCGCCCATCCCCGGGCCTCCATGACCAGCACTTCACCCTCGTTAACGGTGTCGATGGCGCGCTTCTGTGCGTTGAAGCCGCCACCCTTCGCCTTGAACAGGTCTGGACGGTGAGCAACGTAGCGAAGCGTGCGGGCAGTGCCAATAATCGTCGTGCCCACAACGATCGGGTGCACGCCGTCAATGGAGACATTGGCGTAGCCGTGCTTTCGAAGAACCGAGGACAGGGTCGCAACGGCAACGTTCAAGAGGCGCTCGCGCAGTTCGGGGGCAGCTCAAACTCGGGCTCAAGACCGGCCTCTTCAGGCGAACCCCACTCATCAATCCGCTGCTTGTCATCGGCAGCAGGTGCCGAACCAATGTCAGCGAGTGCCGGGCCGGCAACAACAGTGGTGGTGAGCTCACCGGAAGTAAGCGACGGATCGGTCTCGGAGAACACCTCGACGGTGACGGTCTGGCCGGGCTGGAGAACGGAAGAGCCGGCAGGCGTTCCCGTGAGGATAATGTCGCCCGGCTCCAGAGTCATGAAGAGGGACAGGTCCGCAATGAAGTGGGAAAAGCTGAACAGCAGGGTGGAGGAGGAGTCGTCCTGAACAACCTTGCCATCAACCGTGGCCTTAATGCGTAGCGTTGCTGGATCGACCTTGGTTGCATCGATGAGCTGCGGACCAACGGGGGTCATGCCATCACCGGACTTCGAGCGAACATTCGAGCCCTTATCCGCGGCGCGGAAATCGAGCAGACCCATGTCGTTACCTGCGATCACCCAGCCGACGTGCGACCAGGCATCCTCTTCGGAGATGTGGCGGCCAGCCTTGCCAATCACGAGGGCAATCTCTGCTTCGAAGACGAGCAGCTCGGTACCCTCGGGGCGAACAACCTCGCCGGGGCCGGTCAGACGGGAGGCGGCCTTCAGGAAGCACGACGTTTCCTTCGGGGTGCGTCCGCGCTGGGCGGCACGGGACGGGTAAGAGAGGTGGACAGCGACGATCGTCCCCACGGAGTGATCGAGTGTCTGGGAAACGACTGTGGCACTCAACGCCTGCTCTTTTGCATGTGGTGCTGGTCGGTCCAGCTGTCAGATCACAACCTGACTAGTTCGCATACTCAATCGTATACGATCTGTGATGCGACCATGGCCTAGGAATTAATCCTTGTCAACTAAATATTTGAAATTGCTTCAACGAGTTTTCCCGGCGGGCCCGAAGTAGTTCGGCCTCAAGGACAATTCGACGAGGTGGACACATAGAGTAGGGGTAGAAAGTACGCCACTCCCCTCAGGCTTACTTCGAAGGAGAAGTGACAATGTCCGATAACCGAATCTCAGAGCTCCTGTCCCGCATCCCCACCGACCTGTTCATTGGCGGGGAATGGCGGGCGTCTAGCACCGGTGAACGCTTCGATGTTCTCAACCCGGCGACCGGCGAAGTTCTCACCTCCGTTGCGTCCGCCAGCCCACAGGACGGTAAGGAAGCCCTCGATGCTGCGGTCGCCGCGCAGGAGGAGTGGGCGGCCACCTCCCCCAGGGCTCGCTCCGACATCCTCTACAAGGCTTTCGAGCTCGCCACCACGAGCTACGCCGAGGACCTCGCCCTTATCATGACCCTCGAAATGGGGAAGCCCCTCGACCAGGCGGCTGGCGAAGTTGCCTACGGCGCGAGCTTCCTCCGCTGGTTCGCGGAAGAGGCCACCCGGATCCGCGGCGACTACTTCCGCATCCCCGAAGGCCACCTCCAGGCAATCGTCGTGCGCCGCCCCGTCGGCCCCTGCCTGTTCATTACGCCCTGGAACTTCCCGCTGGCCATGGCCACCCGCAAGGCGGGCCCCGCCTTCGCCGCGGGCAACACCGCGATCCTCAAGCCCTCGAAGGAAACCCCGCTAACTTCGCTCTTTTTTGGGAAGATCATGCAGGAGGCGGGACTGCCCGATGGCGTCCTGTCAGTTATTCCGTCGAAGTCGTCCCGCGACATTACCGGTCCGATCATCGAGGACTCGCGCCTGCGCAAGCTGTCTTTCACGGGCTCCACGGCAGTCGGCAAGGCCCTCCTGAAGGAAGCCGCCGGCAACGTTCTGCGCACCTCAATGGAGCTCGGCGGCAACGCGCCCTTCATAGTCTTCGAGGATGCCGACATTGATAAGGCAGTCGACGCGGCCGTCGCCACAAAGATCCGCAACATGGGTGAGGCCTGCAACGCGGCTGACCATTTCTTCGCTCACGAGGACGTCTACGAAGAGTTCACGACGAAGTTCACGAAGGCCCTCGCAGCCAAGACCGTCGGCGCAGGCACCGAGGACGGAATCGATGTTGGACCGCTCGTCAGCCAGAAGCAGCTCGATGATGTCACCGGGCTTGTCCAGCGCGCAATCGAGGCAGGCGCCAACGTTGAGACCGGTGGTGAACGAGTCGGCGACTCCGGCTACTTCTTCGCACCCACGGTCCTCACGAACGTGGCACCCGACGCGGAGATCATGACCGAAGAAATCTTCGGCCCCGTCGCTCCCGTCGTGTCCTTCTCCGACGAGAAGGAGCTCGTCAAGATCATCAACGCCGACTCGGTTGGCCTCGCGGGCTACTTCCACACGAACGATCTGCCCCGGGTCCTCCGCCTCGCGGAGAAGCTGGAGATCGGCATGCTCGGAGTCAACTCCGCCACGATCTCCAACACGGCGGCTCCCTTCGGCGGCCTCAAGCAATCCGGCATGGGACGCGAAGGCGGCAAGGAAGGCATCGAGGAATACCTCGAGACCGTCTACGTCGGCATGCCGGCACCGGATCTGTCCTAGTAAGAAGGTGTCATAGCTGCAGAGAGCCAATGACTCTCTGCAGCCCCACCAGGTAGCGAACGCCCGCAGATTATTCCGCGGGCGTTCAGCTTTGTCAGGTTTTTGGGGCGATTGTCCCCACGGTCGGCCAGCACGCCCACAGCAAACCGTTGCTCGTGCGGCTGGCTATAACCTCAGTAGCGAACCGCGGCCTCGATTGCGGGCCTCTGCTCCGGTGTTCAGCGACTACTCCTGAGGGAGGAACACTTCGGTCGTGTTCTTGGAGTCCCACACGAAATATCCGGATGCAATGATGAGGTTCCCTTCGGCCGCCGGGCGGGTAAGTAGCTCATTACCTTCGGAATCGATAAGCGTGAGCTCCTGCCCAGCCTTCAGGAGGAATAGCGAACCGTCGGCGGACACACCGGCAACGTCGTACGGTTCGACACCGTCAACGCCAAACTCACCATCCTGCGTGAACAGCTTCCCGCTCTCGTTCTCAAAGAGGGCCAAAGTTCCATCGGCCGCAACGGCAATGACGGGTCCGGCGGCTAGATGCTCCTCAACCGGGAAGAGGACGCCTTCAGCGGGTGTGGGGACGAAGGCGTGCATGGGCTTCCCAGAGCTGGTGTCAACGCTGTCGCCATCGACATCGAAAGCCGCGTACTCGGGGGCATCGGGATCGTTTTCAACGACGTAGCCATCAGTTGCCCACACAGGGTCATCACGGTGAATCGTTGTGATGGTCTCGCCGGTATCAAGATTGAGGACGCGGCTTTCATTAGCGCCGCCGAGAGTCACCGCGAGCAGACCATCGTCGAGAACGTGGAGTTCGGTGGGCGCCTCAATACCGGCCTCCCACAGTGCTTCTTCGCCATTGACCGCGAAAAGCCCCACGGAAGATATGTCGAGTAGGACAACGTCACCCACCCGCGCACTTATGTGAACGCCGCCGTATGCCTTCGACGAGTCAACGGCGAGATCGTCCACAATGTCCCCGGTGGCAATATCGGCAACCTGCCAAGTGCTGTCAGCCATGTCGAGAGTGAGGACGGTGCCATCACTGGTTTCCGAGGGACTGCAGGTGGAACCTTCGATAGCCCACACTTGTTCGCCGCTACGAACATCCCATCCGCGGACATGGTAGGCACCATTCTCGTCGCTTGATTCGACCGCGACGTCGCCGTCGAGCGCACAAAGGAAGCCAGATATATAGAAAGGATCTGCCACTCCGTTGGCGTACTCGTCTTTAAGCCAGGCACCAGAGTCGCCCTGAGGGCTGAGAGTTAGGTCAGCTACCTCCGGGAGCTCAGCCCCCTCATCCGTCTCATCGCCCGAGCAGGCCGCCACAAGAAGAGCGGACGCAACAACGACACCGGTGACGCTCGTCCGTATTCGTACATTTTTCGCTACGTTCACGGTGGCACCCTATCCGTAGCAACCCAGCGCACATGGGCGTACCGTCGGGCTGAAGTCCCCGAAACTCACCCCATCAACAAGGCCGGGACCCAACTGCACTTCTCGTGCGGTCAGGCCCCGGACTCGATCACCGTGCAGGTTCGTGTAAGCCCGGCACGTTATGCATATGTGGGTTACACGGCGGTGTATCCACCATCGACGATGAAGTCGGACGCTGTTGCGTACGTGCTTGCATCGCTAGCCAGGTAGACGGCGATGCCAGCGAGCTCATCGGGACGGCCCAGGCGGCGCTGCGGGGTTACGCCGGCCCATTCATCGCGAAGCGGTGCGAGCTCTTCCGACTGAAGTAGTTCGGTACCGATGTAGCCGGGGCTGATTGTGTTGACCCGAACGCCCCTGTCCGCCCATTCCACACCGAAAGATTTGGACATATGCACAACACCGGCCTTCGAGGTGTTGTAGTGAATCTGCGGCTGGGGCACGTTCACAATCGATCCGGACATGGAGCCCGTGTTGACGATCGATCCACCACCGTTCTCGAGCATGTAGCGACCCGCGGCCTGCGTTCCGAAGAACACCGCATGCATGTTGAGGTTGATCATCCTATGCCAGTCTTCAACGGACAGGTCTTCCGAAGGAACGTTGTGCGCCATCCCAGCGTTGTGGAAAGCGATGTGTAGGCCTCCGAAGTCTGCAACAACCTGCTCCACAAGCTTCGGGGCGTTCTCTGCAACGGTGACATCGACTGCGTACGCCTTCGTCTTTCGTCCCGTTGCCTCAGCAATATTCTTAGCCGTGCCCTCGGCCTTCTCCAAGTTGATATCGACGACCGCGACATCCGCACCAGCTTCGGCCAGCCCGGTCGCGAGCGCCTCACCGATCCCCTGCGCGGCTCCAGTTACGTAGGCTACTTTTCCATCCAGTCTGAACTTGTCCATGATGCTCATTGCGGGATCCTCTCTTCGATACTTCCCAGTGACCGACACCAATTGCGTGGCGCCCGTCACCTCCAAGCCTAGGTATCTCAACCGGCCATCGATAGAGATTTCCCCTCACTGAATAAAGTGAACGGAGGTTTAGAATTCACAATCTGAACCATGACAGACTGGAAATTTGAGACGTTATGCAACGTGCAGGAGAAACCCGAGCAAAGTCGGTGCACGCACGACTTATCCCAGTGCTCTGCTCATCCAGCGGATGGATCAATTGCTGTGGGGTAGCGTCCTGTTGGGTAATGAAGGTCCTCAACGTCCCGTTCTCTGATGAAACGCTTCGACGAGGGCTCTGGCTTTCTTGGCGGACAGCATCCCGGCCATGAGTCTGATCGCAGAGTCATCGGTGAAGCGAATATAGAGCCTGCCGCGCTGGGCGAACCTGGGCTGGTGGGAAATTGCGTCGATATCGTCGAGTGTGCAGCGCCATGCGATCTTCATTTTTTGCGCCCGCCCGAGCGTTCCCGTAATCGCCATGAGTTGCGCGGTCGTTAGTAGGAGTTCCGGCATGTTCATCGCAACCCTGTGGAGGGATACTGCCATGCCGCCCCGTGGCGCTATGAGGGATGTGCCGCCAATAGCTTTGTCCGCCGCTTCGTTCCAGGATCGGACATCGAGACCACCGATCGGATCGAAGCTAACCGACGGGCCGCGCCTACCAATGTCCTCGTGGCCCTGAACGTAGGTGACTTTCGCAAGCGCAAGAGGCCACTCCCCCGGCCCACACAGGGCGGAGAGCTCCTCTCTGTATAGCTTGAGATAGTCAAACATGGTCGTATCGTAGCGGAGGCAAACTAGCAGGTCACGGGGTGGAACAAATCTCCTCCTCGAGTCAAAGTGCCCAGCAATCTCTCGCCCGAACGACATTCAACCTCGAGAATCACCAGCACACAATCGCGTCTTTCCGGCACGCGAGGGCGCTTAAACGCCGCGTGTTCAAAAGTGAGGCCCCTTAGTCCACCGTTATTTCAGGCGAAAATCGTTAGCCTGGGCTCGACGGGAGAAGCCACGATGCGGAAGTATCTGGTAGCCATTGCGATATGGGCTCTCATTTTCCGTTTGCCATCGTCAACGGAATCCTACGTGACGACGTGCTCGACGGCCTTGGCGATTTCGCCCCTCCTCTGAGCGGTGTCATTCTCTCGGCCATTATCCTCGTCATCGCACTGTTCCTTATTCCAAAGATCGAGGATTGCCGACCCAGGGATTATGTTTTCTTTGGAATTATCTAGTTCGTTCTCACGAACCTGTTCGACCTATCGGCGATCTTGATCGACGGACGAGGGCTATCTGACTTCTTTGCCGCATTCAACATTGCAGAGGGCAACCTGTGGGCCCTCGTTGTCATCACGGCGCTCGTTGCCCCTCCCATCGCAGGCCGTACCCGCGGATCTTGGGGTGCTGAGGCTCGCCAGGTTCCACCTACAAAGTATGCACCACTCTGTTTCATCGAGGGAACTAGCCTTAACATCGCGGCGGCAGTGGAAATCCCCCGGGGAAGTCTCTGCTTCACCGGGGATCAGGTCGTGCCCTCGATTGGATTCGAACCAACGACCTATCGCTTAGGAGGCGATTGCTCTTCCGCTGAGCTACGGGGGCAACGCACTCCAGTTTACCGAAACTTTCTATTAGGGCCTACTCCACGGGACGTCAGTCACTGTGGGAGGTACGTCATCTCCGGGGCGGATCCGCTTGGGAACAACCATGACGGGGCAGGTTGAGTGATGGAGCACAGCCTGGCTTGTGGAGCCAAGCAGGAGGCCAGCAAAGCCTCCGCGTCCACGGGTACCGATGACCAGCAGGTCAACTGCGGTCGAGAACTCCGCCATAAGAGCAGCGGGGTTACCTTCGAGAGCGTGCGTGCGTACGTCAATGTCGTAGCCCTCGGTAGCCTTCTCGACAACGACCTCGAGGCCGCTTCGCACATCATCGAGGACGTCAACGGAGTATCCCGCCCCCGGCATCCACGCAATCGAGCTCGTATTCACCGTTGCAACAGCCGTGAGCTTAGCCTTCCAGCGCTCGGCCTCCCAGACAGCGCGCTCAAGAGCAATATTTGCGGCTTCTGAACCATCGACGCCAACAACGATGTGCCTAATCGGCAGGCAGGAGCCGGCCGAGGCTTCCGGAACAACAACGCTTGGGCAGTAGGCGTGAGCCGGAACTGCGCTCGACACCGTTCCAAGGAGCCGGTCAGCGAAGGACCCCTTGCCACGGCTACCAATAACGACGGTCGCGACCTTCTTGGAGAGCTCGACGAGCACCGCGGAGGGATCTCCGGTCTCGAGCGAGGACGAAGTCTCAACGCCAGCATTCTGCGCCTTAAGCACGGCAGCATCAAGGTATTCATTCGCTGCTTCGAAAAGCCTCGAGTCCATTGACGTCGCGGCACCCTCAAAGGTATGCGCGGTGTAGGTCGGGAGTTCGTAGGAGGACACGATGTGCAGTCGAGCGGCCCTCCTCTTAGCCTGCTCGATCGCCCACGTTAAAGCGGTTTCTGATCTTTCTGAGCCATCGATACCAACGGCGACAACATTGTCATGCGTCATAGCGGCCTCCTCCTCAGGATTCTTACTGTCACTTTACCGCTCCGAGGGCGATTCTGTATCGACCCAAGGCAGATCGATAGGCAAAACTGCTAAACGTTGCCATCCGACCAAGGACTTCGACCGGCGCTTCCCGCGTAGCCGCGCACACCTCAGAAAGGACCCGAGCAGGTAGCGGATACTGGCTTGGAGCACAGACTATATGGCTGTTCTCAAATAGGAACACGGAAGGAGGCCGCTATAGCCCTCTCGGACGTGAAGTGCGCGAGCAAAGGAGTTCAGCCGACCAGAAACACTCCCCAATGGTTTCGCGTCCGGGTACGGCAAGTGGGGAGCACCCTTTCGAGCGCTCCCCACTTAGGAAGTTAATTAGCCGAGTACGCGGAGGTAGATCGGGCTGCCCCAAACGGGGCTTCCTGGGTACCCATCGAGGGGTTCCAAGCTGCGATGTGCATGCCGTTGCCGGTGTAGATACCGACGTGGCCGGGCCACCACATGAGGTCGCCGGGCTGTGCCTGCGAAGCAGACACCTGGTAGCCGGCGTAGCGAGCACCGCTCGAGGAGTTCGGGAGGTCAACGCCAACCTGGTTGTAGACGTAGTCGGCGAAGCCGATGCAGTCCCAACCGGCGGGGCTGGTGCCACCCCACACGTAGGGTGCGCCCGCGTAGGAACGAGCAATGGCGACAACGCGAGAACCGGTAGCCGAGTAGGTCTGGATCGGAGCGGCTTCAACAACCGGCTCCGGCTCTGCGGCCTGAGTGGTGGTCTGAGTCGTTGCAGCCTGAGTGGTGGTCTGAGTCGTTGCTGCCTGCGTCTGGGCGGGGGCGGCCTCAGTTGCCGTGGTGGTCTCAGCTACCGGAGCTTCAACAACTTCCTCAACAACCGGCTCGGGCTCCGGCTCGGGTGCGGCCTCTGCGGTGACGGTTACAGCGTCAAGGTCGAAATCCTCGACATCGTCAACCTGGACAGTGAATGCCTCGGGTGCGACATCGGTAGGCTTCTCATCAAGGGTGATCCGCTCGGAAGCGTCGATCTGCTCCTCGGAGCCAACGGCCGACGGGATGGCTGCGCTGAACATCAGGCCTGCGGTCGCCGCACCTGCAGTGACAACGCCCGCGGTCATGGGCTTGATGGGTGCAGCAGCCGCGTGGCGGCCAGTGCGCTGGGACTTGATCATCGTTAGTTTCTCCAAGCGGGCAAGCCCGCGTGTTTCAATTCGTCTTTTGGTCTGAGTTATACCGGGTCGGTACACGTCCGCTGTTCGAACTTCCAAAACTATAACAATATTGAAACGGTAATGTCACGCTTCGATAACGATTTGTTGCGGTGACCGTGACCTCTATTTTTAAAACGTTGCGATATCAATGAAAGATCACGCGAGCCCAATCACAGAACGTTATAAACGTGTCGCACCTCGCAGTTATTTCATCTTGATTTTCACCCAAACGGGCCCGAAATCTGCTCCCATCAGACCGCGTAACACGAGTACGGCACACGTTACAGCTGGTCATGTGGTCATCGGGTATCTTGAGGCAACGCTTTCGGCCCGCGTGGCTCTAGGTCACAGACCAACAACTCCACACACAGATCTCTGCAGTGCTTCAGTATCACTGGCGAGATTCCAGCTCAGTCGCATGCGTCTCTTCTTAATCTCCTCGCAGAGCCGTTCCCCATTTGCCGAGGCCGTTCCCGAAAGGACCGTTTATGTTCTGTCACCTCATCTCCCTCACCGCTATCCTCCCGCTCGCGGCTGGCACACCGTCTGAGTCCGATCTGCCCGAAGGCGCCATCATCCTCGATATGCGCACGCCGGGTGAGTATGCGGGTGGGCACCTTGATGGTGCCCAGCTTGTTGATTTCAACGCTGGCGAAGTTCAGCTCGCAATCCCCGAGCTCGACCCCAACGCCGACTATCTTGTCTACTGCCGTTCGGGGAATCGTTCGGGCCAGGGCATGGCTCTTATGCAGCAGGCCGGTTTCACAAGCGTCACCAACCTGGGTTCCCTGGAGGACGCCTCAGCGGCCACCGGTATCAACATCGTCCAATAGTCATTTTCCACCGTTCACAATGGGCCGGCCAGGCTTCAATCTGGTTGGCCCATTGTGAACAAGGCTGGAACCACACGACGACTCCGAATCGACAGCGCGCCTCTGATACCGGAAGGGGCTGAACATCGCCGCCGTTTTGCCTACGGCAGCCCGGCCTGGTCGAACTCTGCCATGAGGCGAGGCCTGCGGGGATATAGTTCTCGCATCCTCCCGATGACGGAGTCGACGAGGGCAATGGCCTCTGCGTTGCCGGTTGCTCGCGCTTCTTTTCGGAGCTTCACGAACTCGCGTGCGGCCGGCCGGTACTTGCGCCTATCCGTTTCGATCAATGCATCGCTCACCACCCGGGCTCGGACCCTCAGAGCGGCCACCGGATCGATGGGCGTATACGCCTCAGCTAGCTCTGCCCAAATACAGTCGTCCTCGGGTAGAAGCCGGGTTGCGGTTTCCCAGGCAAGCTGCACATTCTTTAAGGTCTTCCATTGGAACCGGACAAGTTCGCTCGAATTCTTCTCCTCCAGAGTTTCGTGGATCCGGCCGAGGACCTCATCACCATCAACTCTGTGCAGTCCTGCCGCGGAGGCCGCGGAGGGCCACCGCTGAAAGATCGTGCGGATCGCATCATCGTGTTCTTCAGGCAAATGCTCAATCAGAAGCCTGCGCCACCGCGTAGCGGCGTCACGCGATTGATGACCGTAGTCGAACAGAACCGCCTGCTTGGCCCACTCAACCGTTCTTGGAATATCACCAATTTCTTCGAATGCTTCAGAAACATCGACGTACCAGCCAGCCACACTGCCGTCCCGTAGGTGTGTCCTAATAATTGCTTCGGGGTCCTTGTCAAAGACCGCAAGACGCTTGTCGAACCATTCGAGAACGTGCGCTTTATGACTTCTGAGTCCATATGGGCCGGGTTCTTCCTTTGCCACCTCCGCACGGAGAACTTCGACATGCTGTTTAAAACGCTCCATGCCTGTCGAACCAAGTGCGGGAGCGTAGGCGACGGGATCCGTTTCAAATACTTGGAGTTCGTCGGTGAACGGCAAGTTGAATACCCAATCGGCAAGCTTCAGTTGCGGCACGTCAGCACGCTCAGCCGCGCGCGGATGCAGTTCCAACAGTTCCGCACACGCTGTGCCGATGATCCCACTTGAGTCATCCGCGCGAGCTATTACTTTGAGTGCAGAACGGATTGCCTGGGTGATAACGGTGTAGGTCTCTTGTGGGGTCGGAACAGCAATCCCGAGGTCGGGCATCTCCTCCGGATTATCAAGGGCTTGCTCCAGAAGGGCAACCCCGTCGAGCATTGAGTCGCCCTGGTCGTTTGCGACCTCGTAGCGCCACAGGTCCCGGCTTTGCGCACGGATCAATGGGAGCACACCATCGGCTAGCGACATCAAATCCATGGATTCTTCCAATCAGATACACGATTCGATTGCAGTCTAAATCCTTCGAGGCACCGGTTCCGCATTGGAGCAATTCTCAACGCGGTATCGCGCGTGAGCCCCGGGAAGAGGGAGGGTCAGTACGGCACGGAACAAATAGCGAAGACAAAGATCCCGAGGAGCCGGGCTCCTCGGGATCTCTCTAAGTTATGTACCGCTATTGGTGTTAGCCAGCGACGCGGATGTAGACGGGGCTACCGTAAACCGGGCCCTCGTAGGTTCCCGAGGAGGGGTTACGTGCCGCGATGTGCATGCCGTTGCCGGTGTAGATACCGACGTGGCCGGGCCACCAGACGAGGTCGCCGGGCTGCGCCTGCGAAGCGGAGACCTGGTAGCCAGCGTAACGCTGGGCGGACGAGCTACGCGGAAGCGAAATGCCGGCCTGAGCGAAAACGTAGGAGGTGAAGCCGGAGCAGTCCCAACCGGACGGGGTCGTTCCACCGTAGACGTAGGGGACGCCGGAGTACTGGCGGGCGATTCCCACGATCGTGGAACCGTAGCCGGTTGCAGCGGGAGCGGCCTGGACCGGCTCGGGCTCGGGCTCAGGAGCTGCCTCCTGGACCGTAGCGGTCTGCGTTGTCGTGGTGGTTGCCGCGGGAGCCTGGGTGGTCGCAGCATCCTCGGTCGTGGTCTCGGCGGCAGGAGTTGCCTCGACTACCGGAGTTTCCTCAACGACGGGCTCGGGCTCGACGACCGGCTCGGGCTCGACGACCGGCTCGGGGGCCTCGGTGGACGTGACGTTGATCGAAGCGAGCTCGACAGCTGCGTCTTCCGGAAGTTCAACATCGATGACGGCGGGAACCTCAACAACCTCAGCGTCCAGGGCGAGCGGCGCCGGGGCAGCGTCCTCCTCGGAGGCGGGGGCAGCAACGGCGGCGGTGGCAGTCATACCAAGTGCTGCGGATGTGGCAGCGGCGGCTACGGCGTGCGAGCGACGCACCTTGGGAGCCGCGTGACGGCCTGCAGTTCGTTTCGACATGTCTCTCCTGGAATCTCAGTCCTTACAAACAAGAGAATAACGGAAGATAACGAATGTGTCACGAAGAATTACAGACTGTGACTTAAGCGTCAATAAAGAGATGCTTCCCAACGACCGGGGCGAGGTTGTTAATCGTCCCCTCAGCACCCTTGACCGTCAGCCCGTTCTCAGTGTTTTCAACGGTAATCTCGGCCCCTGGCACGATTCCTGCCTCGTGGAAGGAGGCAAGAAGTTCAACGTCGACCTGGAGCGGCTCTGCGATGCGTCGGAGTGTCGCCGTGATATTTTCCGTGAGCGTCAGAGATGCGAGTGCAACCAGACCGGACTCCTCCGCACCCAGTTCGGCGGGCCCTTCCACCATGGACGGGATGGGGTTCCCGTACGGGTCGTAGCTAACGTCGCCGAGGACGGCTTCCAGCTGCTTGGCGACACGGTCGGACATGACGTGCTCCCACCGGCACGCTTCCTCGTGCACGTACTGCCAGTCCATGCCGATAACGTCGGTGAGGAGGCGCTCGGCGAGGCGGTGCTTGCGCATCACCTCGGTGGCCTTGCGGCGGCCCTCGGTGGTGAGCTGAAGCTGACGGCTGGAGCTGACGGTCAGCAGACCGTCACGGGAGAGACGGTTCACCGTCTCGGAGACGGTCGGTCCCGAGTGCTCAAGGCGCTCGGCGATGCGGGCACGAAGGGGTGGGATGCCCTCTTCTTCAAGCTCGTAGACCGTTTTCAAGTACATTTCACCGGTGTCGATAAGATCAGCCACTACGCCTCCTGCTAGGTTCGTGTCCATTTTATCTGGACAGCCGTTACAAAGTTTGTGAAGTTTGCGAAGATCAACTCATGATGATTCCACGTGAGCTTCTTCCCCGCGACGGTCGTTTCGGTTCGGGACCTTCCCGGATCCCATCATCTCACTTGAGCTTAGACCCGACGTGGATGGGAACGTCACATCGCAAGTCGCCTGTGAAGAATGTCGTCGGTTCCATTCGAGAAGGACTCAACGAGCTTTTCGCTCTTCCTGAAGGATACGAGATTGCGCTGGGGAATGGTGGGGCATCGCTTCTTTGGGATGCTATTCCCTTTTGCTTTGTCGAGCAGAAGGCAAAGGCCACAACGTTTGGCCAGTTCTCCACGAAGGCCGCGAAGGCCCTCCACAAGAACCCGTTTGTTGATTCCCCGATTGTCACTCAGATCGAGCCCGGTAGCGCGGCGCTACCCGAGGAGGAGCCGGGGATTGACTCCTATCTGTACCCGCACAACGAGACCTCGACCGGAGCTATGCTCCCCGTGAAGCGAATCGGGCCGGAGTCGGCACTGACGATCGTTGATGGAACATCATCGGCGGGCGGCGTTATGTACGACCCGGCCGAGGCCGATGTCTACTACTTTTCTCCCCAGAAGTGCTTTGCTTCCGACGGTGGGCTCTGGTTTGCGATCCTCTCCCCCGCTGCACTGGAGCGCATGGAGAGGTTGACATCGGAACGCTGGGTTCCCGACATCTTGAACATTCAGCTGGCTCTGGACAATTCGCAGAAGAACCAGACTCTCAACACACCCGCTCTTGCCACGCTGCACCTCATGGATACACAACTGAGGTGGATGCTGGAGCAGGGCGGCCTGGAAGCCATGGACAAGAGGACGAAGGAATCATCCAGCCTCGTCTACGAATGGGCTGCGAATACCGACTGGGCCCATCCCTTTATTGAGGAGCAGTTCCGCTCCCAGGTTGTTGCCACCATCGATATTGACCTGCCGGCTGACGAGCTCAGCACGACCTGCCGCGAGTCCGGGATTGTCGACATCGACGGCTACCGTGGCCTCGGCCGCAATCAGCTGAGAATCGCGACCTTCCCGGCCACGGAGCCGGACGAAGTTAGGGCTCTTCTGGACTCGCTGTCCTGGGTGGGACAGCAACAGCGCTAGAACCCAGCGCCGCCATCTCCTGCGTGGTGGCGTCCAGAGTACGTTCCTTCTTCCTGCGCTGCTGCTTCTCTGCCTCGGCCGCTTCGCGGCGGGCAGCGTGCTCAGCGGGACCGATGATCGTGACGTGCGGGGTCTGCCTCAGGTTGTATTCGAACTTCACATCCCAGTGCTTGCGCGCCCAGAACAGCGCGCCAACCGAAACAACCAGCGCAGCAAGGGCACCGACGCCGATTCCCCAGCGGGGATCGATGTGCTCGGAGATCCAGCCAACAATCGGGGCGCCGATCGGTGTCGAACCCATGAGGACCACCTGGTAAAGGGCCATCACTCGGCCCCTGATCGCGGGATCAACCGATGTCTGGATCGCCATATTCGCCGACGTGAGCAGAGTGAGCGTGGAGTAGCCGACGAGGATACAGCTGATCGCGTAGGCCCAGTAGGTCGGCATCATGGCGTTAACGCCGGCGGCAACGCCAAATCCGAAGGCCGCGATGACGACGAGCCGGACGCGGGATTCGCTTCTCCGCGCCGCCATGAGCGCACCCGTGAGCGATCCGATCGCCATGATCGATCCCAGGAGACCATATTCGCCCGCTTCCTTATTGAAGACCTCGGAGGCCATGGTCGCGCTGGTGAGCTGGAAGTTCAGGCCCAGGCAGGAGACAATACCTGCCACAACCATGATGACCACAATGTCGGAACGGTGCCGAACAAAGGAGATTGCCTGCCGGATCTGGCCCTTCTCGCGGGGCTGCGGGGTACTCATATAGAAGTCCTTCGACTTCATGAGCATGAGGCCAAAGAGGGTAGCTCCGAAGGAGATGCCGTTAATGACAAAGACCCAGCCCGTGCCGACAGCGGCAATGAGGAGACCTGCCACCGCGGGACCGAGTAGACGGGCACTGTTGAAGCTTGCGGAGTTCAAGCCGATCGCATTCGTCAGGTACTTGGGCGGAACCAGCTCAGAAACAAACACCTGACGGGGAGGCGTATCGAAGGCCGACACGGTTCCGAGCAGCAACGCGAAGACGTAGACAAGCTCAACGGTCGCATGATCGGTCAGCACAAGAGCACCGAGCCCAACCGCAAGCAATCCCATGAGGGACTGGGTGACGTACATGATTTTCCGCTTGTCGTAGCGGTCAGCCAACACCCCCGCATAGGGCGTCACGAGAAGAAGCGGGAGGAACTGCAGGCCTGTTGTGATGCCGACGGCGAAGCCGTCGTTGTCGGTCAGCTCGGTGAGGACAAGCCAGTCCTGCGCGACGCGCTGCATCCACGTACCCGTGTTAGCAACGATCGCGGTAAAGAACCAGAGCCGATAGTTATAGAACTTGAGTGAGAGAAAAGTACGCTTCACCTGGTCGACATCCCCCTCATGAGCTCAGCCGCTCGGGCGAGAAGGGAGACGTCCTCCTCCTTTAGATCCTTGAAATAGTCATTCATCCATATCGCGCCAGCCGCAGAAGCGTCGGACAGTGCCTGCCTGCCACCCTCCGTCAGGCTCACGTCGACTCTACGCCCATCGCTCTCATCCCTCACCCGCTGAACAAGACCAGAGTGGGTCATACTCGTCACGAGTTTCGACATCGAGGGCGTCGAGACCCTCTCGTGAGCGGCGAGGCCGCTCACGGTCATGGGTCCGTCCGATAGAGCCGCCAGGACACAGTAGCGGGACTCCCCCAGCTCCTCCATCCCCCTCATCACCCGCGACAGGTGAAGAACGGCAACTCTCAGAGATTCTGCGACTTCAGCACGATTAACCACGGTTACTTAGCTTAGCAAACCATTAGCCTGGAAAACCATAGCATATAATGGTTTACTCGATCACAGAGCGCAGAGGTCTCCCGCTCTTGTGGAACGAGAGGATTGTGGGCCCCCTAGTTCCTGGTGAAATTCCAACATCGGGCTAATCAGCAAGACCATCCGGACCCTACGGCCCACGCTCAAACCGACCATGGCCAATTCCCTGTACACGACGAAGCCGGCCCCCACTCCCCGAAGGGAACGGAGGCCGGCCGAGCTAGCGCTAAGCGGTTGCGCCCTAGAGCCCGAGTGCGGCCTCGATGGGGCCACGGACGAAGTAGAGAACGAAGAGGACGTCGACGACCCAGAGAAGGGGGTGGACCTTCCTCTTGTCGACGAACGCGAGAATTGTGTAGGCGATGAAGCCCATGCCGATACCGACGGTGATCGAATAGGAGAAGGGCATGAAGACAATCGTCAGGAAGGCGGGGATGCCGACGACGAGGTCCTTCCAGTCAATCTGCGCGACCTGCTGCATCATGAGGAAGCCAACGACGACGAGCGCCGGGGTAGCGGCCTCGTAAGGGATCATTCCGGCAAGCGGAGCCAGGAACGTCGAGAGCAGGAACAGGGTTCCGGTCACGATGCTGGCAAGACCCGAACGTGCACCGTCGGCAACACCGGTGGTCGACTCGATGTAGGCCGTGTTGGACGAGACGCCGCCAACACCGCCGGCAACCGCACCGAGGGAATCGATGGCGAGGATCTGACGCATCTTCGGCGGGTTGCCTTCCTTATCGAGCAACTTCGCCTCGGAGCCCACGGCAACCATGGTGCCCATGGTGTCGAAGAAGTCAGCAAGCATGAGGGAGAAGACGAGAACAAGAACCGCGATAACGGAGATCTTCTCGAAGGGGCCGGTGATGGAGAAAGCACCCAGGGTCGAGAACTCGGGAACCGAGACCGGTGAGCCCTCGAGCGACGGAACGGTCAGGCCCCAGCTAGTCGGGTTGGAGCCATCGTTACCCTTCGGGCCAAGGTTAAGGATTGCCTCGGCAATGATCGCAGTAGCGGTCGCAATCACAATGCCGATGAGGATGGCGCCGCGAACCTTCTTGACCATGAGAACAATGATCGAGATAAGGCCGAGGATGAAGACAGCCAGCGGCCATGAAGCAATCGAACCATTGATACCCAGGTCGAGGGGCGTACCCGTTCCGGTACGGATGATGCCGGCGTTGTACAGGCCAACGAGGGCGATAAAGAGGCCGATACCGACGGAAATCGCGGTCTTCAGGAAGCCCGGAACGGCCCGGAAGATTGCTTCGCGCAACCCCGTCATGACGAGCACGAGGATGAGAATACCCTCGAGAACGACAATTCCCATGGCATCCGCCCACGTCATGCCCGGGAGGGAGACAACGGTGTAGGCGAGCATCGCGTTGAGGCCAAGGCCCGCTGCCATTGCCATCGGGAAGTTGGCGACGGCTCCCATGAGAATCGACATAACACCTGCAATGAGTGCGGTACCGGCGGCAATTGCCGCGACGTTAGCACCCTCGGTGCCGCCACCAAGGTAGTGGCCGGTCGAGTCTTGGGTCGAAAGGATAATCGGGTTGAGCACAAGAATGTAGCTCATGGCGAAGAACGTGACGAGCCCTCCGCGGAGCTCCTGTCCTACAGTCGTTCCCCGCTCGGAGAGCTTGAAAGTGCGATCAAGTAATTCGTTCACTCCACCGATATTCATCGAGTTTCAGCCCTAAGGAAATGCTCGTCTCACTATTCGACACAGAAACGCGACCACATGGTGAGACAGGATCTACGGAACGTTCGCCTGGACGAGGACGCCCACCCCTTGGACCTGCAGGTTTCCTTCATCCGCCCGAACGAAGGCGCTCTCCCCGAGGTTCAATGTGATTCTCTGCTCGTTCGTCGAAACTTCGATTGCGCCACTCAGCGCAAGGAGGATTCTGGGGCCCCTGCCGGGGAGCTGGTAGCGGAAGTTCGAGTCCCTCAGCTCCGTGACCGACAGCTCAAAGTCGTCAACCGGGGCGTAGAAAGTTCTTGTGCCTTCCGTGATGCGCTCCGGGGCGATGCGGATCGGAGGGGCGGCCACGTAGTCGACGGTGGCAAGGAGCTCGGGAACATCGATGTGCTTTGCGGTCAGTCCCGCACGCAGGACATTGTCGGAGTTCGCCATGATCTCTATGCCGGTCCCCGCCATGTACGCGTGCACCGTTCCCGCGGGAACAAAGAGGGCCTCGCCAGGCTGGAGTGTGACGGGGTTAAGGAGGAGCGAGGCAACAACCCCCGGGTCACCCGGGTAGTGGTCTGCCAGGTGGATGGCGATGCGGTCGGCTCGCATAGACGGAGAGGTGCCCGCATCGAGCCGCGCCCGACATCCCTCGACGAGGTCGCCAACGGCCTCGGGGCTGGGCTTCGTCTCGTTGCTCAGCAGATACTCGAAGCAGCGCCTAATCCCAACGGGAGAGAGGTCCTCCTTGAGGAAACCGAGGAGGGTCTCCGCAATTGTGCATTCCAGCCCCGACACCACGTCTGCGACGCGGCGCGGCGCACGGAAGCCGGCAACGGCCTCAAACTTTGTGAGCGCAAGAAGCAGTTCGGGCTTATGGTTGCGGTCGAAATAGTTCCGATTGGGGTCGGTGATCGCAACGCCGGCACTGTCCTCATCCGCATAGCGCCGCTCGGCCTGCTCGCGGGAGGGATGGACTTGAAGTGAGAGTGGCTTGGCGGGAGCGATGAGTTTCAAAAGGTAGGGCAGAACCGTGCCACCACCGGGAATTGCGGTCCCCAGGCAACCTTTCGGGTCTTCATCGATGTAGGTGAGGAGGTCGCGGTCCGCGGCCCCTCCCGTTGGGTTATAAACGGACCCGCCCGTTAGCAGGGCCGGGCCTGACTGGTGCGCGCCGAGCCAGATCTCAGCCACGGGTGTCGGGCTCTCCCCCATGTCAAACAGGGCGGGTATCGCGGTTGTCGAGCCCCAGGCGTAGTCCTTGACCGCTCCGCGCAGCCTTTCCATCAGTGCGCGCTTTCGACGATCTCGATATCCGTCTCGTTAACGACCGGTTCCGTCTGAACCCAGAGACGTTTCTCCCGTGGAGCATCCGTCTCGGAGTGTGCGCCGCAGCCGTGGTCAAGCGAAACAACCTTGCCGTCGTCGGGCGACCATTCGTTGGCGCAGACGCCAAAGAGGCTCCGGGCCGAGCCCGCCATAAGCATCATGAAGGCACATGTTGAGCAGTTTGCTTTCGCAGCGCGCGTGGATGCCGTGTTCGGGCCCCGATCGGAGTTGTACCAGCGGTTGTAGGCTTCCTTCCGGCCCTCGATCGACAGGACTCGGGCACGCCCCAATCCCATCTCGAACTCTTCAAGTTGGTCGGCATCTTCCGTCGTGTCCTCAAAGCCCTCGACAAGACGCGAATCATCGGCGCGGTAGGGAAGGGCCTCCGTCCCGGAAACGTCTTTCGGCTCGAGCCGATCCGCCCACGGCACCCAGTCGGGTGCCATAAGGGCATCGGGGCCGGGCTTGAGCGACAGCTCATTGACCGTGACCTTCCGCGAGCGCGAGGCTCTCGCCAGCGTCACGGCCCAGAACCAGCCGACGTAGCCCGGGAGCTCACATGCGAAAGCGTGGGTTAGTACCCGCTCCGCATCGAGGACCACTCCGCGGTGCTCGCCGATCGAGTCGGCTGTCGTGATCTCCAGGAGGGCTTCTCGCGCAGTATCAACAGCCTGCGCGAGAGTTTTCTCCTTTGTCACGTTCTTAACGGGTTGCAAACGACTCATACGTCAAACTCACTTGCCAGTGTTCGGAGGGCCTGGGCAATCCTCGGACCACCATCGGGGTAGCGGCCTCGGCGTAGCTGGCCGGAGGCCGAATCAAGAATCTTAATGAGGTCCTCAATGATCGGGACCATGTCTTCGGGCTTGCGGCGGTTTGCTTTAGCGAGCGAAACCGGCGCTTCCTTGACCTCTACGGACAGCGCGTGCAGGCCTCTGCGGCCTTCTGCAACGGAGTACTCGACAGAGGCGCCCTTCCGGGGGCGCACGCCGACAGGCAGGACCGATTCGGGGAAATAGACATCGCGTCCATCGTCGCCTGTGATGTAGCCAAAGCCCTTGTCGTGGCTAAAGAACTTTACCTTGCCTGTTGGCACGACAGCTCCTTCTGTTCCGAGTCCTTCTGTTTTGAGAGATACCGTTCCAGTCTACCGCCTATGTCCCAGACCGGAGCCTTCCGTGTTAGCCGGTTGCGAAACAGCGCGGAATGACACGTTCTCCAAGGTGCCGCAGGCCACAAACCCGGTAAGATGACACCAGCCCACTCGCCCGCACCGACGAACGGATACCGCAATGGCTGTTGCCGCGCGGTTTACGACCCGACGTTGCCCCAACCGATAGGCCCAGCCAATGCTTGTCTTCCTTCCCTCCGATGATCCGTTCCGCCCCACGGACCTGCTGTCTGATCCGCACGGGGTCGTTTCGGATCCCGGGGCCGCCGAGGATGCCCTGTACGAGTTGGCGGACGCGAGCGGGGATGAGCTGTACGTCGTGTTCGTTGAGGACTTTGGCAATCTGGGCCCGAGCGAATGGGCGGCACAAACGTCAAATGCCGTGATCGACGACGGCGACGCGCTTATCGCCATCGCCACGGAAACGACCGAGGTCGGCTACTGGGCTCTCGAAGAGGACGTGGCCGAGAAGGTTGAAGCAGCGATCATCACGTCCCGCCCGGAGCTTCGGGATGGGGACTGGAATGCGGCGATCGAGACGATAACCTCCGAGCTCAGCTCGGAGGGCGACGGCCTGACCGGGGGCGGAGAAGGCTCCAGCCTTCTCCCGCTTGTTATTGGCCTCGTCGTCATTGTCGCCGCCATCATTGGTTTCGCCTCCTACCGGAAGTCGAAGAAGAAAAAGACGAAGGCGCAGAAGGAAGCCGAATCGCTCGACCAGCTGGGTAAGCGCGCCGCCAGCGCCCTCATTGAAGCCGATGATGGCGTGCGCGAATCCGCTGCCGAGCTGGAGTTCGCGAAGGCCGAGTTCGGTCTTCAGGCAACCGTCCAGTTCGATGAGGCGCTCGCCCTGGCGCGCAAGGAAGTATCGGAGGCGTTCGAGTTCCGCAAGAAGCTGGACGACAACATCCCGGATACTCCGCAGGAGCAGCGCCAGTACTACACGGGCATACTCGAGCACACGTCCCGGGCCCGCGAGGCCATTGCCGCACAGGAAAAGGAGTTCGCCAAGCTCCGCGATCTCAACGCTCGCGTGCACGAGATCCTTGCCAATCTGGAGATCAGGGTCTCCGAAATTGGCCCTCAGATCCCATCGGCGCAAGCCCAGATCGACAACCTGGGGTACAAGTTCCCACCGGCAGCACTGCAGACGCTCCGTACCTACCCGGAGCAGATTTCGGCCCTTATTGCTTCTGCTCGCGAGGCCATCGCGAAGGGTAAGGAGCAGGTCGCGGCCGATAGGCGCAATCAGGCCACCGTGTTCGCACGAATCGCTGAAGACAACGTCCAGCAGGCGGCAACACTTCTCGATGAGATCTCGAACGCCGAGGAAACGTTAAAGAATGCGAAGAAAGCCCTCCGAGAAGGCATCTCCTCCCTGTCGTCCGACGTGGCGGACGCTAAGCGGCTCGGAAAGGGCGATAAGACCATTGAGTCCCGCCGCGTTGAGGCCGAGCGCGCCCTGTCATACGCGATGGGACCGGACGCCGATCCGATCCTCGCTCTCAACAAGCTGGAGGAAGCGGAAACAGCTATCGACGCTTCCCTGGTCGGTGTGCGCGAGGATGAGGAGAACCGGAAGCGCATCCGCGCCGGTGTAGAGAAGGCAAAGGCATCGGCCGAAAATCATATCAACAGTGCGGACTCACTCATTAACGCCAATCGCTCTGTCGTTGGTTCTTCCGCACGTACCTCGCTATCCACGGCAATGTCTACCCTGGCGCGGGCCGAGCGCGAAAAGGACATGAACGAACAGCTCAAGCTGTACCGCGATGCTGGCCACTTTGCCCAGCAGGCACGGTCCCAGGCGCAGCGCGACATCGACAACCGCACCTACCCGGGGGACATGTGGGGCGGCGGTGGTCGGCGCAGAGGCGGCGGCATGGACGGCATGCTGACTGGCATGATTCTCGGCTCGATCTTCTCCGGCGGCAGTAGCCGCGGCGGCGGATTCTCCTCAGGTTCCTTCGGCGGAGGCGGCTTCGGCGGCTTCGGCGGAGGTGGCGGCGGCGGAGGCGGCTTCGGAGGAGGCATCGACTTCTAAAACTGGGTACCAGTCCCCGCCCTTTGTCCTTTTCCCTTCTACTATCCAGTACCAACACTAGATTTGTTCCCAAGCATCGATAACCAACGAAAGGTTCACCATGGCTGAAAAGCAGTCCATCCTTGGCCGTATTGGCCAGCTTGCCCGCGCCAACATCAACGCTCTCCTCGATCGCGCTGAGGATCCGCAGAAGATGCTGGATCAGCTCGTCCGCGACTACACGAACTCGATCTCGGAGGCCGAGGACGCCATCGCAGTCACGATCGGTAACCTCCGTCTCGCAGAGGCCGATCATGCTGAGGATCTCAAGGAAGCAGAGGACTGGGGCCGCAAGGCTATCGCAGCCTCCGACCGTGCCGAGCAGTTCCGTGGCGCCGGCGACGATGCGAACGCACAGAAGTTTGACGACCTTGCGAAGGTTGCTATCTCCAAGCAGATCGCTGCCGAGTCCGAAGCTAAGTCCGCCGAGCCGATGATCGAGTCGCAGAACGAGGTCGTTGACCAGCTCAAGGACGGCCTACAGACGATGCACCAGAAGCTGGACCAGCTGAAGAGCAAGCGTGATTCGCTCGTTGCTCGCCAGAAGTCCGCCCACGCCCAGGCTCAGGTCCAGGAGTCGATGGCTTCCATCAACGTTCTCGACCCCACGTCGGAGATCTCCCGCTACGAGGAGCAGATCCGGCGCGAAGAGGCAGCCGTAGCTGGCCGTGCAGAGCTTCAGAGCTCCTCGATCGCCGACCAGTTCGCCGAGCTCGAGGACGCTTCGAAGAACATCGAGATCGAAGCCCGCCTCGCAGCCCTCAAGGGCGGCAACAAGGAAAAGCCGGCCATCGAATCGGGCGACAGCACGATCTACTAGGCACCCCCGGAGACCTCGGTCCTAAGAGTCTCCACAGCGGGACAGCCGCTAGCATCGGGAGGGGATCCGCGCGCGGGTCCCCTCCTCTAGTCAAATCTTCTATTCAGACCTTTAGTCAAATCTTCTATTCGCACCTCTTAATGAAGGATTCCCCGAATCATTCGGTCAGTTCCTTCTCCCACCCGACCTTCCGCCTCCAACCCACACCGCCGCCTCCTAACTGACCCTCCGCAGTTAACTTTTCTTCTACCCGGGCCGCAGTCAATTTCTTGCCCTGCTCGGTGACTCTCTCGTCACATCTCGAAGACAAGGGAAGGACGTGGGATTCGTGTGCAGAGGGCTACTCGAATATTGGACTGAGTCCGAGATTCCTGTCATGGTGCGGTTTCTGGATGGTGACGTTTCGCAGAGGCCGCTTGAGACTTGGTGATGCTGGCCTGGTAGCCGGTTGTGGGAGTATCCGGTTTCCTGGAAATTACGTTTTGTTTCCCAGACAACTCTCAGCCAACGTCAAGATAATGGAACGCATGAGTGCAGAAGCAAAGATCCTTGTAGTTGATGACGAGCCGTCGATCCGCGAGCTCCTCAGCGCATCACTGACCTTCGCGGGCTTCGAGGTCCGCATGGCAGCTGATGGTCACGAGGCGATCTCCCAGGTCTCTTTCGTTCACCCCGACCTGGTGGTCCTCGACATCATGCTTCCGGACATGGATGGCTTCGAAGTGCTGAAGAAGCTGCGCGAACACGAGCCCGGTTTGCCGGTGCTGTTCCTTACCGCAAAGGATGATCTTCAGGATAAGGTCCGTGGCCTGTCCGTGGGCGGCGACGACTACGTGACGAAGCCCTTCTCCCTGGAAGAGGTTGTTGCTCGCATCCGCGCGATCCTCCGCCGCACGAATGACGAGCGGGAAGAGGGCAACATTGTGTATGGCGATCTTGTTCTCAACGAGGACTCCTACGAGGTGCACCGTGCCGGCGTAAACGTGGAGCTGTCCCCCACCGAGTTCAAGCTCCTGCGCTACCTGATGATTAACGCTGAACGGGTTGTTTCGAAGGAACAGATCATCGACCATGTGTGGGACTACAACTGGAACGGTGAGATTTCCATCGTCGAGTCCTACATTTCCTACCTGCGCCGCAAGATCGATTCTTCGGAGGCTCTCGGTATTGAAGTAACTCCGCTGATTCATACGAAGCGTGCCATCGGATACGTGCTGCGCGAACAGCAGTAGTTTTGCGTAACGAACGAAGTCTGACCGGGCGGCTTGTCGCCCTTTACGTCCTCGTGCTCACCGTGGCACTGGGGGCGGTGTTTATGAGCACCATGACGGTCATGAGCCAAGTTCTCATGAACCAGGTCGACTCCGATCTCAAATCTTCCGGCGCCACCATTGCCCAACAGACATTCAATGCCCTGGCGGGTACGAATGTTCAGGTCGTCCCATCGCCGTATTACATTTACGTTCAGAACGCGGCCGGGGCCGACTGGCAGTACATGTCGCCATCCATGCAGGAACGGTACGGCACCCCAAAGGATGTCACGGTCGTTTTCGATGGTCCACCATCAAACCCGATAACAATCCCGGGCACGCTCGACAATTCGACATGGCGCGCCATATACCTGCCGACCGTTTCGGAGCAGTTCCCGGCCGTCGCGATTGCCTTCCCGCTCAACAACGTTGAGCACACGAAGACGCAGATGATGCTCATTCTGCTTCTCATCGCCACCTGCGTCGTAGCCCTCGGTGCCCTAATTTCTTACTTCATTGTTCAGCACGCTTTGAAGCCCCTGCGAATCATTGAACATACCACCAAGCAGATTACCCAGGGCGACCTTTCCAAGCGCGTCCCCACGGAAAACATGGGCATCGAAGTCGGCCACCTCGCCGGTTCCATCAACATCATGCTCGGCCAAATCGAGGCCGCCATGACCGCCCGGGAACGGTCCGAGAACAAGATGAGGCAATTCGTTTCCGATGCTTCTCATGAGCTCCGCACACCGCTCGCATCCGTGCGCGGTTACGCAGAGCTGTACCGCATGGGAGGGATCGGCCCCGACAAGGTCGGCCAGGCCATGGACCGGATCGAATCCGAGGCCAGGCGCATGGGAGGGCTCGTTGAAGATCTCCTCATGCTTGCTCGCCTCGACGAGTCCCGCCCCCTCAACATTGCGCCCGCCAACATCACCGATCTTGCCCAGAGCGCCATTCTTGACTTCAGGGCCCGCTCCTCCGACTATCCGGTCGAGGTCATCGGCCTGTTCGGGGACGAACCGGAAGATGTCATAGCCCTCGTTGACCGGGACAAGATCACCCAGGTGGTCTCAAACCTCCTCACCAACATCCTGCAGCACACCCCGAAGGGCACGCGGGTCGACATAGCCGTTGGCACGGAACAGGTCAGGGCAGTTACCGGGATGGTCACCATGGCTGTCATTGAGGTCCGGGACCACGGTCCGGGTATTCCTCCCGAGAACCGCGAGAAAGTCTTCGAACGCTTCTACCGTGTCGACACCTCGCGTTCCCGAGCTTCCGGTGGTTCCGGCCTTGGCCTCGCCATCGTCTCCTCGATCGCGGCAGCCCACAACGGCTCCGCTAATATTTCGGAAACCCCGGGTGGCGGCACCACCGTTTCGCTCAATATCCCGATCCTCCAGAGGAACGACCACGCAGGCACGTACGTGTCCCCATCCTCTCCAACCAGTGAGGACCTCGAGAAGTAGCCTGCCGAACCCGGTCGCTACCCGACTGATCCAGCAGTAGTCGATAAGCCCGAGGGCGAGCATCTGGCGCCATGCCACGTGCTCGCCCTCGTTGGTTCAGGCTTATTCTTCTGTGCTTCAGAGCACGTCAGGGAAACGAGTCCGTTAGGCGGCGTCCTGGTCAATGTCTTCACCGGAGTGAGGGTGTCCGGTTGCCTTCATGGCCGCGACGCAGGCACGGATGCGGGCGTTGTACTCTTCGACCGTCTCCCCGTCTTCTGCCAACATCGGGCTACCGAGAACCAGCTTGGCGCGGGGACGACCCAGCTTCGGCCACACGGCACCGACCGGCATAGCATCGTGCCCACCAATAAGTGCGACGGGGACGATCGGGACACTAATCTTCTGGGACAGTGCGGCAGCGCCGGCCTTGAACTCACCCATGCGACCATCGCGGCTACGGGTGCCTTCGGGGAAGATCAGGATCGGGATTCCCGCTCTCAGCAGGCGGCCTGTCATGCCGGCGGCGGGGCTCGGGCCTTCCTGCTCCCGAAGGCCACGTCCGGTCGCTGTCTTCACCTTGCCCTTTCGTTCGATCGGGTAGGTGTTGAAGAACAGTGCCGTCAGCTTCGAAATGATGCGACGGCGATAGAAGTAATCGGCGGCCGCACCGGTGGCAAGCCTGTCAGTCATGTGCGAGGGAAGCAACGTGAACATCATCGGAGCATCGAGGTGGCTCGAATGGTTACCAACAACAATGTAGGCACCTTCGAGTTCCGCCACGGACTCCTGGCCCTCGGTGGAGGTCGACAGGAGCGTCGTGATCAGCGGGCGTGCAATGGTGCGGCGAATAAACCGCCTGACCGCCCGGTGTGATGATGACGTGTACTGATTAAGGGGATGGAGCTTGCTCACTGACGCCCCTTGTTGATCTTCTGAACAACGGCCCGCACGGCTCCCTGCGGCCCCCGTTCGGCAAGGAAGCCAATGACCTTGAAACGCTTCGAGGGGATCGACATGACCTTGCCCTTTTCTGTGTCCTCAAGGCATTCGCGCACGACGCGCTCCGGTTCCAGCCACAGGAAGTCGGGAATGTTCGAGGTCTTCACACCGGTGCGCTGATGGAATTCGGTGCGGACCCAGCCCGGCATAAAGGTCGTCACGTGAACGCCGTGAGCACGGAGCTGAAGGTAGAGCGCCTCGGAGTAGGTCTTCACCCAGGACTTGATGGCAGAGTACCCACCCATGGGAACCAGGCCCGAGATCGAAGCGGTGTTGATGATTGTTCCGCTTCCCCGTTGCTTCATGGCACGGCCCGCTGCCGCACCCAGTTCGAGAACGGCCCACAACATGACCTCAATGGCTTTGCGGTGCGGCTCCAGGTTGTCGGTGACGAGTGGCTCGTACAGTCCCGCACCGGCGTTGTTCACGAAAACGTTGACCGGTGATTCATCATCCAGGAGGCGGTCCGCAACGGAGGAGCGGCCTTCGGGGGTTCCCAGGTCTGCGGCAATAACCTCAACGGTTACTCCGTGGCGCCACTCGAACTGCTTGGCGGTGCGTTCGAGGCGATCCTGTTCGCGTGCGACCAGGACGAGGTTCAGGCCACGCTCGGCAAGCTGCCTGGCAAACTCCAACCCAATCCCGGACGTTCCACCCGTGATGAGGGCTCGCCCTGCAAGGGGGTGAGTGCTCTTGGCCATGTGCCTGAACCTTCCTACTAGTACATCACTAAGGGTAGTGCACGCCGGGACCTCGCGGGACCTCCGCCGGTCGAAAACTACCCCGAATGAGTCTAGACTTCCGGTGACCGTAGAAAGGCATCGACCCACGTATGGACTATCCCCAGTGGCTTCTCCCCACCTTTATCAGGAGTGCCCGCGCCGCGGGCGCAACGGCGCCCGATGAGGAGATTACGGATGCCGCGGAACGCCTGATCACGCGCTGGAACGGCAAGGATCGTCACCACCACGACCTGCACCACCTTACCGACGTCCTCTCACGCGTCACCGCCCTAGCGCCGGAAACCCACAGTCCCGATCTTGTAAGGCTCGCCGCCTACTATCACGGCTGCGTGTTCTCCACGTCCGAGAAGGATGCCTACACCCGCAACGGCGGCGAGAACGAGGTCGAATCGGCACGCGTAGCGCGCGCCGAACTTGCCGAACTCGGCATCGAAGAGAAAAAGGTCGACCGGATCGCCGATCTCATTACCGGCATGAAAAAGCAGCCGAGGGAGGAAGACCCGTGCGTGTCGACTACGCTGAGCACGGTCGACATCGACAAGCTTGCCCTCCGCGATGCTCATCTCGGTTCCCTTGCCGCAGGCCCCCAAAAGTACGCCAAGTACCTGGAGGCTGTTCGCGAAGAATACGCACACATTCCCGCCCAATCATTCCTGGAGGCACGACGGGAGATCGTCAAACGACTGCTGGCACGCAAACAGATCTTTGTGTCACCGCTTGGCAGGCAGTGGGAATCTCAGGCGCGGGAGAACCTATCGGCCGAACTTGATCGGCTGGAAGTGAAGCTTGCAGAGCTTCAGAATATTCAGATCCCAGCGGAAACCGAGCCACCAAGCGAGTGGAAGCATCCCGGTTCACCAAACGACACTAGCGACAGCGTTCCCAATCCCGAAACAGAGACCGAAGCCAGTCCGCTCACTCCCGAGGAATATGCGCAGAAGCGAGCTGAGAATCCTTTGGTTCCCGCCGATCGGCCCTCGGAGCTGGAGGTCCTTCCATCCTCACAGGATGACTTGTTGCCCCGCACCCTGTCGCAGGGGCCGTGAGGGAACCCGAAGTTGTCCGTTCCTCGCTAGAGGACATGCCCGATGAGGCGGAGCCCGGATCTCCCCCTAGAAAGCTCACCCCGGCCGAACGGAAGAAGGCCGAACGGGACGATATTGCAAAACGAATGCAGGAGAGGCTGGCCCGCAGGCAGGCAGGACTTCCCGAAGCCACGAGTGCGCCCACCCCCGCGGACACGTCTCAAGCAGAATCTGGTCACTCCACGGCCGCTCGTTCTAAACCGGTTAAAACTGACGCCCCTCGGACCAAGCATACTGAGCGTAGTGGCTCCGCCAACCTCGCCCAACCTCCGGCACCTAGCTCTCTGACGGCCACCACCCCTGACTGGGTTGACGAGGAACCGGCCACCGCGGCCACGCCCGACGAGGATGACGATAACGGGGATGGACGGGCTGGCTTTGAACGGGAACCAGCCTACTAGTGCCGCTTCGCCGCAGTCGGGCACGGCCACTGCATTCGCAAGTCGGGAAATACCGCCATGCAAAAAGGAAATATCGGCATAAAACTCCCGCCGAACATTCGCAGCCGTCCCTTGCGAGTTTTACTCGCAGATACGCCGGGGGCTGTTGGATATGACTGGAAGCTTTCAGACATGACTGAAGGAGGGGAACACCGCGTTTGGTGCTCCCCTCCTTCAGTTAGCCGTTGGCTGGGCGTTTTTAGTACATGCCGCCCATGTCGTCAGCGCCGGGGGCTGCCGGGGCTGCGGGCTCCGGCTTGTCAGCGACGACGGCCTCGGTCGTGAGGAAGAGGCTCGCGATCGAAGCAGCGTTCTGCAGGGCAGAGCGGGTTACCTTAACCGGGTCGTTAACACCGGCCTGGAGGAGGTCCTCGTAGACGCCGGTGGCGGCGTTGAGGCCGACACCCTTCTCAGCGTTGGCAACCTTCTCAACAACAACGCCGCCCTCGAGGCCTGCGTTCTCAGCGATCTGCTTGAGCGGGGCCGCAACGGAGGAAGCGACGATTGCAGCGCCGGTTGCCTCATCGCCCTCGAGGGAAAGGCCGTCGATAACGTCCTTGGCGGCCTGGATGAGTGCGACACCGCCGCCGGGGACTATGCCCTCTTCAACGGCAGCTTTCGCGTTGCGGACTGCATCCTCAATGCGGTGCTTGCGCTCCTTGAGCTCCACCTCGGTGGCTGCGCCAGCCTTGATGACAGCGACGCCGCCAGCAAGCTTGGCGAGGCGCTCCTGAAGCTTCTCGCGGTCGTAGTCGGAGGTCGAGTTCTCGATCTCGCCCTTGATCTGGGCAACACGGCCGTCAATGGCGTCCTTGGTGCCTGCACCCTCGACGATGGTGGTCTCGTCCTTGGTCATGACGACCTTGCGGGCCTGGCCGAGGAGGTCGAGATCAGCGTTCTCAAGCTTGAGGCCGACGGTCTCGGAAATGACCTGGCCACCGGTGAGGATAGCCATGTCCTGGAGCATTGCCTTGCGGCGGTCGCCGAAGCCAGGTGCCTTTACGGCAGCGGACTTGAAGGTGCCGCGGATCTTGTTGACGACGAGGGTTGCGAGAGCTTCGCCCTCGATGTCCTCGGAGATGATGACGAGGGGCTTGCTGGTCTGCATAACCTTCTCGAGCAGCGGCAGAAGATCCTTGACGTTCGAGATCTTCGACTCGACGAGCAGGACGTAGGCATCCTCGAGGACAACTTCCTGGCGCTCAGCGTCGGTCACGAAGTACGGGGAGAGGTAGCCCTTGTCGAAGCGCATACCCTCGGTGAGCTCAAGGTCAAGGCCGAAGGTGTTCGACTCCTCAACGGTGACGACACCCTCCTTGCCGACCTTGTCGAGAGCCTCGGCAATCAGCTCGCCGATTGCGGGGTCGCCAGCCGAGATCGCTGCGGTAGCGGAGATCTGCTCCTTGGTCTCGATCTCCGTGGCATCAGCCAGGAGACGCTCGGTGATGGCCTCGACGGCAACATCGATGCCGCGCTTGAGTCCGATCGGGTTCGCGCCAGCGGCGACGTTGCGGAGGCCCTCGCGGACGAGTGCCTGAGCAAGAACGGTTGCGGTGGTCGTGCCGTCGCCAGCGACGTCATCCGTCTTCTTGGCAACTTCCTTGACGAGCTCGGCGCCGATGCGCTCGTAGGGATCCTCGAGCTCAATTTCCTTGGCGATCGAAACGCCATCGTTGGTGATCGTGGGTGCGCCCCACTTCTTGTCGAGGACGACGTTGCGTCCCTTGGGGCCAAGCGTCACCTTGACGGTGTCGGCCAGGGTGTTGAGGCCGCGCTCCATGGCGCGACGAGCATCCTCATTGAAAGCAATGGTTTTAGCCATAGCGTGATATTCCTCCACGTGGTGGTCGGCCAACGCCCGCGACGGACGGTCAGGAGGCAACGGACTTTCCGAAACCCACCTGGCCTCATCGGCCGAAATCTGTCACTCTCGCATGGAGAGTGCTAACTCGATTTTGGCACTCTCACCCGTCGAGTGCAAGACGGGGAAAAAGATCACGCTACCAGCGGACGTCAGCGAATGTAGATGACGATGTCCGACGCCCCCGTCATTCCAGCGTTCTCCGCCCAGAAGTCGATCACCAGGTTCTGCGCGACGTTCTGTCCTGTGGCGTACAGCTCATTTGAGGCGAAGTAGATGGCATCGTTTGCTGGTGTCGCACCCGCGTAGTCCTGGACCGTGATGTTCGTATATCCGGCCGTCCGCAGAGTGCTCTCTGCCTCGGCCGCGCCGCCCGGGACTCCCGTGCCGTTGTAGAGCAGAACGCTGGCGTCGTAGCTGACGCCGGGAACGGGAGCGAGAGTCTCAATGTCTTCGCTCGGCTCCTCGGTTGGCTCCTCGGAGGCATCGTCCGTCGGATCTGCCGTCTCAGTATCGTCGGTTGGGTCGGCCGGATCGGTGCCGTTATCGGTTTCGTCACCCGAGGGGTCAGCGGTGCCCTCAGCATCGCCAGATCCACCATCCGCCGCATCATCGGATTCACCGGCTTCGGATTCTTCGTCCGACTCGTCTGCGGCGACGAAGGGGTTGGTCATGCCGTCCTGGCTCATAAGCTCGACAACGCCCCACCCGAGTGCGGGAGCGATGATCAGAACAGCGAGGAAGGGAATGAGGACTCTGAGTGGGGAGCGCTTCTTCCGATGCGCTCCTCTGAGGGTCCGAGCTTCAGCGAGCTCGTCGAATTCGTCCTTTGGATACTGCTCCACGCCGCTAACTTTAGCCGCTTATGACGATTGTTGCGTATGTGCACCGCCGCGTTCATCGGTTCGAGCTTCTCGAAGCCTTCTGAGTCGGCCCACGGTGACGGGACGAGAGTAGATTGCTTCCGGGTTGTCGAGCAGCAGATTGAGGCGAATGTAGTACTTCGTTGTCGACCATCCGAGCTCGCGCCGAATGGCTTCGGCCTTCGTCGAATAATTCTTCTGCCAGCCGTCCTCGAGTTCCAGAACCGCCAGGTCTTCCTCACTCAAACTCGTTCCGCTTTCCGCCACTCTCTCCCTTTCAACACGCCTGTCACCTGCAGTGGTCCACCGAAATCGTCAAATAGCAGTCACTGCGCGCCTCGGCTCAGCACCGATTGCGATGATCGTTTCATCGTAGCGTCCACACCTGCACAAGGTGAGATTCGGGTGCCCAACTCACTCTGGATCATTCCAGGGTTGCATAGATCTCTGGTAGGAGCCTGCCGCTTCTCCACCTGCAGTAGCCTGGTGGCATGGTGAAACCGCTCCGCGAACTTGTCGCATCCGACTGGGCCGACGCTCTTGCTCCCGTCGAGGATGAGATTCATGCTATGGGTGATTTTCTGCGCGAAGAGGTCGCAGCAGGCCACAGCTATCTCCCGCACGGCGATCGGGTCCTCCGAGCATTCACGAGGCCAATGACGGACGTGCGGATTCTGATTGTCGGCCAGGACCCCTACCCAACTCCCGGCCACGCCGTTGGCCTGTCGTTTTCGGTTGAGCGCGAAGTCCGGCCGCTCCCCCGGTCGCTGACCAATATCTATAAGGAACTCGAGGCCGATCTTGGGATTCCGCCCGCCGCAACGGGCGACCTGACATCGTGGCAGAACGCGGGCGTCATGCTTCTCAACAGGGTTCTAACGGTCCGTCCGGGTGCCGCAGCTTCCCACCGCGGTAAGGGATGGGAAGCGATCACGTCACACGCAATCACCCAACTGGCTGAACGTGGCAGTCCGCTCGTCGCAATCCTGTGGGGCAAGCAGGCACAGGAGCTCACTCCCCTTCTTGGGGATACACCGATCATCGCTTCCCCGCACCCTTCCCCACTTTCAGCCTCCCGGGGTTTCTTCGGCTCACGGCCATTCAGCCGAGCAAATGCTCTCCTCGAAGAGCAGGGTGCCGACCCCGTCGACTGGCGGGTGCTTTAGTTCCGAGAGCGGTGGCCAGCGAGGGTGTTAACGCGGGGCCTGTCGGCTGGCAAGCGCTCCCGACACGGGCTTTAAGAGCGAGTCCTTTGGCAACTCGGGAAAAATTTTCCGACAATTAGTGCCGCCCGCTAGGCGAATATCTCTGGTACCTGCATTGAAGGTGATGCTGGTACCGACAACCGGGTTCGCCGGAATTCGGCCCGCATTGTTAATGCTGGCCGGTTGGTCGGTCAGCCGTTACGGGTTGACCGTGAGCCTGCACGCGTTGGGCTCGGCAAATGGTTCGACAAAGGCCTTGGCATCGGGTGCCTCTCTATTGAGGACTTCGTCGAGCATGCCCTGGTGAATTTCGCAGAGCCCCTTTGGGACGGCCTGGCCGGTGGACAGGAGCGGGCACTGAGTAAGCCCCATGCAACCCTGGTTTGAGTCAATCATTTGAGGGGCGAAACCCATGTCCGCCATCAACGACGTCACGCCCTCAACGGCGCCATCGGATCCGTCGTAGACGCCGCTCGCGGCAATATCCTCACCCCAGGTTCTGCCCCAGCGGTACCCATCAGCCTGAGCCGTATCATCGGGGAATGCCTTGAGCGCAGCGGTAATGAGTCCAACGAGGTGACGTGCGGGTGCGCCGCGTGCGCCAGCATTGGTCCGGTAAACCTTGCGCGGGCGGCCACGGCCCTTGCTGGGAACGGTCGCGGCAGAAACCAGCCCGCTCTCTTCCAACACGGCGAGGTGCTCGCGGATGGTGTTGGGGTGGGATTCGAGGGCTTCGGCAAGCTCAACAACAGTCACAGACCGTGCCATCTCGACAAGCGTGTCAAGGAGTCGCCGCTGCTGACGGGTCAACGGAGTTGCCTGGTTGAGCGCTTCAGCCATGGGACGCGGGCCCCGGCTGTGAACGATCGCCATGATACTCTCCCTCATAATAGTCACGGATATTTCCTGACAATACCACGCAATTCCGTAGAATCATCCGCCATACGGCCCAGATATGCTATAAGAATCGTGTCCCGGGGGTGGAGAACCTGTGCGTTCGCAACGACTGAAGGAGTCACATGCCTGAAGGGCATACCGTACACCGGCTTGCCGGAGCTCTCACCGAACTGTTTTCAGGGTTGCGGCCCAAGATCACTTCCCCGCAGGGCCGGTTTGCTCAGGGGGCCGCGAAACTCGACGGGCAGGTCGCTCTTCCCGCCGAGGCCTGGGGTAAACATTTCTTCATGCCGTTTGCGCCGGAACCCATGACAGTTGAACTTGGCGAGGACGGTCCGGACTGGCTCCATGTCCACCTGGGACTGTACGGCTCCTGGTCTTTCGATGGTGACACCGAGTTCATTGCCGAGGACACAATTGGCGCACCGCGCCGCAAGATTGGCGAGCAGGAGAAGCTTGCCGAGGGTGATGACGAGAGAGTCATGACCGACTGGGAGCCCCCGATCCCCCGCGACACGGTACGGATCCGGCTTGCTCAGGAGCACGGTATTGCCGATCTGACGGGACCCAATCAGTGCCGGGTGTTGGATGGTAGCGGTGTTCGCACCGTCCTCAATAGGCTTGGCCCGGATCCGCTCCGCAACTATCCGGGTGATCGCGAGCGCTTCATCTCCCTTGTCCGTAAGAGGCGGGTGCCGGTCGGCCAGCTTGTTCTCGACCAGGCCGTGACGGCTGGCCCCGGCAACATTTATCGGGCTGACTGCCTGTTCCGTGTGGGCATCAATCCGCTGCGCCCCGGCAACCGAGTATCCGAAGCGCGGCTGGGCCTGCTGTGGGATGATCTCGTCTCGGCCATGAACGAGGGCAAGCGGGACGGCATTATTCTCACGAACCCACCCGAGTATGTGCCGGAGGATCCTGCCGATGAGGACGATCGTCGCTTTGCGGTCTACCACCGCACCGGCAGGGCGTGTTGGCGGTGCGGAACAAAGATTGTTGAGAGCGACATGGCGGGGCGCAGGCTGTTCTGGTGCCCAGGGTGTCAGCGATAGATCTAATCAAACAGCATGATCATTCCTGCGACCGTCTTTCGTGGAAACTCCCGCTTTTCTGGAAACTTCAGTTTTCGCGGAAACTCCGAAGACCGTCGTTGAAGGAAGTGTCACGGACATGATGACGGGCCCCGATTGGGGCCCGCGATCATTTTTGGTTGGATTCTATTTTTACGACTTCACCAGGCGGGTGATTGCCGCCATGGCCTCTTCGATCTTCTCCTCGGCTTCCGGGCCACCGGCACGTGCCGCGTCAACGACGCAGTGGTTGAGGTGGTCCTTGAGAAGGGACAGGCCAACGTTCTCCAGGGCGGAGGTCATGGCTGAGATCTGGGTGAGGATATCGATGCAGTACACGTCCTCGTCCACCATGCGGTGGATGCCTCGGGCCTGACCTTCGATCCTGCGCAGGCGTGCCAGGTACTTGGCTTTGTCCTGCGAGTAGCCGTGGGTGGCGTGGGCGCAGTTCTCGTGGCCGTCGGCCACCTGTTCTGCCTGGACGTCTGGTTGCTGTTCGTCGTGGTCGTTGACTACCGTGCTCATTGCGTGGCTCCATCCGTTGCGCGGGACTTGAATCCTCGGAGCCTCAGCGAGTTGGAGACAACGAAGACTGACGAGAATGCCATGGCGGCGCCGGCCAGCATGGGGTTGAGCATGCCGAGGGCCGCGAAGGGAATCGCCAGGGTGTTGTAGGCAAATGCCCAGAACAGGTTCCCCTTGATTGTTCCGAGGGTTTTGCGGGACAGCCTAATTGCGTCGGCTGCACTGCGCAGGTCACCACGGATCAGTGCGATGTCTGCAGCCTCGAGGGCAACGTCGGTGCCGGTTCCCATGGCGAGACCGAGGTCTGCCTGCGCGAGTGCGGGGGCGTCGTTAACGCCGTCGCCAACCATGGCAACAACCTTGCCGCTCTCTTGGAGGGACTTGACGGTGTCGACCTTGTCCTGCGGAAGAACTTCGGAGATAACCTCGTCGATTCCTACCTGGCCAGCAATCTGCTGGGCCACGCGGTCGTTATCGCCGGTCAGCAGAATGGTCTCGAGGCCGAGCTCCTTGAGCTGGGAAATAGCCTGCGCAGAGGTGGCCTTCACCTGGTCGGCTACGACCAGGACGCCGCGGACCTGACCGTCCCAACCGGCCGCAACAACGGTCTTGCCGGCTTCCTGGGCGGTGATGAAAGGCTGCTCGAGTTCACCAAGTTCCATGCCCTTTTCGGCAAGCATGGAGGGCTTGCCGACCAGGACGTCCTTGCCGTCAACAGTTCCTGCAACGCCGTGACCCTCGCGGTTCGCGAAGTTGTCGACGGGCAGGAGCTCACCGAGCTCTTCCCGCGCACCATCCGCGATTGCCTTCGCGATCGGGTGCTCGGAGGCATCCTCGAGGCTACCTGCCCGGGAAAGCAGAGTCTGCTTATCGGTTCCGGAAACGTGGACGTCTTCGAGAGTCATGACACCGGTCGTGACGGTACCGGTCTTGTCGAGAACGATGGTGTCGACGGTCTTCGTCTGTTCAAGAACCTCGGGGCCCTTGATAAGAATGCCGAGCTGAGCACCGCGACCGGTTCCCACGAGAAGAGCCGTCGGGGTGGCCAGGCCGAGAGCGCAGGGGCAGGCAATGATGAGAACGGCAACGGCGGCCGTGAATGCCATCGTGGCGGAGTGGCCGGTTACCAGCCAGCCAATCAGCGTGACAACGGCAATGACGATAACGATGGGAACAAAGATTCCCGAGATCCTGTCGGCGAGCCGCTGAACATCGGCCTTGCCGGTCTGGGCTTCCTCAACAAGGCGCGCCATCTGGGCAAGCTGCGTGTCGGAGCCAACGCGGGTTGCGCGCACAACGAGGCGTCCCCCAGCGTTGACGGTTGCACCGGTGACCTTGTCACCAACCTCAACTTCAACGGGGACCGACTCACCGGTCAGCATCGACGCATCAACTGCCGAAGCACCGGAAATAACTTCACCGTCGGTGGCGATCTTCTCGCCCGGGCGGACAACGAACTCGTCGCCAACCTTGAGCTGGCCAATGGGAATGCGCACCTCGGCGCCGTTCCGCAGAACAGCGACGTCCTTCGCACCCATGTCCATGAGCGCCCTCATGGCACTGCCAGCTTCGCGCTTCGACTTCTTTTCGAAGTAGCGACCAAGCAGAACAAACATGATGACACCGGCGGCCACCTCGAGGTAAATGTTGCCCTCGCCCGAGCCCTGGCTCGGGGTCAGCTCGAAGCCGTGGGTCATGCCCGTCTCACCGGCGGTGCCGAAGAAGAGTGCGTACAGGGACCAAAGGAAAGCCGAGATCGTACCAAGCGAGATCAGGGTGTCCATGGTCGTCGCACCATGCTTCAGGTTCGTCCACGCAGCCTTGTGGAACGGGTAACCGCACCAGACAACAACGGGGGCGGTGAGAGTCAGCATCAGCCACTGCCAGTTCGGGAACTGGAGGGCGGGGATCATCGAAATAATGATGACGGGCACGGAAAGGATAACCGCACCAATGAGGCGCTGCCTTAGCGACTCCAGTTCGCGATCCGGCTGTTCCTCGCCGTCGCTCTCCTGCGTTTCCTCATCCGCCGCGGGAGGCTCGGGAAGCTGAGCCGTGTAGCCAGCCTTCTCAACCTCTGCGACGAGCAGGTCGGGGTCGTAACCCTCTGGGATCTCAACGCGGGCCTTCTCGGTCGCATAGTTGACCGTTGCCGAAACGCCATCGAGCTTATTCAACTTTCGCTCCACGCGGTTTGCACATGACGCACAGGTCATGCCACCGATGGAGAGCTCGAGCCAGCCCTTCGGCATCTCCTTCTTCTTGAAGGTCGCGGTGTAGCCGGCCTTCTCAACCTCTTCGACAAGCAGGTTCGGGTCGTAACCCTCGGGCACGTCGACACGGGCCTTCTCGGTCGCATAGTTGACGGTTGCCGAAACACCGTCGAGCTTGTTCAGCTTCCTTTCCACCCTGTTGGCGCATGACGCGCACGTCATGCCGCCGACCTCAAGTTCAATCGAATCGGTGGCGATTGTCGGAGTTGACATACGTACCTCTTTATCTATGAGCGGAAAGGAAGCTAAATCGGCAAATAATTGAATCCAGGTTAGGCGCGGACGGCCTTGTAGCCGGCCTCGTCGACAGCTGCAATGACGTCGGAATCGGAGACGGGAGCAGATGCGTTAACAACGAGCTTGCCGGTCTCGTGCGACACCTCGACACTGTCAACACCAGCAATTTCGGTGACTTCTTCACGAACGCTGGCCTCGCAGTGGCCGCAGGTCATTCCCGTAACATCAAATTCGGTGGTCGTCATGATAAACCTTTCGATTAGATACCCCCGGTGGGTATTGCACTGTCTAATTTATACCCCTCAGGGGTATGGGTCAATGGGACGTATGTCCTATCACACGGTTGGACAGGTAGCCCTCGGGAAGGAAAAGTGTTTTAAGGTTGCGATGGTCCAACAGAGGAGAACACGTGTCAGAGAACATTGATCGTGATACCCGGAGCGAGACGGATGCCGCGCTACGGGCCGACGTCCGACGCCTCGCCACCATGCTTGGCGAGATCCTCGCCGCTCAGAAGGGGGACGACCTCCTCGAGCAGGTCGAGCGAATTCGTCGGCTCGCAAAGGAAGCCCAGCAGTCCGATAATCGCCTCGAGGTCTTTGCTCAAATGGAAGAGGAGCTTCGCGACCTCCCTATGGAGCGCGTGACGGATCTCGTTCGAGCATTCACCCTGTACTTCCAGCTCGCCAACACGGCAGAGCAGAATCAGCGTTCCCGCGCCCGCAAACTGCGTCCCGAGTCCGAAGAGTGGATCGCGCGTGCAGTCACTCGGATCACCGACTCCCTCGGCGCCGAGGAGCTGGACCGGATTGCGAACGCTCTCGACATTAGGCTCGTGTTCACAGCCCACCCAACCGAGGCCTCCCGCCGCGCCGTGCTCTCGAAGCTCCGCAGGCTCTTCCACGTTCTCTCGCAGGACACCGAAGAGGGCACGGCGGCACGCCGCCGCCAAGATCGTGACCTTGCAGAGGTCATCGAACTCCTGTGGCAGACGGACGAACTGAGGCACACGGCCCCCTCCCCCGTCGATGAGGCCCGTAACCTCCTCTACTACCTCAAGACCCTTTACACGGACGCCCTCCCCGGCACGGTAGCTCTTCTCGCCGCCGAGGTCGAGGCCGCTGGCGTTGACGTCAAGCAGAACGTCGAACCCCTCAAGCTGTTCTCGTGGATCGGCGGCGACCGCGACGGCAACCCCTTCGTCACCCCCGAGGTCACGGCCGAGATCCTGCGCATGCAGGCAAATGAGGCAATCGAGGTCGCTCTCGAGAAGCTCGACACCGGATCCCAGGTCCTCTCCGTTTCGACGAACCTCACCCCGGCCGACGAACAGCTTCAGGCATCCATCGAAGCCGACCTCACGGCGCTTCCAAAGTTCCCGGAGTTCGTTGTCGACCTGTTCCGGGACGAGCCGTTCCGCCTCAAGATCGAACTCATGAAGGGTAAGTACCTCAATACTCGCGACCGGATCAACGAGGGTACGCCCCACGAGCCCGGCCACGACTATGCCAACACAGGTGAAATCCGCGAGGATCTCGACATCCTGCTCGGCGCCCTGGAACGCACCGGCTCCGACCTCGTTATAAACGGCCTTGCCGGGGAACTCAGCCGCACTCTTGCGGGAATGGGTCTGACCCTGGCCGCCATTGACGTGCGCGAGCACTCCGCCAAGCATCACGAGCTCCTCGAACAGCTCTTCGACCGCCTCGGCGATACCGAGATCCCCTATAGCGAGATGGATGACGAGCAGCGCACCGCTCTTCTCTCCCGCGAGCTTGCCTCCAAGCGCCCGATCGCTGGCCCCGGCCTGCACAACGGCACCCTGGAGATCACCGACTCCGCCCAGAACACCTACGAGACGTTCGCGGAAATCGCGAAGGCTCAGCGAATCTATGGCCAGGCTGTTGCGGAAACCTACATTGTCTCCATGACTCACGGCGCTCACGACATCCTCGCCGCCGCAGTTATTGCACGCGAAGCTGGGCTGATCGAAACCCCGAACGGTGCAACCTCGGGCCGTGCCGACATCGGCTTTGTTCCCCTCCTCGAAGAGGTCCGGGAGCTGCGGATGGCGGACGACATCCTCGAAACCCTGTTCTCCGATCCCACGTACCGCGAAATAGTTCGGATGAGGGGGAATATCCAGGAAGTCATGCTCGGGTATTCCGATTCGAACAAGGACTCGGGCGTTCTCACATCCCAGTGGGAGATCCACCAGGCCCAGCGTCGCCTCCGCGACGTCTGTGCCCGTCACGGCATCACCCTCCGCCTCTTCCACGGCCGCGGCGGTTCCGTTGGCCGCGGCGGCGGCCCCACCTACGAGTCGATCCTCTCGCAGCCGTACGGTGTCCTTGATGGTGCTATCAAGTTCACCGAGCAGGGCGAAGTTATCTCCGACAAGTACCTACATCCCGAACTTGCCAGGGAAAACCTGGAACTCACCGTTGCCGCAGTCCTCGAGGGCTCTAGCCTGCACCGGGTTGCCCGCGCAACAGCCCAGGTGCAGGTCGAGCGCGATAAGCTCATGGACCTGATTTCCGAGGCAGCATTTGGTCGTTACCGTCAGCTAATCGACGACCCGGACCTTCCCGAGTACTTCGTGACCACCACCCCGGTTGAGCAGCTCGGCATGCTCAACATCGGCTCCCGTCCCTCCAAGCGCACAACGGCCGACAAGGGCCTTGATGGACTGCGAGCCATCCCCTGGGTGTTTGGATGGACGCAGTCCCGCCAGATTGTCCCCGGCTGGTTCGGCGTGGGAACCGCCCTCCGGGCGGCCCGCGAAGCGGGCCAGGAGGATGCTCTCAAGGAGATGTACCAGACGTGGCACTTCTTCCGTGCCGTGATCTCCAACGTGGAGATGACGACGAAGAAGACCGACCTGGGCATCGCCCAGCACTACGTCCGTTCGCTGGCCCCCGAGCGGCTCTGGCACCTCTTCCACCTCATCAAGGAAGAGTTCGAGATTACCCTCGAAGAGATCCGTGCCCTCACCGGCGAGAACGAGCTTCTCGATTCAAACCCGACGCTCAAGCGTACGCTCGAGGTGCGCGACCAGTACCTGCACCCGATCAGCTACATGCAGGTGAACCTCCTGACCAGGATCCGGCAGCTCGACGACGTCGAGGCGGGCGAGGACCTGAAGAGGGCCCTGCTGACCACGATCAACGGTATTTCCGCCGGTATGAGGAACACCGGCTGATTCTCATCGTCTCGCCTGTGCCCCGGATAGTCGACCAGATCGACACGTCCGGGGCACAGTCATTTGCGCAGGTCACTCCCACAGTAATCGGTCCCGAATTAGGTAGAATTCGGACATCCAGAATGTAGTGAGTTAAGACAATCCGAAGCAGTACCTAATAGCGATCTCCCACCACACCGGAACAGAATGGCTAACTTTTACGCATGGATACCCAACTTATGCTGACATGGATTCAAACCCGCGGTAAAGCGTCCACCGTTAACATTCGCCACCGCTAGCCAGAAACCATTAATTTACTGTATCCTTGTTACGGGCCACACCAGTTGTGAGGGGCATGCCGAATGCGGGCATGCCCCTCATTTCTGTCCAGACCCATTCACGGGGCCAGCGTTACCTCTCCCCACGACAATGAACCCAGGAGGTCTCCAGCACGAAACCGCAAGCCATCGAAGCTGCCTATGAGCCCCCTTGGTGCGGTGATAGAAACTGTGCGACTGAGGCTGACAATTCAGTACCCCGGGCGGTACAGCCACGATTGTTGCCCGAATTTATTCTTTGAGAAAGAACGGGGTGGGACCAACTGCTTTAGCTGGCCCCACCCCTGGTGAACACTGAACTGTTCTAAGCCTTATTCTCCACTGGCCCGTCAAGCGTAAAGTCGCCTGCCGACGCCACAAGCGCACGGATGTTGTCGGTGTCGAGAACGACATCATCCTTGTGCTTGACAATCATGAGGGCGCGGCCGCCTTCCTGACGTTCGAAGGAGACACCGCCAACCTTCGCGTCGTAGGAGCTTACTTTCAGACGGAGGTCGAGGACATCGTCATCCGACGTTACCCCATCCAGAATATAGGTCGTAGAAATCATGGAATCCTTGCGGTTAGATGCGGCCATTGAATGCCTGCAATGCTGAATCTTCGCGGGTTCCGCCTCGACCATCCCCGTACTTGGAATAGTCGTCAATCCACTGGACCGACTTCACCCACTTGACCATCTTATAACCATGATTGGATTCCGCACGGAGGCGAACCGGGGCACCCAGGTGAACCTCGAGCGGCTTGGAGTTACGTTCGTACGCAAGGATCACGCCCTGCTCCTCGATCGTGTCCAGATCCAGCACCGAATAGAACGGTTCGCGCGGGCGGTGATCGATCATTTCCTGCGCGAGGCCGTACGACTCAACCATGACGTAGTTGGCGCCTTGGGGCCTGGGGCCCAGAAGATCGAGAACGTCCGTGAGCCGTGCGCCGCCCCAGAGGGAAGTGCCAGACCATCCCTGCATGCACGTGTGGGTTGCATAGTATTCGACCTTGGGTAGCTGCTTTAGGTCATCGAGGCTGAGGTCGAGGCTCTCGCCGTCAGCACCCCCACCAACGTGCAGTCGCCAACTCTCCCAGTTGCTGGCCTTTGCTTCCAGCCACTCCGGAGATTCGTCCTCGGTCGGAGGCAGCCCGTTAGTCCAGTGGAACTCAGACACGTCGTCCTTGCCGAGGGCCTTGGCATCCTCCACCGTCGGCTTCATCCAGCCCAGACCGATCTTACGAGCTGGCTCGGTAACCTTCACGAGGAACCGCTGCGCCCTCGGACGATCCGCGAGCGACCAGTAGGACAGGAAGATCCAGAAGAAGATCACGATAGTAATCGTGGCGAGCGCAATCGTGAACGCCTGCGCATACCGCTCCGGATCGTTCGCTCCAAAGATCATTCGCGGCAGGTTGTATTCGGCGTGAACGATAAAGACGAGGCTCACGTGCATGACGATAAACAGGGTCATGATGACCATGAGAATGAAGTGGATCGAGCGCGCACCCTGATGACCTCCCCAGAACTTCACGTACCGAGGGAAACGGTTTCGGATTGCCGGAGCCATGGCAAGACCCGTGAGAATCATGAGCGGGGCAACAACGAAGATGATAAACGTATAGCCCAGCATCTGCAGAGCGTCATACGGCTGGAAGTGCTCGACCGACGGCTTCGTGAAGCCAAGGTACATGACAAGCGAGTCCCAAGCCTGCGGGAAGATGTCCCACGAGGTGGGGATGATCCTGCGCCACAAGCCCGTGCCGAACAGGAGCACCACGTAAACGATGCCATTAAGCATCCACAGCGTGGTGCCCAGGCCGTGCCAGTGACGTCCGAGGCCAATGTTTTTGCGTCCGGGCAAGCCGATCAACGGTGACAGGCTTCGCTCGTCCATGAGCGAGGTGTAGACGCCCTCCTCCTTGGGAAGCTTGCGCTTGGTAAAGCGTAGCCACTCCTTGCCGGGCGCACTGTCGTTACTCCACCACAGGCGCGGCAACGAGGACAGCATCTCCCAGCCGCTTCGCAGCAGAATGCCGATAAGAACAAAGTTAATAAGATGCGTGGCACGTAGCCACAAAGGGAAATCCGGATCCACGGTTCCTCCACTCCCACATATCCGATTCCGCCTGCTCACGAGCCCGCATCACGGATCAAATACGAATACTTTTGGTACTAACAATTTAAATGTACGGGTTTTCTCGTTATAAATAAAGCGAATTCACAGAATTCATCGCTAGGCTCCGATAAAGCCAATCGCGGCGGACACACTCAAGCCCAAATTCGGCTGCATCTCGGTTCTCCAAATTGGACACTCAGTCATTAACATGCGGTTAGCGCGAATAACTGCAAATGCTTATCAATACTCTATCTAAACCCCTATGTTAATGATCACATATCGTAAGAGACTATCACGTGGCACATCGACGTCAACCAAGCTCTCAGTGTCAGATCCGACGCCGGGGTCTCGGTGTTGCAGTTTCTTTGCGGAAGCGTTTGCTAGACATTCATCAGTGGAGCCGGCAAGGCACGGAGTCGGCTTCAGACAACGTTGTCCGGGCGCGAAGACAGCACAAAGCCCCGATCTCGCTTGTGACGAATGCCGGGGCTTTGCTGAGCCACCTGTCGGATTCGAACCGACGACCGTCCGCTTACAAGGCGGGTGCTCTACCAGCTGAGCTAAGGTGGCGTGGCGCGGGTCAATTCTGCCAGATCTGTCGCTGGCAAAGCCAACCCGCGAACTGTGATTCTTATTCCTCCGTGTCAGCCTCGGGCTCTGCCAGGCCGAGCATGGCGGGGAAGTCGTTCTCCGCATACTCGTAGTTGACCTCTCCGTTCAGGAGAACGGTCGGGGTACCGGTGAAGCCGTTGGCGCTGAACTGCTGGTTGGCCGCGTTGACCCATTCGAGGTCGACCTCGGATTCGAGGGAGTCCACCATGTCGTCGGGAACGCCTGCGTCACGTGCCGCCTGCTTCACGCTGTCCCAGTCGGGGCGGACGGCCTCGCGGTTGTAGAGGTAGGCATCGGTGATGTCGAAGAGATTCTTGTGGTACGCCATCAAGTGCTCGGGCGAGTTCTCAGCAATGTACTGGAACGTTGCCGCACCGTAGGCGGAGATGTCGTTGTTCAAGATCGCAACGGGGTAGTAGAAGATCTCGGCGTCACCTTGAGCGGTAATTTCGTTGAGATCGCCGCCGTTCCACTGCTCAAGGTTGTTGCAGTGGATGCACATGTAGTCGAAGTAAATCTCGACTCGCTGTGCGTCTTCCGAGTGCTCGGCGTCTTCACCGAGCACCGAGAAGCCGGTCGGGACGTCTGCACCTTCGATGGTGACGGGCTCAACCTGGACTGCAACCGGATCGTACTCCTGACGCATCGCGTCTTCTTCGTCATCGCTACCGTTGGCAACGATCGACCAGATTGCGACGCCAACGAGAGCGATTGCGACGACGCTAACGATGATGGTGATGAGCTTGTTGCGCTTCGCGCGCTTTTCCTCGAGCTCCTGGAGCTTGCGGGCCTTTTCGCGGGCTGCTTCGCGGCGCTCCGCCTTTGTCTGCTGATTAGCCATGATGTGGGGGTCCCTTCGTACTGAAATGAGAGATTGGGGCTGGGTTTCTCGCTAGCACCCGGGAGGGTCGCGTGATCCAACAGCCCGGGAAACTCCCCACGTGCTCTGTCGAACGTATCCAGCCATGACCGGGACCGGGTCCGGGGTCCTCCACCGCGGCACGGTGGGAACAAGGTGCGCAATGAAAGCGGTGGCGGCTTCTCGGACCGCAACCGAATTGGCGACAACTCCGAGAAGGACCATGGCGAGCAGGCCAACAACCTGGAAGGTGCTCGGGCCAAGGGCAGTGCCGCTCGTGCAACCGGCGTCCTCGTGGACGATTCCGATCGCCGAAAGATAGGGGTGGACCGCATCGGTGCACCGCGCACCAACGGACGTCAGAATCGCAGCAAGTGCGGGCACTGCGGCGATGACGAGTCGGTTACGCGCGGTCATAGAAAACAGTCTAGTTGAAGATGAAAGGTGTTGAGAACGGGCTCCAGTCAGGATCTGCGCCACCGGAATAGACCGACAGGGCCAGCGACAGGAGGGCTAGGGCGAGCACGCCCCAGAACAGGCGGTATCCCGCCGAAGGTGCGATGGTGGCGAACAGGTGACGGGTGGTTTCCCGCGACGGTCCGCTCGTCGGATAAATCCAGGCAATCCAGCTACCAATCAGGGCACCGCCCGCGGTGCACACGATCTCGGCGGTACCGAACAGTCCATGACACATCCAGGCAAGCCCACCGCCGATGACGACGCCGGAACCAACAGAGGCGACGGTGCGGGCAATGCCGCCGAAGATCGACAGCGGCAGCCTGCCAATGATGGTCATCGACTCGGTCCGATATCGACCGCCTCGTTCGAGACGAGCACGGATTAGACCGTCGCGGGCCACTCCGACAATCGACGTGACGAGCGAGTACGCCACGAACAGGGCAATCGAGTAGCTGGGTAGAACTCCCGCCCATGCGGTAAACACGAGCCACAGCATGATGGTGATCCAGGGCCGGCGCGGGGCAGGACGTAGCCAGTCCGGTATTGGTGCCGGGTTGCTCGTGAACCGCGGATCAAACCGGGCGTGGGCAACGACGGCGAAGTCCTGGCGCGGATGGAACACGGCCGATCCCCCGTGGTCGTACGGGCTTGTTTGGTGGAGCTGCTGTCCGGCCTGGTGGTTCAGTTGCTGCGGTGCCCGGTGATGGCTAACGGGCTGCTGGGAGACTTGCTGATTCGGCAGGAACTGTCCGCTCGGCGGGTTCGCAGGCTGGTGCACGGGTGCCCGTCCCGCCTGTGGCGGGAAGTAGGGTGGGGGCGCAGACCCGGGACCGGCTGAACGCTCCGTTTCCTCAATCGCATCAAGAGCATCGAGCGCCCTCGTATCCTGGGTGTATCCCAGCGACATGTGGTCTGCATGGGTGGGGCCGAGCGCGAGATCATCTTCGTCGACCTCGATCGTGCCGTCCAGCATTCCGATGACCTGAACGGGGTCGGGACGCCGATCGGGCCGACAGTTGAGAGCGGCCTCAAGCGCGTAGGCGACGACCGGATCGGCTCCCGACAGGTCGCATTCGCCCGTCAGGACCTTCCTCGTCACCTTGGGGCTATGCCCAGTACCAAACGGGGCGTGCCCCGTTGCGGCGTAGGCAAGCGTCGCGGCCCACGACCACCAGTCGGCTGCGGTCGTGGGGTCATCCCCGTTCAGAACTTCGGGAGCCGCATAGCCCGGCGTGTGAGCGATCAGGCCGGTCGCTGTCAGGCGTGATTCCTCAGCGATCTGGGCGATACCGAAGTCAATGAGGACAGGGCCGCGTTGGCTCATCATAACGTTCGACGGCTTGAGATCCCTGTGGAGAACTCCCTTGCTGTGAATAGCGGACAGGGCCTCGGCTAGCTCTTTTGCCAGGTCGGCAAGGTCCTTACCGACAAATACGCCGTTTTCGGAAACATCCACGGACAGGGTGGGGCCGTCGATGAGCTCGGTGACAATAAAGGCCTCGTCGTCTTCCGTTTCAGCATCGATGACCTGGGCAACGTAGGGCCCGGTTACTTGCCGTAGCGTGCGCACTTCGCGGCGCAGCCGGTCCCTTGCGTTGGGGTCGGCTGCGATCGACGGGTGGAGAAGCTTGAGAGCGACACGATCGCCGCCACCGTCAAGCGCCTCATACACGGTCGACATGCCACCGAAGCCGATTTTCTCAACCAGCTGATAGCCGCCAATTTCACTGCGCTCCTGCACGTCTTCTACGGTACCTGAGATTCTCCTATGAGCACTGACACGGATGGGGAGTTCTCACTTGAAATGTTGGTGACAAAACCGGCATTATTAAGGAGGCCGCTGGAGAAGCCCGAGGAACAGCGGTGTTCCTCTCCATTCTTTAAGTGGCCGTGTCAGTGCCGACACCCGGTACCGGCACCTTCACATCGGATCGTCCGGCACGTACCTGCCGGTGAAGGGACCTCTCATGGCCACTGTAACCTTTAGCAACGCCACGCGCGTTTACCCCGGCTCAGATAAGCCGGCGGTTGATTCGCTCAACCTAGAAATTGAGGACGGCGAGTTTCTCGTTCTCGTTGGACCCTCGGGATGTGGAAAGTCAACGTCACTCCGCATGCTTGCCGGTCTTGAAGAAGTCGATCAGGGACGCATCTTCATTGGCGATAAGGACGTCACAGACGTCACCCCGAAGGACAGGGACATCGCAATGGTGTTCCAGAACTACGCCCTCTACCCCCACATGACAGTGGCCCAGAACATGGGCTTTGCCCTGAAGATCGCGGGCACCCCAAAGGAAGAGATCAACGCGCGCGTCCTGGAGGCCGCAAAGATTCTTGACCTTGAGGAGTACCTCGAGCGCAAGCCTAAGGCACTTTCCGGTGGCCAGCGTCAGCGCGTCGCGATGGGCCGTGCAATTGTTCGTCAGCCCCAGGTGTTCCTTATGGATGAGCCGCTGTCGAACCTCGATGCGAAGCTCCGCGTCCAGACCCGCACCCAGATTGCGTCGCTCCAGCGCCGCCTCGGCATCACCACCGTCTACGTCACGCACGACCAGACCGAGGCCCTGACCATGGGTGACCGGATCGCGGTCCTCAAGGACGGTCTCCTCCAGCAGGTTGGCACCCCGCGCGAAATGTACGACTCCCCCGCCAACCGCTTCGTCGCCGGCTTCATCGGCTCCCCCGCGATGAACATCGGTTCCTGGCGTATCGATGGTGACCACGCCATCTACGGCGAGGCTCGTGTTCCGCTTCCCGCCGATGTGCAGTCTTCAATCAGCCCGGAAGATGACAACCGCATCATCGTCGGTTTCCGTCCCGAGAACCTCGAACGTGCCGAAGCTGGCGCCGAGTACACAATCCCCGTCAAGGTCACCCTTGTCGAGGAACTCGGCTCCGATGCCTACATTTACGGTAGCGTCCTTGGACACGAGTCAGAGGTCGACAAATTCGGTTCCGGCGATGGGTCCGACCAGGTTGTTATCCGCATCCCTCCCGCGTCTGTCCCCGAAGCAGACGAGGTCATCCACGTCCAGCTAAAGCCGGGCACCGGCTACTTCTTCAGCCAGTCAACTGGCAACGCCCTGAACCGGCGTTAGTTCACCAGGTGGGCGCCTTACGCCCAGAAAGGCCTCCGTGTCAGTTTCCCTCCAAATCACTGCCGCATATCCCGAACCCGCACTGTTCGATCTTCCGTGGCACCTACCTTTGGAGAACTGGCCGGAGGAGACGATCGCGGCCCTACCTCGGGGCATCTCGAGGCATGTCGTGCAATTCGCGCACCTCGAGGGCCGCGTTATCGCCATCAAGGAAATCTCCGATTCCATCGCTCACCGCGAGTACGACATGCTGCGGGACCTTGGCAAGATCGACGCTCCCGCGGTCACGCCCCTGGCGGTCGTCACCGGCCGGGTAAGCGCTGACGGGAGCCCCCTACAGGCAGCTCTCATCACCGAACATCTGCCGTACTCGTTGCCCTACCGGGCACTGTTCGGGCAGTGGCTCAAGCCCGAGACGGCTGACCGACTGATCGACGCCCTGTCGATCCTTCTTGTCCGCCTGCACCTGCTCGGCTTCTACTGGGGCGACGTGTCACTGTCTAACACCCTGTTCCGCAGGGATGCCGGTGCGTTCGCCGCCTACCTGGTCGATGCCGAAACGGGCGAACTATACGAGAAATTGTCGAACGGAAAACGGACCTACGATATCGACGTGGCCCGCACAAATATCATTGGCGAGCTCATGGATCTCCAGTCAGGCGAAATGCTGGACGCAGATGTTAACGTCATTGCCCTTGGCGACCGACTCGAAGAGCGCTATACGACCCTGTGGGGCGAGCTCACCAGGGTCGATTCCTTTGCGACGAACGAGCGTTGGCGGATGGATGACAGGATCAACCGGCTCAACTCACTCGGTTTTGACGTCGGCGAGTTTACCATGACAACTGATAGCGCGGGCACCTCGGTGTCGATCCAACCCGTTGTTGTCGATGCTGGCCACTATCACCGACAAATCATGCGGCTCACCGGTCTCGACGTGGAAGAGAACCAGGCGCGCAGGCTCCTCAATGACATCGAATCCTACCGGGCCCATTCTGGCCTAACCGACGAACCCCTACGCACCGTTGCTCAGTCGTGGATGCTGAACATCTTCGAGCCATCGGTCAGCGCCATCCCCGTCCACCTCCGGGGCCGTCTCCAGCCCGCCGAGCTCTACCACGAACTTCTCGAACACCGCTGGTACATGTCGGAAAAGGCCGGGCATGACGTTTCCATGGCCTACTCCACCCGCTCCTACATCGAACAGATCCTCATTCACAGACCCGACGAGCGGGCACTCCTCAACTCGGGTGGCGACTAGGCAATACCGAACCGGCTTGCTTTCCCGCGGCTGCTACCGAGCGCAGGTCCCCGCCACCTGAGGAGGGTCATTCTCATCCGCGGATCTTCCATGCGCGAACCAATTCATCGTATTCACGCTTGGTGGGGCGCAGTTTGAAACTGCGCCCCACCAAGGTTTTCAGGTTTTAGACGATCCGGTGAAGGAATCTCCGTGATGATCGGAACTAGGCGTCCAGCTCCTCGATGAGGAGTTCGGCAATCTGGATTGCGTTGAGGGCGGCACCCTTGCGGAGGTTGTCGCCAACGACGAACATGGCGAGGCCCTTGCCGCCGGGAACGGACTGGTCGGCTCGGATACGGCCAACGAACGACGGGTCCTGACCTGCGGCCTGGAGCGGGTTCGGGACATCAACAACTTCGACCCCTGGGGCTGCCTCGAGAAGCTTCGTGGCCTTCTCCACGTCGATCTCGCGATCGAACTCGGCGTTGATGGCAAGGCCGTGGCCCGAGTAGACGGGTACGCGGACGCACGTGCCGGAGACTGCGAGCTCCGGGACGTTCAGGATCTTGCGGGACTCGAACCGGAGCTTCTGCTCTTCATCGGTCTCGTTACTGCCATCATCAACAAGGCCGCCAGCGAAGGCAACAACGTTGAAGGCGATCGGAGCTACGTAGGTGTTCGGTTCGGGCAGATCGACTGCGGAGCCGTCTGTGACAAGCTGCGTAAGGTCCTGCTGCGCACCTGCCTGCACCTGGTCGGTGAGCTCCGAGACCCCGGCAAGGCCGGATCCGGAGACTGCCTGGTACGAGGACACGATGAGACGGGCCAGTCCAGCTTCCTCGTGGAGGGGCTTCAGGACCGGCATAGCTGCCATGGTCGTGCAGTTCGGGTTCGCGATAATGCCCTTCGGGCGGTTCGTGATCGCATCGGGGTTCACTTCGGAGACGACGAGGGGAACCTCGGGGTCCTTACGCCATGCCGAGCTGTTATCCACGACGACCGCGCCAGCTGCCGCGAACTTGGGGGCATATTCCTTGGAGGTGCCGCCACCCGCGGAGAAGATTGCAATATCAATGCCGGAGTAATCGGCCGTTGCAACGTCCTCGACAACAATCTTTTCGCCGCGGAACTCGAGCTCGGTTCCGGCGGAACGGGACGAGGCAAAGAAACGGATCTTATCTGCCTTCGTGCCACGCTGTTCGAGAAGGTCCCGCATGACCTGTCCAACCTGTCCGGTTGCCCCTACTACTGCAAGAGTGATGCTCATCGTCCTGTCCCTCCGTAAACCACGGCCTGAGTGTCTTCGGCATCGAGGTCGAATGCCGTGTGGACTGCACGGACCGCTTCATCCAATTGGTCAATGTGTACAACAACAGAAATACGGATCTCCGACGTCGAAATCATGTCGATGTTGATCCCCGTATTCGCGAGCGCACCGAACAGCTTCGCGGAAACGCCCGGGTGGGAGCGCATGCCGGCTCCGATCAGGGAGAGCTTGCCGACCTTCTCGTTGTAGGTCACCTCGCGGTACTGAAGCTCGTCCTTCATCTCTTCGATGGCCTTCAGAGCAACGGCTGCGCTGTCGCTCGGCAGCGTGAAGGAAATATCGGTTTTACCGGGATCCGACGCTGCCACGTTCTGGACGATCATGTCGATGTTGGCGCCAACCTCGGCAACCTTCCCGAAGACCTTCGCGGCCTTACCGGGGACGTCCGGCACACCGAGAATCGACAGCTTCGACTGCGAACGGTCGTGGGCGATTCCGGTGATGATGGGGGACTCCATGTCCCGTTCGTCCTTGTTCATGATCCAGGTTCCTTCCAGTTCGGAGAATGAGGAGCGCACGTGGAGCGGCACGTTGTACTTGCGTGCAAACTCCACCGCCCGCAGATGCAGGATCTTCGCTCCCTGCCCAGCTAGTTCAAGGGTTTCCTCGTAGTCGAGGGACTGCACTCGGTGCGCGGACGGCACGATCCGAGGATCGGCCGAGTAGAGGCCGTCGACATCCGTGTAGATCTCGCAAACATCGGCATGCATGGCCGCCGCAAGCGCAACAGCGGTCGTGTCAGATCCGCCGCGACCGAGGGTCGTGACGTCGTTCAGTTCGTTGACGCCCTGGAATCCGGCGATGATGGCAACGGATCCGTCCTTCACATCACGGGCGATTCGTTCCGGAACAATACCGACGATCGAGGCCTTGCCGTACTGGTTGTCGGTACGGAGCCCTGCCTGCTGGCCCGTGTAGGCGTGCGCGGGAACACCCAGTTCATCAACCGCCATCGCAAGCAGCGACATTGAGACGCGCTCGCCTGCGGTGAGGAGAATATCCATTTCCCGAGCGGGCGGCTTGGACGTGATCTGTGCAGCGAGGTCGAGAAGTTCATCGGTCGTGTCGCCCATGGCGGAGACGACAACGACGACATCGTTGCCGGCCTTTTTTGTGTCGACAATGCGCTTTGCGACGCGCTTCAGCGCGTCAGCATCCGATACCGACGATCCGCCGTACTTCTGGACTACAAGGCTCACGATGTCTACTCCGTCTGATTGGGTGGCTCCCATTGTCCGACCATTTGCCGAACACTCCTAGAGTCCATCCCACATTTCTCATTAATTGGATGGTGATGAGTGCAATATTAGGTCTCCTTCGTGCCGTTCGGGTCGGCAGAAGTCCTATGCACCATTGTGCGTCCCTCGAAGGCTCGAGAGAGCGTGATTTCGTCAGCATACTCAAGGTCGCCGCCTACCGGAAGGCCGGAGGCCAGACGGGAGACGTTGACTCCCATGGGGGCGAGAGAACGGATCAGATAGGAAGCGGTGGCCTCACCCTCGATGTTCGGGTCGGTCGCAATAATGATCTCTTGCACCTTGCCGTCAGCAAGTCTGGTGAACAGTTGCCGGATACGCAGATCGTCGGGGCCCACGCCCTCGATGGGATTGATGGCTCCTCCGAGCACGTGGTACCTGCCGCGGTACTCTCGTGTCCGTTCAATGGCAACGATGTCCTTCGGTTCTTCCACAACGCAGATCACCGTATCGACGCGACGCGGGTCAGAGCAGATCCGACACTGCTCCTGTTCGGTCACGTTGCCGCAAATATCGCAGAACCGAACCTTTGACTTCACGGCCGTCATCGCGTCAATGAGTGCTTGGACATCTGCCTCTTCGGAGGACAGCAGGTGGAAAGCAATGCGTTGCGCGCTCTTCGGTCCGATACCGGGGAGGCGTCCCAGCTCATCGATAAGGTCCTGGACCGCGCCGTCATAAACTCCGGCCACTAGAGTTCCTCCCAGCCAGTTTCATCAGAAAACTCGCCGGTTCCCAGAGTCTGCTCTCTCAAGAGCACGAGGAAGCAGTCGAGGTTTTCAGCATCGACGACTCCGCGCATAAGGTCTTCGTGCGCGGCTTCGATTCGCCTGCGGTGTTGATCCATCGCCTCTTCAAGGTCAGGGGCGTATCCGATCTCCCACTCAAACATCGCGATCCTCCTCCACTTCTTCAATCACCTTGCCACCGAACATCTCGATAACAACCTGTAGCCCAATTCCTTCGGCCTCGAGGGCCAGCGGATCATCATCCGATACGAGCTCCTCTTCATGCTCGACATCTAGCTTTTCCTCTTCGGGCACGACAGTACCGCGGTTCTCCGCAAGCTTCGAGAAACTACCTCCGCTGGACGCACCGAAGGCCGGACCGCCGGTTGATGGGGCATTCCGCGGGGGCGGAGCCGGGAAGGAAGGCATGTCCGCGGGGGCGGGGCCGGGAAATCTTCCATGACAATGTCTGGAAGGTCGCTCGGCAGACCCGCGGGAATCTCTCCGTATTTGTCATCGTCCGGGGGTGTGGGCTCCGGATAACCCCAGTCATCCGGGGGCACATTCCTCGCGTCAGCTGGACTGGGGGCACTCCCCCGGCTTTCTGCACTGCGGGCGCGTGCCCGCTCGATTGCCGACATGGGCCGCTCCCGCTGGGAGGAGTCGCGCCCCCCAGTGTCCGCAGACGCCGAAGTATTGGCCGACCCAGAACCACCCGGAGTCACAGCCGTGGGCTGTGGCACCGGTGCGACCGGCGAGGCAATCTCCGCGGAATCGTTTGAACCGTGAGCCCCACCGTCGGAATCTGGGTCGTTTGAAGCTGGTGAAGGCGATGGGGCGGAAGTGGGTGCGCCAGACTGCCCGTCATCGAAACGGCTCTGGGCAGAGTGATCCGTAGGAGCGGTAGTCGATGTCACTACCCGCTCACGTGAGTCACCCTCCGTATCGTCAGAGGACTCTCGGACGGTCTCTTTTGGAACACCGATCACTCCGACGTGGACCGTCAGTTGCTTCTTGAGCATCTCGGAGAACACGGTTTCCAAGCCGCCCGAACGCCCTTCATCAATAAATCGATTGGCAACTTCCTGGGTCGGGAAGTCGAAATGAAGGTCGCCATCCACGACAGAGGTTTTGCCCTTGGCATCCCGAATAAAGTTCGAGGTTCCGGGCGGAACACGCCTGTCCGCCATGGCATCACGCCAGAGACCACGAAGCTTGGCGAGCTTCTCCTCATCCGAGAGGTCCGGCTGAGTAGCTGGAGCTGGCTTTTCCGCCGAAGCAGGCGCATTGGTGGTCTGTTGCGCAGGCCGTGGTACGAGACCAGCGGGAGGATCCACCGGTGGCGCCTTGGGCACAACCGGCTCCTGTGCGGCGGGCTCCGGAACGAGGCGCGTTGGAGCAGACGTCGCGGGCGGGTTAACTGGCGGAGCCTGCTCCTCCTGCGCGGGACGCGCCGCGGGCTTGGCGGGTGCCGGATCCTGTTGCGCCGGCGCCGCCTGTGCCGCGGCGGGCTTGGGTTCGCCGGCCGGCTTCTTGTCGCCCTTCTTGGCGAGGGCTCGCGCGGCCGCTCGAGCATCCTCAACACTGGCGACCGGTGCGGGGGCTCCCCCTGATGTTTGAACCGTCGAGGACGCAAGGAGGAGGCGCGCACAGAGTAGCTCAAGCTGAAGACGCGGGGAGGTTGCTCCCATCATTTCCGACAGAGCCGTGTTGGTTAGATCCGCACAGCGGGAGGCCCTGCCAGCGCCGAGCTGATCGGCCTGGTGCTTCATTCGGTCAAGCTGGTCCTCGGGGACCGCCGCAAGAACGGCTTTCGCGGACTCACCCGCAAGGGAAATGACCACGAGATCGCGGAGCCGTTCAAGGAGGTCTTCGACGAAGCGCCTCGGGTCGAGGCCCGATTCGACAACGTTGGCAGCTGCCGTGAAGAGCGCTCCCCCATCCACGCTGGCAATCGCATCGACCGCCGCATCCAGGAGGGCACCGTCCGTGTACCCGAGGAGGGACACGGCAGTCTGGTAGCTCACGCCGTCCTCCCCGGCGCCGCCGATGAGCTGATCAAGGACGGAGAGACTGTCACGGACCGAGCCGGTTCCTGCACGCACAACAAGTGGGAGGACGCCCTCTGCGATCTCGACGTTCTCTTGACGGCACATGTCGGCCATGTAGTCTTCGAGGATCCCGGGCGGCACCAGCCGGAACGGGTAGTGGTGGGTTCGGGATCGGATGGTCCCAATAACCTTTTCGGGCTCCGTCGTTGCGAAAATAAACTTAACGTGCGGCGGGGGCTCTTCAACAAGCTTGAGGAGAGCGTTGAAACCCTGGGGCGAGACCATGTGGGCCTCGTCAATAATGAAGACCTTGTAGCGGTCGCGAAGCGGCGCAAAACCAGCGCGTTCCCGTAGGTCTCTCGCATCTTCGACACCGCCGTGAGACGCCGCATCCATCTCCACCACGTCAAGGGAACCCGAGCCGTTGCGGGACAGCTCCACGCACGATTCACATTCGCCACACGGCGTGGCCGTGGGGCCCTCGGCACAGTTCAGGCACCTGGCAAGAATCCGTGCCGACGTGGTCTTTCCACAGCCGCGCGGGCCGGAGAACAGATAGGCGTGGTTCGTTCGGTCGCCTTCCAGGGCGGCCATGAGCGGAACGGTGACATGCTCCTGACCGACAACCTCTTCAAAGGTCTCGGGCCGATAGCGTCGATACAGTGCAGTGCTCACGGGCCCAGTCTAGTTCCCTGGACCGGCAGATATCGAACGGCCGGAGTTGCACCCCGACACACTGCCCAGCAAGAACGCTAACGAGGCCAAGGTCGCTACGGAAATCTGTGCGTGACATTGCAGAAGGCCCCGCGGCAGTGCCGCGGAGCCTCAATTTCTGCTCATGGGAGGGAAGTTTCCCTTACTCGTCTTGTGACGCAAGCGGTGGCCGCCCACGCTTGGGGATCTGCCCCACATCCTTCGGCAGTCTCCCGGCTCGCCTCAGGCTGTCACGAAGCATGACTTCGATCTGAGCATTTGCGCTACGCGTCTCGTCCCGCGCCCACTTAGCAATCGCCTCGTAAACTGCAGGATCGATCCGCAGCGCGACGTTCTTGCGTTCCATGTCTTACGTGTAGAGGCTGCCCGTGTTGATCATCGGCTGAACGTTCGTGTCCGAGCAGAGAACGACAAGGAGGTTGGAGACCATCGCGGCCCTGCGCTCCGGATCGAGGTGCACGATGTCCTTCTCTTCGAGCTGGTCGAGAGCGCTTTCCACCATGGTGACCGCACCGTCCACGATCGTTTCCCGCGCGTCAACAATCGCGCCTGCCTGCTGACGCTGCAACATGGCCTGAGCGATCTCGGGAGCGTAGGACAGGGAGCCGATGCGCGCCTCGAGGATCTCTACGCCTGCGACGTGAACGCGGGCAGCCACTTCGTTGGCAAGCTCGGTGGAAACCAGTTCGGTCGATCCCGACAGCGAGGGGTTATGCTGTGTTCCCCCATCGTACGGATGAGAGGTTGCCACGTGCCGAAGAGCCGACTCGGCCTGAGAGGTAATGAATTCATCGACATCTTCCACGGCAAAGGTGGCCTTTGCTGTGTCGGCAACCTGCCACACGATAATGGCACCGATATTGACCGGGTTGCCGTTCGCGTCGTTCACCTTGATAGTCTCTGTCTCAAAGTTGCGGACACGCACGGTCACCTTCTTGGTCACCGTAAAAGGCGGGACGAGCGAGAGACCCGTCCGGCGGTTGGTACCAAGATAGCGACCAAAGAACTGCACAACCTGGGTATGTCCCGGGCTAATAACCCGAGGCATCGTCATAAGCACAAGCCAGACGATCGTGAGAACAACCCCGAGAGTAATCATGAGGGCCGTTGCAGTTCCCAGCCCACCAACGATGAATGCTCCGATTGATCCACCGAGAGAAAGAATGATGAGGACGATAACTATTGCCGCGGGGCCAGCGCCTGCCGTCCAGGATGGCTTCTCCGAAATCTCGACCTGCGCCCCGTCGTGACCAACCGGCCTTTCGCTCACATCAACATTCTGAGTTTCTTGGGTCTCCATCGCCCCATCCCTTCTTGTTCAAGCAGACAAGCCGTCAACCAATCCACCACGCTCTTAATGTGATATCAGATTACCAGAGAGCGGGTTAAAGTGATATCACTTTTAAGTAACAATTTCGAAATCAAGAAAACGGGTTGAATCGCGAATTGGGGCGATAAAGTCGCCACGAAAGTAGCACGAGGAGAATAAAGGACTCCCCACGCACCCGCTAGAGCCCGCATTGCCTTGCTGCCTTCCGACCCTGGGCGGTATACGAGATAACGTCACGTGGGGAGCCGTCATCCAGTCTAGCGCAGTTCCCGCCCAGGCAAAAAGCCGGGCGCCACACGGTGAGCACCGGCACTCGTTAACGCGGATGGTCCTGCACAAACGAGTTGTCGAAGATCGCGACCAGAGTTTGCCGCATACCCGGAACGATTTTGTTGGCTTCAGTCTTCTCTCTCCACCCCGTGCATTCACTTTTCACCTTGGACGTTGAGTTGGGGCACCACATACTTGGTCTATGAAGACTCTTTTCCTTACCGGTGCCGGGCGCGGGGTTGGTGCGGCGCTCGCTGACCAGCTTTCTGCAACATGGAACCTCATTCTGCTTGCTCGAAGCGAGGCCAGTGCTCAGGCACTCCAAGAACGCTACCCTACTGCCACGGTTATTCTTGGGGATCTCGCCGATCCCGAAGGTGTAGCCGCACGTGTTGGGCCCGCGGTGCGTGACGCATTGACTGGCCCGGGTCTCGATGGCTTTGTATCGTGTGCGGGAATTGAAGGGGCAGCACCGCTGGAGGATGTGACCGATGGGTTCCTGCGCGACGTTTATTCGACCAATGTTCTCTCCCCTATTCTCCTCACGCGCGAGCTCCTGCCCTGCCTGAGGAACGCTTCGGGCCACGTCATCTACGTGGGATCCACGGCAGCTACTCTCGACTTCCCTGGTTGGCTTCCCTATTCGACGTCAAAGGCCGCCCTGGAGAAGGCGGCCTCGGTGTTACGCGTTGAGGAGAAGGGGCTGCGGGTCAGCACGGTAACGCCAGGGCGAATTGATACGGACATGCAAAGGGACATGGCGGAGAAGCAGGATCGTGTCTTCGATCCGTCTACCGCCATGTCCCCCACATCGGTCGCCTGGGCGATCCGGATGGTGCTTGAGGCACCGCCTGATTCAGTTATTGAGCAACTCACCGTGACGCCGACGAGCCGCTAGCCGTCACTCCTGCGGGAGGATGACGAGGGAGTCGTAGTCGGGCTCTTCGTCGATGATGCCGAATTCGACAGCGGCCTCGCCGTAGGTCTCGATGGATTCGGTGTCGAGGCCGGGCACGAACGTAGCGAAGGAGACGCGGGAGGCGACGTCTTCGGTCAGTCCGATCTCGGATACGGCAAGCTCGCGGAGCCTGTCGTGGTTCTCGGTTGCGAACTCGTTCGAACGGTCCAGGGCACGCTGGAAGGATGCGACGATCTCCGGGTTCTCTTCGGCGAAGTCAGCCGAGGTGACGTAGTAGCCGAGGGTCGAGTCGGGGTAGGCCTCAGCAAAGTTCGAGAGGACGGCACGGTAGCCGTTGTCGCGGGCAATGGTCTGGAAGGGCTCAACCATCCAGATGGCGTCGACGTCGCCACGCTCAAGAGCGGCCGACATGTCGGAGAAGTTCATCGGAATGTACTCGATGCCGGAAGGGTCAATTCCCTGGTTCTCGAGTGCAACGGGGATGGTGACGTCACCAAGGTTCTTCGTGGAGTTCACGGCGATGGTCGTATCGGCAAGGTCCTCGGGGCCCTGAATGTCAGAGTCTTCGAGGACAAAAACGCTGGAGGTGCTTTCTTCATCAATGGCGCCAACGCCGCAGCAGTTGGAGACGAAACGAATGTCGAGGCCCTGGTCGATTGCCGCGAGGTCGGAGACGACGTTGGCGTAGCCGATCGGGCTTTCACCGTTAACAACGGACGGGATGATGGCGGAGCCAGACTCGGCAATCTTCACCTCAACGTCCAGGCCCTCCTCTTCGAAAAAGCCCTCCTCAATACCAAGGTAGAGGGGCGTCGAATCGAGGGTCGTGATGTGGTAGACGGTGAGCTTCGTCAGGCCGTCCTCCGACTCCTCAAGCCCCTCGTCGGAGCCGCAGGCCGCGAGCGCCATGAGGCCCGAGAGGGCGAGGGCTGCGAACTTTCCAAACTTCTTCATAGTGTTCCTTAGCTATCAGATCGTGTACTCGGGCGCCTGGCCAGAATTGGTTGGCACGACAAGGTTGCGGATGGTTCCGAAGATCTCTGCGCGGAGCTCGGAGAATTGGGGCAGTGCCCGGGTTTCCAGCTGGTTGCGCTCCTTCGGGAGATTAATGTCGATGACTCGCTCAATCCGGGAGGGAGTCTTCGACAGGATGGCGACGCGGTCGGACAGGTAGACCGATTCGTCCACGTCGTGGGTAACGAAAACGAACGTGGAGTTCATTTCTTCCTTGACCTGCAAAAGCAGGTCTTCAAGGTCGTTGCGGGTCTGTGCGTCGACGGAAGCGAAGGGTTCGTCGAGGACCATGACCTCGGGACGGTAAGCGATGGCGCGGGCGATGGCGACGCGCTGCTGCATGCCACCGGACAGCTGCCACGGGTATTTCTCGCCAACGCCTTCTAGGCCAACGCTCTTCAGGCAGGATTCGACGCGGCCCGCAATTTCGGCAGAGTCGACGCCGTGCGCCTTCAGCGGCAGGCCAATATTCTTCTCCACACTCATCCACGGGTACAGCGAGCGGGAATAGTCCTGGAAAACCAGAGCAATTTCGCGCGGTGGGCCGTCGATTTCCTTGCCGTCCAGGAGAATATGGCCGGAGGTGGGCTCAAGGAGCCCGGCAAGGATACGCAGGAGCGTGGTCTTACCTGCGCCGGAGGGGCCGACGATCGTGAGGAACTCCTGGTCGTATACGTCCAAGCTGATCCCCTTGAGAACCTCGGTTCCCGGGTCACGCCTCTTCCGCGGCGGATAGGTTTTATGGATGTCGTCGATCCGGAGCCTGACGTTGTTCGTCATGAGAGGTCCCTTCCGTGCAGCCCGCGGTCCCAGGCTAGGAGCCGGCGTTCAATGATGTTGAAGATGGTGGTGAGGATGACGCCAAGAAGCCCCAGGAGAATGATGACTCCCCAGACGGCCGTCTGGTTGAAGGAGTTCTGCGCCGTAATGAGGAATGCTCCAATACCCTCGGCTGATCCCCTCATTTCGCTCGTGACGACGAGGATCAGGGACAGTGGGATAGCGATGGTGATGCCGGCGACGGCCCTTGGCATAACGGCAGGAATGACAACCCGCCACTGCTTCGTCCATCCCGTAATCCCAAAGCTTCGCGCAGTATCATGCGATTCGCGCGGAATGCCACGGACACCGTCGATGACGTTGAGGAGGATCGGGAACATCGTGCCAAGCGCAATGATGAAGATCTTCATCTCGTCGCCCAGACCAAAGATAACGATCGCGAACGGCAGAAGGGCCGTGGCCGGGATGGCCCTGATGAACTCCAGGGTCGGGGTGAGTCCGTACCGGACGAAGGGGATCTGGCCGATGACGAGGCCGAGGAGGATTCCGACAACAATGCCAATGCCGAGACCAACACCAAGGTTCGACAGGCTGGACAGCAGGTCGGTCCTGCCCTCCCCACGATCCAATAGTTCCAGACCGACTCAAGAATGTCGGGAAGCGGCGGGTAGTAGATCTCTCCCGAATTACTCGACGTGATCCACCAGATCGCAATAGCGATTGCGGGGCCGAGGAGGGAAAGGAAGAAAAGGAACGGCTTTCTCATCAGTGGGCCTCGTTCCGGTAGGACTCGTGCCAGGACAGCAGCCTGCGCTGGACGGCAAGAAGAAGCGAGTTAAGACTGACACCGACGATGCCGACAACGACTATATAGGCGTACATGACCGGCATGTTGCCAGCAGCGCCTGCCTTGCCGATGGAGTTACCCAGCCCCTCCATACCGACAATGAGTTCTGCGGTAATGCAGAAAATCAGGGCAGTGTTGGAGGTAATCCTAATACCGGTCATGAGTTGCGGAAGCATCGACGGAATAATCAGGTAGCGCAGGCGGCTCCAGAACCCGATCGAATAGGCAGAAGCAGTATCCCGGGCCAGCGGATCCACCATGCGCACGGCGGAGATTCCCGCCATCACCATCTGAAACACCGCGGCATAGCCGGCAAGGAACACCTCGGACTGCTTCCCCGATCCCATCGTCAAGATAACAAGTGGGATCATGGCGATCGACGGAATGGGCTTCAGGAACTCGATGATGGGCCCAAAGAAAGCCGCCATATACCGCGACGATCCGACAAGAATACCCACGGTCGTGCCGATGATGATTCCGATGAGAAGGGCCTGGCCCCACGCGTACAGCGTGGCGCCGATCGATTGCCACACGCCCGACGAGAAGACCATATCGGCGAGTTGGGAGATGATCTGCGTTGGGGAAGCCGCGAACCTCGTCGGAATGTAGTCCAATATGGCTGCAAGCTCCCACAGGAGCAGAAGGAGCAGAGCGGTGATGATCGGAAGCCCGACCCTCACCGACCTGCGACGATAGTCAAGCTTCACGAATCAGCTCCTTGATCACCGGTGAGCTCCGCGGCACGCGCCGCAAGCGCGTTCTTGTCCACCTTGTTCGTCCCCGAGAGCGGGAACGAGTCGGTGAAGAAAACTCGGCGGGGGTGAGCGTAGGGTTCCATGCGGTCCAGCACCCACGCCTTAAGCTCCTCTTCGGTCGTCCCGGTGCCATCTTGTCGGACAACAAACGCGACGGGCTTGGCACCCTTCATCTCATCAGCGACCGGCACCACTGCAGCTTCACGAACACCGGGATGTTCAACGAGAGCAGCCTCAACGGCAGCGGGATGAACGTTCTCGCCGCCGGAGACAAACATGTCATCAACCCGTCCCGTGAAGTAGTAGAAGCCGTCCTCGTCCCTGCGGAACAGATCACCCGAGCGGTAGAAGCCGTCAGTATCAATCGGACGAGCAAGGTCCGGTCGGTTCAGGTAGAGACTCAGCTCGGCGGGAGAACCAACGGCAAGATTACCGATCGCAGGGCCAGCAGGGCCCTTTCCTCCCATACCTTCATCCACCAGAACGCTACCGTCCGCGTCGAGGAGCCGCACGCGCACTGCGGGGTGGGCAACGCCCACCGAGTTCTTCGGGGTGGGCCGACCGTCGGGATGGGGAGAAAAGGCAACCGGGCCCGACTCCGTCGTGCCGTACGAAATCGCTAGCTTTGCGTTCGGGAATGCCGCCTCAATGTCCGCAATGAGCTCATCGGTCAGCGGGGCTGATCCGAAGAAGTTCTCGGTTAACGAGGACAGGTCAAGGGACCGAATCAGGTCCTTTTCTCGTAGCGCGAGTGCCATCATCGGGGGCACGCCGGTCAGCTTCGTGACGCCGTGATCGGCGATTGCCTGCAGGAATCCGCGAGCATCAAACTGCGGCTGAAGAACAATGCGGTCACCGTGCACGAGGGCTCCCTGAACCGTTGCTAACCCGTTCATGTGGTAGAGCGGCGCCGCAACGAGGATCGATCGGAATGCACCGTCGGAGGCTTTCTCACCCTGCTCCATGATCCACAGGTGGGATCCGTGGGAGCGCACAACACCCTTCGGCTTGCCGGTAGAGCCGGAGGTATAGAGAACCATCGCGGGATCCGCCGGATCGACGGGAGCAGGGGCAGGTAGTTCCTCTTTCTTACCGGCCTCGGCGGCGAAGGAATCGAGGAGACGGAAGGGAACAGCATTTCCCTCCGGTAAGCGATCCGCGCGATCCGCGAGGACCAGTTTCGACTCGGAGTTCTCCAGAACGTACTGCAGGACGGAGACCGGGAACTTGTGGGAGATCGGCACCGCGACGGCACCGGCCCTCATAATCCCGAAAAATGCTTCCAGCCATTCGATGGAGTTCAGGCCGATCAGGGCAACGTGGTCGCCCTTCCCGATTCCCTCGTTCGCGAGCCGCGCCTGCACCGCACAAACGTTGTCGATGAAGTTCGTGTAGCTGATTTCTCGGGGTTCTCCCCGGTCTGGACGAATGCAATCTCGTCGCCGCGTGAGCGGTTGAAGGTATCACCAATGTTGCCGGACTCAAGCCCGGCGATCGTTGAGCCCGACAAGTCAGCGCCGTCTTCGGCGCTATCACCGTCCTCGATCGGTGTGACAGCAGACGTTGCAAAGGTGCCACGGGTGATTGCCGCGACCTTGCCGCCTTCGTTCCGAAGCTCCGCTTCAGCAACTGCGATGCTACGACCGGGCTTGATGAGGCGTCCAGTCACGATGATCTTGCCAGGGGTGACGGGGCGCAAGAAGTGCGTCGCTAGATCAATTGTTGGAGCGCTACCGCCCGCGGTTCCAATAACCGAGAAGCAGGCCGCAACATCCAGAAGCGCAGAAATCACGCCGCCGTGGATAACTTCGCCGCGCTGGGAGTTCGTCATCTCCACACGGCCCTCAAGCTCAAGGGTGATCGAATCCTTCGTAAACTCGGTGACAGTTGCACCCAGCCACTGGTTGTACGGGCCATTATCCAGAGCCTTCTGGATCGTGGCGATCGACGGGAGAGTCACTTCTCATCACCCCACGGTGCAATAACGACCTTGCCGGTTACACCGCGGCCCTCGAGGCGAGCCAGAGCACCAGCGGCCTCTTCCAGGGAAACAATCGAGTCGACAACGGGATGGAAGTCCTCGGTCGCCACGAGGTTGACCAGAGCCTCAATGTCTTCGCGGGCGAAACCGTTCGAACCCTGCACCTTCAGCTCGAAGGACCAGATGTAGCGGAGGTCTTCCTTCGGGTCGAAGCCAGCGGTGGCACCGCAGACAAGAATCGTGCCACCGAGCTTGGTGGACTTGAGGGTGGGGTGCCAGGTGTCCCCACCCGTGTTATTCACGACCACGTCGAAGCCGGTCTCGGTGGAGCTACGCGAGGGCTTACCAACATTCTCGCGGGTCCACTTGTCGATGCCGATCTCACGGTAGTTGAAGTACTCATCCGCCCCGTATTCGAGGAGCTTCTGACCCTTTTCGTCCGAGCCGACCGCCGCAACGACGTAGGCGCCGAGCTGCTTGGCGAGAAGAACGGATGCGGTTCCCACGCCGCCGGAAGCACCGAGAACAAGAACCTTGTCGCCTGCCTTGACGGCGTTCTTGCCTACAATCATGCGGTAAGCGGTGCCGTAAGCAACGGGCAGGGCAGCGGCCTCGGCAAAGGAAACACTGTCGGGAAGCGGAATGATCTGACCGGCCTCAACGAGCGAGAACTCGGCAAGTCCGCCGTCCATAACCTCACCCATGAGGTGGAAATCCGAGTTGAGCGGGTTAACGAGGACACGGTCACCGACATTCACGCCGGTAACGCCCTCGCCGATCTCGTCAACAACACCAGCAACATCCAGGCCAGGAACGACGGGCATGGGGATCTTAATCCCGGGCATGCCGTGCACGGTGAAGATGTCGTGGTAGTTAAGTGAAGTTGCCTTGACCTTGATGATGACCTTGCCGGGCTCGATAACCGGCTTCGGGTAGTCAGTCTCATAGGTGAGGGTATCGACCTCGCCGTGCTCGCGAAGAACTACTGCCTTCATCGTCTGGGTTGTGGCCTGGTCAGTCACGTCATCTCCTGTAGATATGGGTGTAGGAAGAAAATGGTTCTAGGTTTGATGCATACGGTTCCGCCCCTGTGGCGAAATGGTCTGTCAGCGCCGTGAAACACTGCGGATTGCATCCTCGTCGGGCACCTGCCCTGAGGTATCGGAGCCGACAGGCTCAGAGCGTCCAGGTGCCTTCGGGTCCGCTCACGGCAAGGCCAAGACAGGGAAGCTCGCCCTGACACTTGCCGCTGGGACATTCGTCGCCACGACAACACATGTCTACCCCGGTGCCGAGGGCAGCCAGGTAGCCTCCGAGGGCGTCCGGATCATTCGCGTGAATAACAAACGACTGGAGCGTTGCTCGAGGCTCAACCGAATGAGCAGGGGAAACCGAGTCCTCCCAGTCGATGAGGAAAGGAATGACGCCATTCAACCCACCCTGAAGAGGTGGCGTCAGGCGCCACGTAAGAAGTTCCCCATCCGGCTTCAGACGGGAAGCCGCGGAAAGATCACCGACATCGATGCCAGCGGCGCGAATCGACTCCACCGCCGCATCCGGATCCTCCGGGTGCAGAACCCAGGTCGACACAACCGGGTCCGCCAAATCGTCAAGATTGAACGGACGTGGCACCGAGGGCTCGGGAAGTTCGGGATCAATTCCGACGAACTCCATGTATGCGTCCCCGCCAAAGGAAATGAGAAAGTTACGGGTCCCGAACCGCTCGTGCGAACCGCCCTTAACGGGACGGACACCAGTCGCACGCTCGAAGTCAGCAACCACGGCCTCAAGGTCCGGAGCCGCAACCACAATATGGTCAAGGAGCGGAGGAACTCCCACTGAGTGATCTGTCATCGCTCCTCCTTCCGGTCTCCGATAGGAAACGAATAGTTTCCAAGTCAACAATTGACGTGCAATGCCATTCTGGCAAACCACAACCCACTTTGTATAGACGTCTCGAGATTCGGTATGTCGTTTCACATCCTGCGCATCGGCCCAAGGTCCTATTTCCCCCACCACAACAACCCATGTGAACGCAAATAACCTTAACGGGCACCCGAGGGCGAGATGAGAACCACAAATACGACTGAACGACGATCGAACACCGGGGCGACAGGGCGCAGGGTAGGAGATTCGTTCCCCCAAGGGCACACATTTCATGGCGAACGCTACACCGGCGAATTTCACCCGAACGAGCTTTATCGGCTAGTATGAACAGGCATGTTACGGCCTCGTAGCATGCGAGGAGGATTCGCCTAGTGGCCTATGGCGCTCGCTTGGAAAGCGGGTTGGGTGCAAGCCCTCGGGGTTCGAATCCCCCATCCTCCGCAAGGTAAGGGACTTTTCGTTGGCACACCAACGAAAAGTCCCTTTCACGTTGAGGGCTAGATTGTCGTGTTGAGGGCTAGTTTTCGGCATAAATCCATCTAATCTGCACTGCTAAGGACACAATTAGGGCCACTCTTAGAGACGCCCCAAAAGGAGTGGCCCTTATAACCATTTCCCCCGTGAAGCCAACGAAAAAGGCGTCTTCGGTTACCCTCTAAAACAGCAACCTATGGCCTGCCCGATTTTCGGTCTTTTTCGGATAGTGAGGGAGCGCGATTAGTTATGGCTCGCTCGCCGTTCGGTTCTGTCGATCGGACACCTGGCGGTAGGTACCGGGGCGCTACCGCAAATACGGCAAAATGAAGTGCCTCGGGTTTTGTTCCTTGGCATGTGCCTTGTTTTCTATTTTTTCTTGAGCTGCGCTGTTCTTGCCAAATTCTGATTCAACGTCGGCTGGCGTGCGGTAGCTCGGGGACTGGTGGAGCCTGTAGTCGTTCCACCAAGTCACCCACTCAAACGTCGCAATTTCTACCTCGGCAACGCCTGCCCACCGTCGGCGATGAATGAGCTCATTCTTGTAGGAACCGTTGACGTTCTCGGCCAGGGCATTGTCATAGGAGAAACCGACTGTCCCGGTGGACGCAGTGATCCCGTACTTGGCTAGCCGCTCGTTGTAGACGATGCTGACGTATTACGAGCCGTGGTCCACATGGTGAACCAGTCCGGCTGTTTCTTTTGCGCACGCAATCGCTTGGTTCAGTGCCTGGAGCGGCAACGCCTCCGTGCGCATCGAATCTGACAGCGCCCACCCGTCAATCTTGCGGGAGTACACCTCGGTGACAAACGCGGTGTACACGAATCCTTTCCGCGTGCGGACGTATGTAATGTCAGCCACCCACAGTTTGCCTGGACCCGGTGCTTTAAATTCACGATTAACGAGGTCAGGCCGCAGATCTGGGCCCTGAGGCTTGCCAGTGGTGACAGGTGCACCATCTTTGCCTTTGCCTGACAGGCCGGCCAAGCCCATCAACCTAGCCCTCTGCTCGCGACCGATATCAATGCCTCCACATCGAAGAGCGCGCCACATTTTCCTCACGCCGTAGACGTCGTAATTATCAGCGTGAACCTGACGAACATGCTCCACGAGAGTTGCGTCGCGAAGAGCGCGAGAACATAGTCCACGGGCTTTCGACTGCCGGTAACCACGTGAGGTAATGAAGCCACCTTCACGATTATTCTTCAGCGTCGTACAGATGCACTCGATTGTGAAACGATCCCGATATTCATCGATAAACCGGATCATTTCTTAACGTTTGGGGCCTGGTTCCGATGCGAAAAAAGCCGATGCAACTTTCAACAACCCGTTTGTGTCACGTAGCTCTTGGTATTCTCGCCGTAGCCTTGCGTTTTCAGCTGCCAAGTCTTCGCAAAGACGTTCAGGAACTCGTCCTTCGCGTCGAGCTACTTGCGTCCATTATCGGGCCGTGTGCCACAAGACACCCAGTTTGGGCGCCACAAACGTGCACGCTTCCTACGTCGAAAATTCTCTCCGCCAAAATGCGGTCCTCCACCAAGCCAACAACGCGGTCTTTCGCATCCTGATCAAACCCCTTCGGCATGGTCCAAAATATTCCCATCTACTCAAACGGAACAAAACCCGAGGCACTTCACCCAACGGCAATGCCGGCGTTAGCTCCAGGGATTCGGCCGGACGTGAAGTCGACGTGGACATGATGGTCGCGGAAGGGATCGGATCCCCCATAGTCTGTAACTTGGCGGCGTTTTCTCTCGGGCCCACCCCAGCTTCCGCCGTATTCCCATCCCAGCGCAGCCACGTACCGAACGTGGAGCCGATCCCAGTTGGCGACCACGTACTTGACGATCTCGTTCATGACGTCGACCGTGTCGGGGTAGGACGGATTATCTTGACGGCCGGGCTGAACATCCCCAGCCTCACCGGTTTTGTGCCAACCCACCCCATTTTCTTGGTAGGCACTAATCCGCACGTCGGAAACCCCAATGGCACGCACGATCTCGGTCAACGCGGCCTTCAGGGGCTCCGTAGCCCACGAGGTAGAACCGCCTGTCTGATACTTGGTGAGCCCCATGGTCCCTCCCCGGATGAGCCAGCACCTTTGTGAGCTATTCAACACTGCCGCCCGGTAAAGGTCCACACCCATTTCAGACCGGTTCGCAGTGTCAGTTGTGTCCCTGAAACAGGCTTCGCACACGAACCATCAATGGTGACGATCAGCACCGAACGTTCGTTCACACTTCATGCACTGATAGCATCCAGTCATCGGTCCGCTCAGTCTTACCCCGGGCCGCTGGCGCGCAGGTCAATCAAAATTCTGCATGACGCCCTTACTTTTACATGACGCCCCGGTGAGACAACTCCCGATAGGTAGCTCTTTACATGTCATCCACTTTTGTACGCCTTGGCGTGCCCCACAACCTCGTTTCCGCTCTTGCGAACGAGGCCATCACGATCCCGACCCCGATCCAGGAAGCAACCCTCCCGGATTCGCTCAAGGGCCGCGACGTTCTCGGCCGTGGCCGAACCGGCTCCGGCAAGTCCTTTGCTTTCCTCATTCCTGTTGTTGCTCGTCTCCTAAAGACGGAGGGCCGCCGACAGTCCAAGAAGCCTCGTGCCCTGATTCTTGCTCCAACCCGCGAGCTCGCAACACAGCTGCATGACTCCCTTCTTGTTCTCGAGCAGAGAACCAAGCTGGTCTCGACCGTTGTCTTTGGCGGAGTAAACCAGAATCCGCAGGCCCGCACGCTGGCCCGCGGCGTCGATATTCTCATTGCTTGCCCGGGCCGGCTTCTCGACCTCATGGGCCAGAAGCTTGTCGATCTCTCAAACGTGGAGGTCACCGTGATCGACGAAGCGGACCACATGGCTGACATGGGATTCCTTCCCAATGTCCGGAAGATCATGAGGGCAACTCCCAAGCAGGGCCAGCGTCTTCTCTTCTCGGCAACGCTGGACGCCGGGGTTTCGACCCTCGTCAAGGAGTTCATGCACGACCCGATCACCCACGAGGCAGATTCGGCGCTCTCCCCCGTCAGCGCGATGGAGCATCATGTTCTGAGAGTGACGGGCGAGGACCGGACCGATGTCATCGCCTCGCTGGCGGCCGCACCCGGCAATTCCATTATCTTCACTCGCACGAAGTACGGAGCGAAGAAGCTCGCCAAGCAGCTGATCCGCCTGGGTATCCCCTCCGTTGATTTGCACGGCAACCTGTCGCAGAACGCACGCACGAGGAACCTCGAGGCCTTCCACTCCGGACAGGTGAAGACCCTGGTTGCGACCGATATTGCCGCTCGTGGCATTCACGTTGACGATGTTGCACTCGTCATCCACGCGGATCCGCCGGTTGAGCACAAGGCCTACCTGCACAGGTCGGGCCGCACGGCACGCGCCGGCAAGGCAGGCACGGTTATCACCATCGAGCTACCCGACCAGCGGAACGATGTTCGTTCCCTTCTCCGCAAGGCGAAGATTAGCCCGACCTTCACCAATGCTCACCCGGATCACCCGATCCTCTTCGATCTTGCACCCGGCAAGCGCGCCTTCCTCTCTCCCGAAGAAGCCGCGGATCGTTCGGGCAAGGCACCCCAACCTACCCAGCAGGCCTCCACCAAGCCCCGCTCGTCCGGGTCTTCCCGAGGCAAACGCTCAGCACCCTCACGCGGACAATCAGACTCTCGTAACCAGGCCGATTCACGCGGACGCGGACGCGGCCGCTCCGGTGGCGGCCGCGGAGCACACGGTTCCGGTGGCCACTCCGAGCAGGGTGCACGCGGATCCGGTAACCGGTCTGGATTAGCTAGGGGCCGCTCTAACGGCTCCAGCCGCCGCGGCGCCGCTGAGTTTTCTCGGAGCTTCAGCTCGAGGTAGGACCACCTACGTCGTTCTAAAACGAGTATTTCGTTTGCCCGGGTAGCCCACCATTGGTAGCTATCCGGGCAAACTCTTGATGTCCGAGTCAGGCGGTTCCGTTCTCATTAGGATTGTGGTCATGGACCTTCATGCAAACCTGAAACCCGTCGCCGCCCTCGTCGGCGTTTGGAAGGGGCCTGGCCAGGGCTTTTATCCAACGATCAAGACTTTCGATTACGTGGAGGAACTGACCTTCACGAACACCGGGAAGCCGTTCCTGCACTATCAGCAGAAGACCTGGTCGCCGACCGGCACTCCCCTTCATACCGAAACGGGTTATCTCCGCATCCCGTCCCCCGGCAACGTGGAATTCATTCTTGCCCTCCCGACGGGTCAGACAGAACTTGCGGAAGGAACGCTGGTGGAAGGAGAGGCAGGCTTCGAAATTTCCCTGACGTCAACTCTCCACAACTCTTCTTCTGCGAAACGCGTTGATGCCACGACTCGGAAGTACACGTTATCGGGCGATGTGTTGGAGATGAGGTTCGGCATGGCGGCGGTGGGACAGCCCATGACTGATCATCTTGCCGCAACGTTGACGCGAGTCGAATAGTTCATAGTTTTCTGGCGAAGCTACTCGACCGTCTCCACTGCGCCTAAGCACTTTCGGCGGAGCAACCCCCGTGCCATGGCCGCCGCGTCAGTAGCGGGTTTGCCAGGAGGTCGTGTAGTCCGCGATCTTCCATTCGCCATCGACCTGAGTCACTTCGTAGGTGGCAGTCAGTCGGGTCTTCTCAACAAACGTACCGTCAAGTCCGCCAGCACCGTCAACCTTGGCTTCGAACGATACCGAGTGGGTGATGGTGAGGTTTTGTCCGTCCTGCTCAATATCGGCAAGCTCGACGTGAAGGTTCTGTACTCGGGCTACCCGTTCGGGCACTCCCCTGTCCCAGCCATTGTTGGTGTAGAGCAGAGCAAGCGAATTATTGGGGGACTCGGTGTCGAGTAGCCCCGCCTCGACAAGGTCGGGCTGGACGAAAAGGTCCGCATTTTCTTCGAGCCAGGCACGAGCATTCTCTTCGGAATAGTCGAAGGCCAGTTCGGAGGTCGCTAGTTCTTCGCCTGCGAACCGTCCGGTCACGAGGAGCGCATCGATGACGTTCTCTTCGGGAATCGTCAGATCGGAGTCGCTCAGGACCGAGTCCTGAACAATGTTCTCGTAGTCATCGGGCATGACCAGTCGTCGATAGACTTCGCCATCAACTGTGAACCTGTCGCCGATGAGGAAACCGGGATTGGACGAGGCAACTTTAAGTCCCATAGCTCCGCTATCTTGGGCGCTACTGGTTTCCTCCGGCTCAACGGTCGGAGCCTCATTCATTTCCGGCTCGCTACCGTCGCTACTGTCGTCCTGACTGTCTGACATGCTGCCGTTGGAGGATCCCGTTTCGGAGGGGAATACGGTTGTGTCTTCAACGGCGCCCGTTGGCGTAGCGGGGCTTTCGGCAGCGGGAGGTACTGCCGGGTTTTCCTCAGAAGCGGTGGGGGTATCACGTGTCCCAGTCCGTGAGGGTGCGCTTTCGCCCTCCTCGTCCGCAACCGAACCGCAGCCCGCTAGAACAAGTACGAGAGCAGCGATGAAACCTTTTCCTCGCACACACACCTCCCCTGGTCCCGATCATTCTAGGAATGTTCTGCCCCTCGCTCATCGTCGAACTTGGGGAGTAGTATCCTTGGTCAAAATTTTCGGTTATCGGTCATCTATCCTACTGAAGAAACCGTGTCTGGAAGCCACCGATTACTCGCGTGGGATAACGTTGAGGGGTGAACTCTCATCAAAGAACGAGCTACCGTCAGCGCCTGCAGCAGCGTCAGACTGTCATCTTCGGCAGTATCGGCCTGCTGCTTTCCCTCCTGCTCCTTCTTGGGCTCCTCTGGTTCACCGGAATCGTTCCCTTCCCGATGAACCGCGAGTTCACTGCGGAAGAAGATGCTCAGGACAACGTTGTCCCCTGTATTCCTGCCGGCACCCAGGCGGTGGAAAACACTTCGATCACCGTCAAGGTTTACAACGCAAGCCCACGCACTGGCTTGGCCGCGACGGTCGCTGGGAAGCTCACCGAACATGGCGTTGCTGTTGCCGACGAACTGAACTGGGGTGGGGAAACTCCTCAGGCCCCCGTCGTCATTTACTCGTCGCTCGGGGCCCTTCCGCAGGCCTACTCCCTCGCCCGCATGTTCCCCACCGCGACGGTTCTCCTTGACGGCACAACCACAACGGAGGTTCTCGATGTTGTTCTCGGCGAGGACTTCACAGAGCTTCGTCCCGACGGTGAGATTGCCGAGTTGTCCGCCGGGCAGGAACTCACCAGCCCGAGAACTGCGTAACCGTCGAGCGCTGATCAACTCCGGTCACGCCTATTCGCTTCCAGAAATAGTTACAACTCCGCCCTACGCATCAGCCAAGCCGCCCTGCAGCAGTTTCGTCCCTAGTTGACCGGCCTGCTGTCGAGCGTTTCTGCCTGGGATTCTTCAACCCACTCCGCAACGGTATCGGACTCGTAGGCTTCTGCAATCTGCTGGGTTTCCTCAGCATCGACGAGAACGATTGATTGACCGTCCTCGGACCAGCCGGTTCCGGCGTGGGGTGCGGAGAAGAAAACCTGCTCGGTTCCCGCAGCATCATCGAGCAGGCTGAGAAGTAGCGCCTGTGCACTGATCCCACTGCGTCCATCTACCTCGATGTACTCCCCTGCGAGCTCTGCTAGCTGAGCGAGTTCGGCGGGACCGGCTTCGCGAAGGGACTGCGAGACCCCCGCGAGGAATGCCTGCTGGCGGCGGACCCTGTCGAAGTCTCCGGCGGGAAGCGACTTCCGTTCCCGCACAAAACTCAAGGCTTCCTCACCTTCCAAGGTGACAACACCGTCGGCTGTCTCCACTTCGATGGGTCCAAGGATGCTGGACAGTTCAGTAAACGCTTCAAAGTCCACAGCCATGACGTGATCAATTTCCGCGGAGTACAGGTCGCTAACCGTCTGCGACAGGAGTTCTTCTTCCCCAAACGCGTAGGCGGCATTGATCTTGTTTTCACCGTGGCCCGGGATCTCCACCCAGGTGTCACGCGGAATCGACATGGCGGTCAGATGCTCGCGGTCGCCATCAATGCGGACAAGCATCGTGACGTCTGCTCGTTGCGACCCCGAGTCAGCATCGAGTCCAACCACGAGAAGTGTCAGCGGCTCCTCCGTGGCAACCGGGTCGTCGGATTCTGTCGTCCCAGACGGCGCCGGAGCACTGCTCGACGTGGCATCACCGGACGGCCCCGCCGACTCGATCGGGGTGGACGTTGCCGACGACCTGGTTGTCGGTTCTTCCTCAGCATCCGTCCCACATGCACCAATTAACAGAGCGCACACGGCGAGAATGCTGGTCTTACGCATTGTCGGCAAGAACCTTGAAGACTTCGACAACGACGGATGCCCCCGCAGGGATGGTGTCGCGAACCGCGGCCCAGTCACCGATTGTCTCTTCCGCATCGAGCTCTTCCTTGGTGCGGACCGTGACCTCGGTGGTCTGCACCAGTGCCGCGGGTGTCTCGTCTTCCCACAGGAGGATCGATAGGCCCCACGCTTTTGGAAGGACCTCGTGCTGGGAGGCCGCCGACATCAAAACAAGTTTGCCGTCACGCAGGGCCGCTTCCACCGTCTCATCGTCCAGTGACCACGCGGGCGGTGTGAGTGCCGAGTCCCGATCTGGGCCTGTCACGACTTCGAACTGATTGATCCGCGCCTTCGTTATTGCACGGGTCCAGAATGCTTCAATCTGGTCGTCACTCATCGCTATCCTCCGGTGTCTGTGCGGTTGCGGAGCCCGGGGTCTGCGCAGTCTCTGCACTTGCACTCGCGGCTTCTTGCTGGATACGAGCGCGTTCCTCGGTCCTCGCTTCCTCGGCGGCAGCCGCGGCTAGCTTCTGGACGGCCTCACTCTGCTCGAGCGATTCCTGAATGAACTGGGTGGTGAGAATTCGGGAGACCGCATTCACCATGAGGAGAGCTCCGGCGCCAGCACCCCAGCGTGCCTTCCGGCCCTTCGCTTGGAGGGCACCAACGAAGATGGACCCGCCGAGGGCTGCTTGGATGGAGGCGGCGGCGTTGAGGAGCCCCGGGTTGTCGAGGAAGACCTTCCGGTAGGTTGCCCACAGCTTGGGCTTGGCAACACCGTGGCCCGAGATTTCAAGGGCAAGCGCTTCCCGCAGGGCCTTCGCAAACGTGGCCTGCTCGAACACTTCCGCGTCCTGCAGCTCATTCACCTTCATTCGACCGTCGAGAACATCGAGGATCTCGGGGCGCAAGCCCATGGCCTGAACGAAGAAGGCCGGGCCAAGCTTCTTGTTCGACAGGAGAGCATCCCGCACTTCCATGGCTGAGCCATCTTCGATCTCGAGGACGCATCGTCTGGCGAGTGCACCGGCGCCCAGGTGTTCGTCGGCAAATTCGCGTGCCCCGTCATATTCGTTCATCCAGTCGAGGATGGGGAGCTGACCGTCCCAGGTCCAGCTCTGGGTGCGCTGGTTGTCGAGCGTGACCGTCAGGACGGGGGCGCCTTCACCCTGGGTGCGGAGAGTCAGGTGGAAGACCGGCTTCGGCAGGATCAGCCGCTTCGGGTCAACGGCTTTCTCCCCCACTATCGCGTTGATTGTGCCGTGCGGAATCGCTGCCATCGTCACCTTGGAGACCGCTGCAAGCGCGGGAATCTCCGCGAGAACAATGTCGGTCAGCATGAGCAACGGAGCATCCGGTAGCTCTTCATCTTCCTCCGCGTCCGCCGTCTCCGACGTAGCTTCTTCAGGTGTCTGCGCGACCCCGGTCAGTCCATCATCTCCCTCTTGGAAGAAGGCAACATCCTCAGCCAGATCGGCGGGGAGGGATCCGAGGTCGATATCGCCGTAGCGGACCTCGCCATCGATGACGATCTGGACCTTGCGGAGCGTCGCATCCATCGTATCGACGAGCTCCGACAGTGGCATGCCTGGAATGACGTAGCCTTCGTCGTCAAGAACGGCGACGCGCCTGCGTCGTCCCGTTACGGCAAGCTCAATCTCATAGTGGCCGTTTTCGATGTTCTTACCTCGCGCCAGCACCCGTTCCTTGGCGAAAAATTCCTGGAACGCCTCTTCGTTGAAGAGAATCGGGTCGAGGCCGTAGATATCCCCGCTGACGGGGCGCCACATGGTCATGCTGTTGCCTTCCTCCTTCGCCTATCCACTTCGTAGAGGGCAATACCCGTAGCCACCGCTGCGTTCAACGACTCCATTTCACCCGAGATCGGGATGGAACAGACCTGGTCACACGTTTCCCGAACGAGACGGGATAGACCCTTCCCTTCGGATCCGGTAACAAGAACGAGTGGCATATCGGCAAGCTCAAGGTCATCGAGCATGACATCGCCCTCGCCGGCGAGCCCCACAACGAAGTAGCCGTTCGACTTCAAATGATCGAGGGTGCGAACCAGGTTTGTTTCCCGTGCGACGGGCACGCGGGCGGCCGCACCTGCCGACACCTTCCACACCGTTCCGTTAACCCCGGCGGAGCGTCTCTCGGTGATGAGAACGGCATCGGCGTTGAAGGCCGATGCCGAGCGGAGCACCGCACCGAGGTTGTGCGGGTCGGTAATCGAATCAAGAGCGAGAATGAGACCGGTCTTGTCGGCTTCCGCAATGTCGGAGACGACGGTATCGATATCCGTGTAGTCATAGGGCGGGACTTCAATGGCGATACCCTGATGGGCGGCCTTCTCCGTCATCGTGTCCAGGTGTCCGCGGCTCACCTCAACAACGGGCGCCCCCCGGCCGGCCGCGGTCCGCGCCGCCTCCTCCATGCGTTCGTCAACGGTGCCGCCGGGAACCACGAAAACGCGGGTCAGAGGCACTCCGGCACGAACAGCTTCGAGGACGGGGTTGCGCCCCGAGATCAGTTCATGGCCAGCCTCAAGCTTGAGGTAGGCCGGGAGCTTACCTCCGGCGCGAGCAAGCTTGATTGCTTCCTGTCGTTTCTCTTCGGCCTCCCGTGCCTTTTTTTTGGCGTGGGCGACGTGGTATTCGCGGTCCTCCGCCTTCGGCGTGGGGCCGCGTCCTTCGAGTCGCCGACGGCGCACTCCTCCGGAGCCGACCTTCGGGCCCTTCTTGTTGGCGGGCCTGTGGTTGCTCATGAATTCTCCTTGACGTGCCAGCGGACGCCGTCCGCGCCGTCTTCTACGGTAATGCCGGCCTCTGCGAGCGTATCGCGAAGCCTGTCTGCCATTGTCCAATCCTTGTCGGCACGCGCCTTGGCGCGCTGGTCGAGGACCTCCTGGACGAGGACCGCGAGCGCCTCATCGTGCGAGCTGGAGCCGGACTGGAGCCACTGCGGGGACCTGGGGTCGAGCCCGAGGACGTCCAGCATGGCGCGGATAATGATTTGGGCTTCGGCTACCGCAACATCGTCGCGGGCGCCGAGTGCCACGTTTGCTTTTGTCACGTGGTCGTGGATGACTGCCATGGCTGCGGAGACGTTGAGATCGTCGTCCATGGCCTCCCGGAATTCCTTGGGCATATGCTCTGCGGTCAGGGAGGCAACTCGGTCAGCGTCGGCCTCGCCAACGGTTTCGGCGGCCCGGGCGAGGAATCCCGAGAGTCGCTCCCAGTTGGTTGTGGCTTCCGAGAGCGTGGATGGCGAGTAGGCAACGGTGGACCGGTAGTGCACCGTTGTGAGCGCGAAGCGAAGGATCGGGGCGGAGACCTGTTTAAGAATCTCGGAGACGATGAGGGAGTTGCCGAGCGACTTGCTCATCTTCTCGCCGTCTACCGTCACCCAGGCGTTGTGCATCCAGTACTTCGCAAATCCACGTCCAGCGGCGTGCGACTGTGCCTGCTCGTTTTCGTGGTGAGGGAAACGCAGGTCGATTCCGCCCCGTGAATATCGAAGTCGTCACCGAGGTAGCGGCCTGCCATGGCGGAGCATTCGATGTGCCATCCGGGCCTGCCCCGACCCCAGGGGCTATCCCATGCGGCCGTTTCTGGTTCGCCTTCCTTCGGTGCCTTCCACAGGGCAAAGTCGTGCGGGTTCCTCTTGTCGGCCTCGACCTCGTCTTCGTCCACGGTCATGTTCCGCAGGCTCTGACGGGTCAGCGAACCGTAGTCCGGGAGGGATCCCACGTCGAAGTAGACGTTCCCGGGATCTCCTACGTAGGCATGGCCCGCCTCGATGATCTGGCGGATAAGGTCGATCATGTCGGTGATGTGGCCGGTTGCCCTCGGCTCGTATGTGGGAGGCAGAACTCCCAGTGCACGATACGCGTCGGCAAATTCCTGTTCGAAACGGTAGGCCCAGGCCCACCACTCCCAGCCTGCCTCCGCTGACTTTGCGAGGATTTTGTCGTCAATGTCGGTGACGTTACGGACCGTTGTTACCTCGTACCCGGACCTGATGAGCCAGCGTGCCAGCACGTCGAAGGCGAGGGCCGACCGCAGGTGCCCAATGTGGGGGGCTCCTTGAACGGTGGCTCCGCACAGGTAGATTCCGACCTTGCCCGGGGTGCGGGGTTCGAACACCTGCTGAGTCTTTGTCGCTGAGTCATGTATTTCCAGAGTCACACCTCTAGGTTACCCGGATAACCTCGGGATCCACACGACTCGGGGACGGGATTTTCGCCATTCATTACTTTCTGGCAACCTTCAGGCGCTACGGTGCAGGAATGAGCATTTCGTCAAGCGGAACGACGCGCGGCAAGGTTACGGCATGGGCCCTCTGGGACTGGGCTTCGGCAGCTTTCAACGCGGTCGTCACCACCTTCGTCTTCTCGGTCTACATCGTCAACAGCGACTTCTTTGGCCCCGACGCCAACACGAACTTTGGTTACACGATGACAGCGGCCGGCATCATTGTCGCCATCATCGCCCCCGTGATGGGTCAGTCCGTTGACCGCTCCGGCAAACGCCGTAGCCTTATTACTCTCACCACCACGATCACCATTCTGGCGACGGCCGGGCTCGCCTTGGTGCGCCCGGAGGAGTCTTATCTCTGGCTGGGTCTGCTTCTGCTTGCGATCGGCAATATTGCGTTCGACACCGGATCGGTCGTCTACAACGCCATGCTGACCGATATCTCCACTCCGCAGAACCGCGGCAAGATCTCGGGGATCGGTTGGGGACTGGGGTACGTCGGTGGAATCGTACTGATGCTAATCCTCTACTTGGGTATCATCGGCCCGAAGTCGGCTGGTTCGGGGTGACATCCGATGATGGGATGAAGATCCGCGTGTCCATGGTCCTCTGTGCCATCTGGACCCTTATCTTCTCCTTCCCTCTTATGCGGACCGCTTCCGATACGGTGCCGAAGACGACGGAGAAGGTGGGAATCATCGGCTCCTACAAATTGCTGTTTGCTTCGATTGCCCGCCTGTGGCGCAAGGATCGTTCGCTCGTCTACTTCCTTGGTTCCTCCGCCCTGTACCGCGATGGTCTCGCAGGTGTGTTCAGCTTCGGTGGCGTGATCGCTGCTAAGGCTTTCGGTTTCTCCGATGGCGAGGTCCTCGTCTTCGGTATCGCCGCAAACCTCGTCGCCGGCATCGCTACCATTACCTTTGGCTATGCGGACGATTATTTCGGCTCCCGCCCCGTCATCCTGTTCTCTCTCACGTCAATGGTGACTCTCGGGCTCCTCATTTTCTTCCTCCACGACGCCGGAACAATCGTCTTCTGGATCTGCGGACTTCTCCTTTGCGTCTTCGTTGGTCCCACGCAGTCGAGTTCCCGTACCTACCTAGCCCGGATCATCCCCGCCGGTGAGGAAAGCGAGATCTTTGGCCTCTATGCAACGACGGGCCGTGCCGTCTCGTTCCTTTCGCCCTTCCTCTACTCCATGGCAATCACCATCGGAGCTACCGCTCTCGACATCACGAAGGACGAAGCCGCCTACTTTGGCATCCTCGGCATCGTCGTCGTCCTCCTCGCCGGCTTCCTTACGTTCTTCCTGATCAAGCCCGAGCGTAAGAATCGCGACAACGTGGCCGCCTTCGAGGAATAGTAAGCGCTCAACCTTGGCTGCCCGCCGAAAGGCTGAGTTTAACCAAGGTGTGGGCGCGATGCGGTGAGTTCCGCGCCGCGCCCACTAAGTTTTCTGGGACAGCGGCGCACACCGTGGTCCTCGTGCCGCCGTTCACGGCCGCTCGTTGGCGAACTTCGTCACCGACCTATTGGCATGCTTGGGGCGCCGTGGCTGGCGTTCTTGATGGCACCAGCAAACTAGCTGACTATCTCACGTACTCAGTCGGTTAGAAGAGCCGTCGCCAGGGCAGCGATACCCTCAACGCGTCCCAGTGCCCCCAGGTGGTCCGTCGTTGTTGCGGAAAGAAGTACGGGTGCTCCGACGATGCTCGACATGGTTTCTTGCGCCTCAAGCCGGCGCGGAGCAAAACGGGGTTTTTGGCCAATGATTTGGATCGAGATGTTCTCGATCTGCCAACCTGCTTCACTGACCAGGCGGACTGCTTCCCCCAGGAGGACAGAGCCCGAGGCCCCCGCCCATTCCTCCCTGTCGGTTCCGAAGACCGTCCCGAGTTCCCCGATTCCGGAGGCAATGAGGAGAGCATCGGCAGCCGCGTGCGCGGCAACGTCGGCGTCGCTGTGTCCGGCCAGGCCCCCGGTGTCGGAAAACTCAAGGCATGCAAGCATGAGGGGACGCGGCTGCCGAGAGAACGCGTGTACGTCAATCGCGGTGGCTGCCCTCATACTTCTTCCTTTGTCTCTTCCCTCAGGAGGAGCTCAGCGAGCTTAAGGTCAAGCACGGTCGTAATTTTCATGGCCAGGGGGCTTCCCTCAACAATGACAACATCGTGGCCCAGGTATTCGACAAGACTCGCATCGTCCGGCGCGCCATCAACGCCTGGCCACACGATCTCGTGGGCCTCGCGGAGAATCTCGCCGTTGAAGCCCTGCGGGGTTTGCACCCCGCGGAGAACACTCCGCTCAAGCGTGTCGATAACGGGCTCGTACGGAGGTTCGGGGCGCACCACTTTAACCGTGTCGGTCACGGGAAGCCCCGGAACGGCCCCAGCCTGCCCTGCGGCAATAGCGTCTCGCACGCGGACGATCACGGGAGGTGGGGTTAGGCAACGTGCCGCGTCATGAACGAGAATGATGTCGGCAGTGCCCGTTTGGTCAATGCCGTTTTTGACGGACTGCTGGCGGGTGTCCCCTCCGGGGACGATATCAATGTCGTTTCCGACCAGGCCGGAGAACACATCCTCCGTACCCGGCGGGATCGTCACGACGATTTGGTCGGCAATGCCGGAGGCGATGACACCATCCAAAGCCCGCTCAATGAGTGTGCGCCCGTGCAAAGGCACGAGTGCTTTGGGCATGTTGAACCCGAGTCGGGTCCCCATGCCGGCGGCCGTCACAACAACGGCGGTGGTCATGTCAGCCGAGGATTTCGTCGAGGAGGTCAGATGCTTCTTCCTCGTTGATGTCCTTTGCCAGGGCGACCTCGGATCCGAGGATCTGGCGGGCCTGGGTCAGCATTCGCTTTTCACCTGCCGAGAGGTGACGGTCCTCGTCACGGCGCGTCAGGTCACGAACAACTTCGGCGACCTTGATGACGTCCCCGCTCGTGAGCTTTTCACCGTTCGCCTTAAAGCGACGGGACCAGTTCGACGGCTCCTCTGTCATTTCCTCGCGCAGGACCTCAAAGACCTGCTCGAGCTTTGCCTCGTTCGAGACGTCACGAACGCCAACGTCTTCGATGCTGGCGGCGGGAACCTGGATGACGAGATCTCCCTGGATCACGCGCAACGTAAGGTACTTCAGTTCTTCGCCATCGATGACCTTGGTCTCGATGTCTTCAATGTAAGCAGCCCCATGGTGCGGGTAGACAACAGTCTCGCCGATCTTAAGCGACATAAATAGAAAGCCTTTCACGGAATGAGCCCAACTAGAAATCTATTCTAGCATCACGCACAATCCGGCTCACAGGATCCGAGTATTCGTCTACTATTCGCCAATCAGAGCGCGCACGGTACGCTATTCTGGGGAACTGACATAGGAGGTCATGTGAATCTTAAGCGTCTTACCGCCGCCGGCGCTCTCGTGCTACTCACAACGGCAGCATGCTCGATGACAACCGAGGCGATCACTCAGAAGCCGTACGCACCGTCTGATGGCATCCGCGTCCACCTTGATTCCGACGTGGTGTTCGAGAACCTCATGATTATTTCGGACGGCAACGGCGAAGGCGTTCTCTACGGCCTCGTCAACAACCGCTCCGAGGAGGCCGTCACCGCAGAGATCTCGGGCGGTGACATCACCGAGTCTTTCGACGTCGAAGCTAGCTCCCACCTGAACTTCAGCACCGCTGAACTCGCGGAGAACGATGAGCTCATCCTGATCGAAGGCGACTTCCAGCCGGGCTACAACGTCGACGCCATTGTCACTGCCGGTGGTGCAGAAGCCCCCGCCACGATCCCCGTGATCACGGCATGTGCATCGGGATATGAGGACGCTTTCCCTGACGCGCAGTGCGACTAGCCACACTGACACTCTTCTTCGGTCGGCCCCGTCACTGACGGGGCCTTCCACGTTCCACAAACGTCGGTCATAAGGAGTACCTCCGTCGTGCGGGCGTATTCCCGCGCGCATTCGCCGTCACCACGCGGTGGCGAAGCAACGCGTAAGCAATCTGTTGCTCGACCACATCCCGCGAGCAAGCATTCCCTCGTCAAACATGAACCGGGTGGGCCAGGAGCACGAATACTCCCCGCCCACCCGGCTTGTTATTTCGTCTTATTCGGTGGCTTCCAGCTTGTAGCCGAGGCCACGAACGGTCTTCAGCATCTGGGGCTTCGAAGGATCCAGTTCAATTTTTGAACGCACGCGCTTCACGTGCACGTCGAGGGTCTTTGTGTCGCCAATGTAGTTCGGGCCCCAAATCCGGTCAATGATCTGACCTCGGGTGAGGACACGGTTCGGGTTCCGCATGAAGAGCTCGAGAAGCTCGAATTCGCGCAGCGGCATGGCGACCGTCTCGCCGTCGATGTGGACTTCGTGGCGGTCGGTGTTCATCGTGACCCGACCGACGGACAGCGACACCTCTTCTTCGCCGGAGTCCTCGCTTGCTCCGCGACGTAGCACGGCTCTCATGCGGGCCACGAGCTCGCGGTACGAGTAGGGCTTTGTCACGTAGTCGTCGGCCCCGATCTCCAGGCCAACAACCTTATCGATCTCCGAGTCCTTCGCGGTCAGCATGATGACGGGGACGGAGGACTTTTGGCGGATCTGCCTGCACACCTCGGTGCCGCTGAGGCCCGGGAGCATGAGATCGAGAAGGACAATATCGGGCTCGACCCGGTCGAAGCTGTCCACAGCCTCCTTACCGTCCCGACGGCGACAACTTCGTAGCCGTCACGGCGGAGCTTGAATGCGAGAGTGTCTCGGTAGGACGCTTCGTCTTCGACGAGCAGAATCGCAGTCATCGGATTACCTCTTCCTTGGTGTCCGGCGTATTCGCATACGCCGCTGGAACGATGAACGTGAAGGTCGAGCCTTTACCTGGCTCGCTCCACAGGGTGACACGCCCGCCGTGGTCGGCTGCGACGTGCTTAACGATTGAAAGGCCAAGGCCACTACCACCAGTATCCCGTGTCCTGGCCTCATCGCCACGGTAGAAACGTTCAAAGACGCGTTCGCGTTGCTCGGTGGAGATGCCAACGCCCTGGTCAACGACAGCAATCCTCATTTCGCCATCGAGTTCGCTCAGCCCAATTGAAACGCGACCGCCCTCGTTCGAGTACCGGATCGCGTTGTCGATGAGATTGCGTACCGCTGTTGTCAGTAGCGACTTGTCACCGAAAGCTGTCGCCTGCTCCACCGGCGCGGACACGAGGGAGATACCTCGGTTGTCGGCCTCAACGCGGCAGCGGTCGATCGCCTCGGAGATCACCTGACCCAGATCAACGAGCTCGGAATTAACGAGCGCGGCACCGTCTTGAAGGCGGGACAGTTCAATGATGTCCTGCACGAGAGAAGCAAGGCGCACAGATTCCCTCTGCAGCTTCTCGGTGAACATAATGACGTTCTCAGGTTCGTCCGCACATTCCTCGATGGTTTCAGCGAGCAATCCGATCGCTCCCACCGGTGTTTTTAGTTCGTGAGAAATATTGGCAACGAAGTCGCGCCTTGTTTCTTCCAGTCTTTTCGCTTCCGTGGAATCAAAGAACAGGACAAGGAAACGGTTTCCGCTCATCGGCGCTACCCGGACGGACAGGATGAGTTTGCCGGCCTCCTCAAAGGACCGCCGCATCGACACTTCCATATCCATAGCTTCCCCGCTCTCGCGGACCTCGGCAACGGCGGTAGCAATCTCGGAGCGAGTAACACGTGATCCGCGGACCAACCCGAGGGAATAGGCAACCGTGGAGGCGCGCTCAACATCTCCCATGCGGTTCAGAAGGATATGGGCTTGCGGCATGGCCGAAAGGATAGCCTGCACGTCGCCTTCCGACGGCCCGGGCTCGTCAACTTCCATGCCTTTCTGACCCTCTCGTGACGACCGGTAGGCATGCATGGTGTAGGCTCCTACAACAATTCCTAGGAGCGCTGCAACGATCATGTAGACGATCCCAGAGGCAGGCATGCTTCCAGACTAGACCGTCAAAGCAAGAATCACCCATCTAGTTCCACGTGAATGACTTTCTGTTTACCTCATCCTTACAAGTAGTTAACCCGGCTATGATGAGATCAAGCTCGGAAATTGTTTACCCACTCCAGAATCACCAACATCAAGGAGTCAAAGTGCGCGAGATCTTCAAGCAGGAAATGCAGCAGCTCGGCGACGATCTGCTCAAGCAGGGGCGCGAAGCTGCGCGCTCAATGGAGGGGGCCGCCGAGTCCCTCAAGAACGCCAATCTAGCGCTTGCCGAGCAGGTCATCGACGCCGACAAGAGGATCGATGCTCTCGAGCGCAACCTCGACGAGATGGGAATTTCCCTCCTCGCCCGTCAAGCACCCGTCGCAGCAGATCTTCGTACCGTTGTTTCAGCCCTCCGTATTTCTTCCACCCTCGAGCGCATGGGTGACCTTGCGCGCCACGTTGCCTACGTTGCACGCGGCCGCTACCCCGAGCGCGTCAACTCCGGCGAAGTCTATGACCTGCTGGTTGAGATGGCGGAGCACGCCACGATCGTTGGCCACCGCGTTGCCGAGCTACTCGACAGCCACGATCTGGAGCTCGCCGAAAGGATCGAAGAAGAGGACTCGATTCTCGACAAGCTTCACCAGAAGTCGTTCTCCCTCATCCTTGACGAGAAGCAGCACATGGAGCGTCAGGAGCTCATCGACACCGTTCTCCTTGCCCGCTACATGGAGCGCTACGGCGACCACGGCGTTTCGATCGCCCGCCGCATTACGTTCCTTGTCACCGGTATCCACGCCGAACGAAACATGTCAATTGGCGACGTAGCCCTGGGCTACGAGGAGCGTCAATAATCCATTCGAGGAACCTGCGCTAACTTTTACAGGACAAAGCGCTAGCTCCCCAAGGATTCCGTAGGGACCGGCACCGGCATACCCAACCAGTCACTTCGAGAATCCCACCCACGCACAGTGAGGGCCCCCGTTCAATTGAACGGGGGCCCTCAGCTACTTCAGGGGACTTACTTGCCCTGGTTGGCAACGGCCGCGATCGCGGCTTCTGCTGCCTCGGGATCGAGGTAGGTGCCACCGGCCTTGATCGGCTTCAGGTCTTCATCCAGCTCGTAGTAGAGCGGGATACCGGTCGGGATGTTGAGGCCAGAGATCTCCTCGTCGGAAACACCGTCGAGGTGCTTAACGATTGCGCGGAGCGAGTTGCCGTGTGCGGCAATCAGGACGGTCTTACCCGACTTGATGTCCGGAACAATCTCCTCATCCCAGTACGGGAGAAGACGCTCGAGGACGTCCTTGAGGCACTCGGTTGCGGGGATCGGCTCACCTGCGTAGCGGGCTTCCTGATCCTGCGAGAACTCGGATCCGAGCTCGATCGGCGGCGGCGGAACATCGTAGGAACGACGCCACTGCATGAACTGCTCTTCACCGTACTCGTCGCGGATTTCCTTCTTGTTCTTGCCCTGGAGAGCGCCGTAGTGGCGTTCGTTCAGGCGCCAGTTGCGCTTGACCGGAATCCAGTGCAGATCGGCTTCGTCGAGGGCGAGGTTGGCGGTCGAGATTGCCCTGCGTAGCAGCGAGGTGTGGAGAATGTCGGGCGTAACGCCAGCATCCTTCAGGAGCGTGCCGCCGCGCTTTGCCTCTCCCACGCCCTTCTCGGACAGTGGGACATCAACCCATCCAGTGAAGAGATTCTTTGCGTTCCATTCGCTCTCGCCGTGGCGGAGCAGAACCAGTTTGTAGACCATGTACCTATCTTTCCATGTCAGTGGTTAACGGGTGGGGGACGGCGGACCTAGTCTGCCGACGTTTCGTGGGCCTTGGCCTCCGCGGCCTCGCGAGCATCGAGCTCCGCCTCAGCGTTCCTTTCGAGACGGTCCGAGTTCATGATGAGCTTCATGACCGCGGCGAAGGCGCCAAGCGCAAGGATTGAAGGCAGGACTGCAAGTAGGTTCTCCACGGGATTAGTCTAACGTCCAAGCGCGTCGATAACACGACGGAGAAGGTGAGTATCCAGCTGGCCTGGTGCTGAGCCTCCGCCGAGCGCTCCGAACGTTGCGACGGATCCGCAGGCTTTAGCCGCAACCCGCGTCCACGCGGCTTCCTGACCCATGGAGATTGAAATAACGGGAAGGCCGAAGCGGCCCTTTGCTTCACGGGTCAGTTCCATTTGACGCCAGGTATCATCCGAATGCTTCGGCATGTAGGCAATCTTCAACAGATCCGCCTCAATCTCTGCCATGTCATTCAACGTCGCCAGAATATCGTCGTTGCGGGGAGTGCTAGTGAAGTCGTGGTGGGATGCGATGACGGGAATACCAGCATCGTGCGCCATCGGAACAACCTGGTAGGCGGCAGACCTGCCAACCTCAACATCGATCGCAGCAAAAGGCGGGCGAGCAAGCCTCATGGCAGCGGCTGCGTAGTCATGGCCGTGCCCCGGGAACTTACCGCCCTCACGATCGGTTCGGATCGTGGCGATCACGGGCAATTCGATGCCCTCGAATTGCTCCGCGCACGCATCCCAGTCATCGCTCAAGTCAGCACGCCACTCGATGCAGTCAGCACCCGCCTCACGGGCCTCAGCGAGCTGAGCCGGAATCTCGGAAGGTGCTCCAAAAACGGAGACAATCAATGCGGGGACGGGGGACGCTCCCGTTAGCGGTTCGGGCAAACGCGGTTCCATACATACCTCCTGCCGGGCACCATCCCGGCATCTTCAATTATGTCGGCCGCTTCCCGGCCCGGCCAGCCACCACAGGCCCCACGCGGACTCTCCCGCCTCAAACGCACCGCCCATACCGGCATCCCAGAGACTTGTGGGCTACTGCTAGCCGAGGCGAGACGGAACTGTGCCTGGGTTGGCAAGAGAAATTGACCGTCGCAATTCGACTAGTCGACCTGGAGTTCCCCCATGTCGTCCCAGTCGTTGCCGTCGATCTGACGGGAGATGATCTTCGGGGTTGCCGTCAGGTACTGCGGGAACTCTTCCTGCATCTTCTTAAAATGATCGGATTGGACATGGGGCCCTGCCCCATCGTCCTCGAAGCCCTCTACGAGGACATAGGTGTTCGGTTCGTTCACCGACCTTGACCATTCAAAGAACTTATTGCCGTCCTCAGCGAGGGTGGCCTCGGTGAACTCTGCACTGATCTCGGGCCAGCGGTCGGCATACTCGGGCTTAATCGGAAACTTAACGACGATGAGAATCATGGCTTCCCTTCCATAGGTTTCTGCGAGCCCAAACGGGCTCGCAGTGGCGGCGAATTCCCTAACGCTTTAAGACGCAAGTCGACACCTGCATTCTGTTCGCGACTTCCCCGCCACACTTACGCTAATCGCCCAGGCAGCATCGTGTCCCGTCATTTCGCACTTGGGGGAACAACCGTGCCAACTGGCCACGGCGGACTATTCCCGGCAGCCAACTCAGCACGGATACCCAACAGAGCACCGGCACCTCCGGCACTTGCCGGACGCTCGCGCTCCACGACAGTCATCCACGACAGGCACAGATGCTTACACCGGGTCGACACCTAACCATCTCCACAGCGACATCAATTCTGTTGCTTCTGTCACGTCCGGGATGCTAGGGAATAGATCAGCAGATTCCGCGTTGTCTTATATAGTTCAAATTTAAACTATTTTTCGAGAAGGGGAGCAGCATGCAGTTCGGAGTTTTCACAATCGGTGACGTCACGACCGATCCCACGACGGGCGAGACGCCCACAGAGAACGAGCGCATCAAGGCAACCGTTGAGATTGCCAAGCATGCGGAAGAGGTCGGCTTCGACGTTTTCGCAACCGGCCAGCACCACAACCCGCCATTCGTTGCCCCCGGCAACCCGCCTACCCTCCTTTCGTTCCTTGCGGCACAGACGGAGAAGATCACGCTGTCGACCGCGACAACCCTGATTACGACGATGGATCCGGTTCGCCTTGCCGAGGATTACGCCTACCTGCAGCATCTTGCCGACGGTCGTGTCGACCTGACAATGGGTCGTGGCAACACGGGCCCCGTCTACCCCTGGTTCGGTAAGGACATTCGCGCCGGCATCCCCCTCGCCGTTGAAAACTACAACCTTCTCTACCGCCTCTGGCACGAGGAGCAGGTGGACTGGCAGGGTAAGAACCGCACGCCGCTCTCAAATTTCACAGCAACCCCGAGGCCGCTGGACGACGTTGCCCCCTTCGTGTGGCACGGTTCGATCCGCTCCCCCGAGATCGCAGAGCAGGCCGCCTACTACGGTGACGGCTTCTTCCACAACAACATTTTCTGGAACAAGGAGCACGTCATCCAGATGGTGCGCCTCTACCGTCAGCGCTACGAGTACTACGGTCACGGCAAGGCCCACCAGGCTTATGTCGCTCTCGGTGGCCAGGTATTCATGCACAAGAACTCGCAGGAGGCAGTCCGCCAGTTCCGTCCCTACTTCGACAATGCCCCGGTTTACGGCCACGGGCCCTCGATGGAGGACTTCACGGAGATGACACCGCTGACCGTCGGCTCGCCCCAGCAGGTCATCGACCGCACTCTCGAGTTCCGTGACTGGGTTGGCGACTACCAGCGTCAGATGTTCCTCATCGACCATGCCGGCCTGCCGCTAAAGACCGTTCTTGAGCAGCTCGACATCTTCGGCGAAGACGTTCTGCCGGTATTGCGCAAAGAATTCAAGAAGAACCGTCCTGAGGACGTTCCTTCCGCACCGACCCACGACTTCCTTGTTAAGCGCCACCAGGCTGGCGAGGACCCGGTTCCCGGAGGCAAGGAAGGCTCGAAGGCATGGGAGGACGCACAGGAGCGCAAGGCCAAGCTTGAGGCCGCCGCTAAGGAGATGGAAAACAACTGATGGTAGCTATCGAGAACGCTTTCGAATCGACCGATCCGTTCACTCCCGAGGCACGGCACATCGCCGTTGTTTCCGGCGGACTCGGCGACCCTTCGCAGAGCCGAATGTTGGCCGACCGCCTCGCCGAGGCAGCCACCGACGCACTGTCAGGGTCCGGTGTCGTACCCGAGGTCCACGTTGTTGAGCTTCGGCTCCTCGCCTCGGACATCTCCAACGCGCTGATCGCGCACAACAACTCCCCGCGCTCCAAGAGGCTATTGACCAGGTCATGCAGGCAGACGGCGTCATTGCCGTCACCCCGACCTTCAAGGCTTCCTACTCGGGCCTGTTCAAGTCCTTCTGGGACCTTATCGATGAGGAGGAGTTCGCGGGCACCCCGGTTCTCTTGGGAGCCACGGGAGGAACCGCCCGCCACTCGCTCGTTATCGACCAGGCCATGAGGCCGCTGTTCGCCTACCTCAAGGGTGTTACGGCGCCCATGAGCGTATTCGCCGCCTCGGACGACTGGGGCCGGGTCGAGGGCGGAGCTGACTCCACTCGCACCGAGCCGATCCATCAGCGGATCGCGAAGGCCGGTGCCAGCTTCGCCAGCCTCCTCGAGGGTCGTCCAGCACGCCCGCGGAAAAAGAAGGAGACGAATCTTGAGGATCTCGAGGTGATTCCCTTTGACCAGCTCCTCAACGGTTAGTCGCTGGACTCGGTCCGCGAACCCCGCCCACCGCGAGCACGGCACTGACCGACAGGCGTGGCGCGCCTACTGGGAAGCAACCGCGCTTCTTCGTGACCGCTTGGAAAAGCAGCTCAAGGACGAAGCAAATCTCAGCCTCACCGACTACAACCTGCTTCTTCTGCTGAAAGAAGCAGGGGGCTCGATGAGGATGGGCGAGCTCGCCAACCGGATGGTGTTCGCTCCTTCACGAATAACGTACCGAATCAAGCACCTTGTGGAACGCGGCTACGTCACGCGCGAAGTCGAAGGGCGGACCGTCGTGGTGCGGTCGCCACGATCACCGATGCTGGCAGGGACTGTTTCCGTGATGCGGCACAGCTCCATTCAGCCCAGGTGGAGGAACTGTTCCTGAACCGCCTCCAGCCCGGCGACGCCGAGGTGCTCCTCCGTGTCTTCGAGGACGTTGGCTGCCACCTCGACACAGACAGTTAGAAAAATGAATATCCCCGGCAATCAAATGATGAAGCCGGGGATATTCACGTTTGTCGATGGCGTTCGCCATCGAGCATCTGGTTAGCTCATGAACTTTCTAGTGAATAGATTTGCCTCTTTGCTCGGGCAGGAAGAACGCGGCCCCGGCCGCTATTGCAAACGCAATGGAGAAGACCGTGAACGTGAGAACGTTTCCTCCCCAGCCGATAAAGAGGGGGACAAGAAGCGGAGTGATGATCGAGGCGATACGACCAAAGCCGGCAGCGGCTCCCGTGCCTGTTCCTCGGACGGTCGTCGGGTATAGCTCTGGGCCAATCGCGTAGAGCGCACCCCACGCACCGAGGTTGAAGAAGGACAGCATCATGCCGGCTGCAATGATCTGCCAGTCCACAGCCGCCTGACCGTAGAGAATTGCTGCCACAGCAGACCCTGCGAGGAAGATCGCGAGCGTGGAACGGCGGCCAATTTTCTCAATGAGGTAGGCCGAGAGAGCATAGCCCGGGATCTGGGCCAGCGTGATGATAAGAGTGAACTCGAAGGACTTAACCAGCGAGAAGCCCTGCGCTGTCAGGAGGGACGGGATCCAGGTGAAGGCGCCGTAGTAGGAGAAGTTGATGGCGAACCAGATGATCCACAGGGCAATCGTGCGGCGCCTCATCGAGGGCGACCAAATAGTCAGGTGCTTATCGACCTGCGGAAGCTTGTACTTCTCAGCATCCACCTCGGACTGGACGGTCGGTCCCGTGTACTCGTATTCAGGGCCGGCAGATTCCTCGTATTCCTGAACAATCTTCTCGGCTTCGTCATACTTGCCCTTGGTCTCCAAGAAACGAACCGATTCGGGTGCGTGGAGACGAATAACAAGTGCGTAGATCGCGGGCACGGCGCCAATGACAAGGCCCCACCGCCATCCATCATCCGAACCGGCGACAATGAAGTAGCCAATCAGAGCGGCAAGGATCCAGCCGATAGCCCAGAAGGCTTCAAGCCAGACGATGACGCGTCCGCGGATTCTCTTCGGCGCAAACTCCGATACCAGCGTAGAAGCCACGGGCAGCTCGGCACCCAGGCCAAGGCCAACAAGGAAGCGGAATACCAGAAGAACCCCGAGGGAGGTAGCAAGGGCCGAAGCCCCTGTTGCAATTCCGTAGATCAGGAGGGTGAGGGCAAAGACAGAGCGGCGACCAATCTTGTCCGCAAGCAGACCACCAAGAGTCGCTCCCGCTGCCATGCCAATAAAGCCGACGGAGAAAACCCACGACTTCTCGCTGTCGGTCAGTCCCCACTGTTCAGCAAGCGCAGCGACAATGAAGGAGATGAGTCCAACATCCATCGCGTCCAGCGCCCATCCAACACCCGATGTTCCAAGAAGCTTCCCGAGTTTCTTCGTAAACGGCAGCCGCTCCAGCCGCTCCGACCGTGCAAGCACCTCTTCGTCGCGCGATGCTTGATCATCTGCAGAAGTATTCATCAACGTCCTTTTATCTCGTAGGAGACCGCGCCCAGGTCCCCTCGAATTCCTGGGATGTGGCTCGATGCTACACCGCATACCTTTCAGATCAGCACAATTCCCCACGGTGAGACCGTCGACAATCCGCTAGAAATCGCCAATAGGTCAGGCTATGGGTCGGAAACCATGACGAAGACATCACCACGGCAAGCACTTTCCGAGCAGATCAAGTACAGCACCCATTACGCGTCAACATCCGGATACGTGATGCGCATCATCCCCAGCCTTTAGTCCCGGAAAAGGACTCGAAGGGCGCCTTAGAGTGAAGTCACGACATTACTTCCCAAGTGTCATAGTTGGTAAGGCCCGTCCCGATCGGACGGGCCTTACTTTTTACGGGGCGAGTTCGCCGAACGACCTACGTCCCCAGCAACCCGATAACGTCGAGGGTGTTGGGGTGCGAGCATTCAAGAGCGCACATTCAGGGCTTAGCGTCAAAACTCTTGTTGCGTGGAATCCGGACGGAACTGTTGCTCTCGAGCACCGGAGAGATCATCTTGGTTCGCGACGTTCTCCGCGCTCACACTGTGGTACCGATGAGCCCCAGGAGCCGGGCCAACCGGCACATTCTCCTCAAAGCTAGGATCGACTGGGCGGCCCCAGGCATAGGACTGTTGCACGTGGGGCTCAAAAAGAAATTTTTCCCCCATCGCATCAAACATACGGAACGCACGATAGATACCGATGGTTAGCAGTACTGCACCCAAGAATAGGAAAACAATGCCGAAGATGACCAGCACTTCAATGGTGTCGTCCGACCGGCTGGAATACGAGTAAGAATATGAGTTCCACGAATCGACAGCGATGCAATAGGCAATCCCACCCAATAGGATTCCGAAAAAGGACGACAAAATGCCCCACAGAATGAATCCAGCACTCTTCATGTGTTGAATAGCAGGCACGCAAATCACTCATCTCTCAATTGCCGACACGACGCCGAAAGCGGCGGTTCATAATCAGCCTAACGACACCAATTAGTGCAACCTGGCCAAAGGTCCCAAGCCACTGGACCCGAAACGATTTCCGTGCGGGGCATGCAACATGATGATGGAAAGTTCGACAGAAAATAGGAACACTGCAGTCCGATAACAGAAGATTCCAGCTCGGTATCTACCAATCTTTCGCCGCGCCCCGTGTGCCCTGGTTCCGTAGTGTGGTGGTCATGAGAGCAATGAAGCTGACAACGTCTGCGGCGGTAGCACTACTTATCGTTGCCGCATGTAGCGATGCAACCACATCCGACGAGGATGCCACCGACAACACCGGAGCCGACGACAACACCACCGAGGCCACGGAGTCACCCACGCCCGACGAGACTGGGGAGACAGATGAGGCAACGGAGGGTGAGCCTAGCGAGCCGGAGGAACCTGTCTATGAGCCTCGGACTCTCACCCCGGATATTGATGACGTAGAAATCCCGGACTATTCCGATGGACCGATGGACTGGGATGTTGCACCCGGACCTGACGGTACAATTCCTGCACTGCCGTGGTATTTCGGAGAGCCTGCTTACCGTTCCGCAGAACAAGTCGGGGACGAAGAGCCGTTCCAGTGGGACGCGACCCTGCACGAGGTTGTATGCGGGGTGGACCCCGGTGCATTGAATGAGGAATATCGCGACAACCTGACAGACTCTTATATTGGCAAAGCAAATCAGGAGCTGTGCAAGGTAACGATCCAATACGACCACATCGGTAGCACTCCAGGTGTTCCCGAACTGCCAACCGGCATAGTCATCGACGACACCGAATACGAGCAACCGTCAGACCCTGCCCTGGACTTCATTAACGACCAGCTCTTCGATGAAGCCTTTGCCGAGGATCTTCGCACTGGCGACAGCGTCATCGCCGTGACCTATCTGGAAAAGCCTATCGACGAAGAACTCCAGGCAATCTACCTCGGGCCCGACGCCACGCAGGTTCGGATGTGGCTACTGCTGGAACCATACGAGGCGCCATAAACAGCAAACAGACCCAAAGATCGAATCGGTCGCGATAACTCCCACCCGCCGGGCAAAACCCCGAGGCGCCAATGACGTCATCGGGCCGATTACATGCGAAACCCCCGCAGGGCGGGGGTTTCGGAGCTGAGCCGCCTGTCGGAATCGAACCGACGACCTATTCATTACGAGTGAATCGCTCTACCGACTGAGCTAAGGCGGCGCTGGGTTATCAGCAAACCGAGCTTACCCAAGCCCGGAGCTCGATTTCAAATACTCAGCTATGGCGCTAAACACGATTGCGCCCCGGTGGGTGAACCGGGGCGCTGGATCGTAGTTGACGGACTAGTTGGCAGGGCAGGTTAATCCGTCTTCGGGGATTGTCCCATCGACGAAGTAGTTGTCCACTGCATCATCAATACAGGAGCCAGCCGTGCCGTATGCGACGTGACCCTCCCCTTCCCAGGTCAGGAGGATGCCGTTGTCGAGTTGCTCAGCCAGGCTGACTGCAGCCTCGTATGGGGTTGCCGGGTCGCCGACGGTTCCGATGACAATAATCTCGGAGGAGCCTTCCGCTACGAACGGTCCAGGGACCTCATCGGCCGTGTGCGGCCATTCGTTGCAAAAGACATCTCCACCCTCAAAGTAGGGAGCGAATGTCGGAGCATCTTCGTGGAGTCGAGCATCGTTTTCCGCAACGGCTTCTTCATCAGCATCGGCGGGGTAGTCAATGCAGTTGATCGCCCAACGCGCCTCCAGGGAGTTGTCCATAAACTCACCGGACATGGTGTCACGTCCGATCATGAGGTCATTAAATGACAGAAGGAGGCTTCCGTCACCCCGCTCGATTGCCATGCTCAGAGCTTCCGTGAGGTAGGGCCAGGACTCTTCGGCATAGAGAGTGGTGGCGATACCGGTGTAGTAAATTCCCGGGGTCACGGAGCGGTCATCAATCATCGTGGGAAGTGGGTTTTCGAGGCTGTCCTCAATCTGTCCCTGGAGGAACTCCTTGGCCTCGTCAGCAGTGTCGCCTTCCAGCGGGCAGTCCCCGTCCTCCAGGCAGTATTCGACGTAGGCCGTCAGCGCCTTTTCGAAGCCGACCGCCTGGAAGTAGCTGGAGTCAAGAGAGGAAATCGCAGGGTCAACGGCTCCGTCAAGAACCATGCGTCCCACGTTGTCGGGGAAGAGCTCGGCGTACTGGCCACCAAGATGGGTGCCGTAGGAGAAGCCGAAGTAATCGAGCTTGTTCTCTCCAAGTGCCGCCCTCATGACATCCATGTCCCTGGCAGCGTCGATCGTTGACACGTGCTCGAGGAGGTCACCCGAGGTATCGACACAGGACTGGACGATTTCTTTCGTGTCTTCAAGCGACTCCGCAGAGCCTTCGTCAGTGTCCGGGTAGCTCGCATCGAGCACGAGGCCAAGCTCATCATCGGGCATGCAGTCAACCGGTGCCGAGTCGCCGACTCCGCGTGGATCAAAGCCAATGATGTCGTAATTCTCGATAATGGGATCATTGAAATAGAAAGTCGCGCTCTCCGCCACATCCTTACCAGAGCTTCCAGGGCCACCGGGGTTAACGAACAGCGAGCCTTGAGCTTCGCCTGTCGCGTTTGCCTTCAGGACAGAGATCTCGATCGTTTCACCATCGGGATCGTCATAGTCGAGGGGAACCGTGATTTCGGTGCATTCCGAGTTGATTGTTCCGGATTCCTCGCAAGCCTCCCACGTCACCTCCTGTTCGTAGAAGGCTTCGAGACCCTCGGGAATCGGGGCCGTTGACTCCCCGGGGTCTCTAGACCCATCAGAGGAGAGCTCTTCACCGGGCACAGATGATGAGCAGGCGCCGAGGAAGAGGAACAGAGAACCGAGGGCGGCGATAGAGCGTTTCACGCCTTCAGACTAGACCAGATACCTGCCTATCCTCGACGGCGGAAGACTGTCTGGGGATTGATCCCCCGGTCAGCGCCTCATCACCATCATCATCGCTTCGATAGCGAGCTGCGGTGCAACGTTGGCTCCGATGCGTTCACGAGCCAGCGAGATTTCATCCATGATCGCAATCGTTTTGTCAGCCGTGATCGATCCCGCGATGTCTTCGATCTCCTTCTCGAAATCAACATTCACAAGATCGGTGCCAGCCTCCAGCTGTACGACAAGGACGTCCCGGTAGAGAGATAGCAGATCGATGAGAGCGCGGTCGTGAGCGTCGCGAATCCGTCGTGTTTCTCGCTTCTTGTGCTCGGACTCCAGTTGCTTAAAGTGGCTTCTCATTGCTGGCGGAATGGTTTCATCGGGTGCCAGGCCCAGGGTCCTGCGGAGTTCCGCAATTTCGCGGTCCGCACGATTCTCACCTTCAGCCTCCGCTTGGACCTTCGAGCGGTCGATGAGTGCCTGCGCAGCTAGGGCCGCATGCCCTGCCGTCCTAATCCCGTAGGCGCCACGAAGATTCTCTCGTCTGCGCTCGCCCGCACCGGGGTCTCTCGCAAGGGCTTTCGCGGCCCCCACGTGGGACTGAGCTGCTTTCGCGGCGATTAGGGCGGCGTCAGGATCAATGCCGTCACGGCGCACCAGCAGGTCTGCAACTTTTTCCGCCGCGGGGATCACGAGATTGAGCCCCCGACATCTTGACCTAATTGTTGTCAGCACATCGCGGGGCGATGGTGTGCACAGAATCCACACGGTACGGGGCGGCGGCTCTTCAATTGCCTTGAGGAGAACATTTGTTGTTCTCTCAACCATGCGGTCGGCCTCTTTGATGATCATGACTCGCCACGCGCCAACCGTCGGTGTTGACTGTGCGTGGGAAACGAGTTCACGTACCGATGCGACGGTGATGGTCGTTGCTTCTGTGGCCAGAATTTCAACATCCGGATGGGAATCGGACATGACTGTCCGACATCCCGAGCACTCACCGCACCCCACTGGCTCGCCGGTGCACTGGAGAGCAGCGGCGAAGGCCTTAGCGGCGGTTGATCGTCCCGAACCGGGGGGCCCGGTGATCAACCAGGAGTGCGTCATTCCCGCGCTGCCGGTGCGGGCAGCCGTAGCGGCTCGAGTCAGCACTTCGATTGCCGCTTCCTGCCCTGCAAGGTCATCGAAGACGGTCATAGGCCGTTCCGATGTCTGCGGAGATCTCCTCGGGTGTCCTGCTTGCGTCAACGACCACGAACCGGTCTGGCTCTTTGGCGGCAAGGTCGAGGAAGGTCTGGCGGACCTCCGCATGGAATGCGTCGCCTGCGGATTCGAGCCGGTCCTTTTTGGCTCCTACGCGCTGTGCACCAATGACGGGATCAAGGTCAAGAAGGATCGTCATGTCCGGGACAAGGTCCTCCACGGCCCACCGGTTGAGTTTCGTGATCGTATCGATGCCGAGTCCGCGGGCACCGCCCTGGTATGCGATCGAGGAGTCCATGAAGCGATCGGTGATCACGGTGGCGCTCCGCTCGAGGGCGGGGCGAACAACCGTTGCCATGTGGTGCGCACGGTCGGCTGAATAGAGGAGAGCTTCCGTCCGAGGGGACAGATCTTCGCCGTGAAGCAGTGCCTGGCGGATCTTCAGCCCCAGGTCGGTACCTCCCGGCTCGCGGGTGACAACAACGTCGCCGCCTGCCTGCCGGATTCGTTCTGCTAGCTTCCGAATCTGGGTGGTTTTCCCGGATCCGTCACCGCCTTCAAAGGAGATGAAGCGGCCGGTCACGACCCGCTCTCCTCCGTGGCCTTCTTCGCAGGAGCCCTGCGAGTTGTGGTCTTCTTCGCCGCAGGCTTCCGCGTCGTTGTCGTCTTTTTTGCCGCGGTGGTCTTCTTGGCGGGTGCCTTACGAGTGCTCTTCTTTGGCGGATCATTCTTGAGCTTCTCGCGCCTCATTTCGAGTAGCTCGAATGCTCGCTCGGGCGAGATCGTCTCGATGTTGTCCGCTACTCGCAGTGATGCGTTGATCTCACCATCGGTGACGTAGTGACCAAAGCGACCGTTCTTAAGAACAACGGGCTTCTTCGAGATCGGGTCTTCGCCGAACTCCTTGAGCGGAGCGGCGGCAGCGGCGCGTCCGCGCCTCTTCGGCTGAGCAAAAATCGCCTCGGCCTCTTCAACGGTGATCTTGAGGAGTTGCTCCTCGGTTTCGAGGCTCCGGGAGTCGCTTCCCTTCTTCAGGTAGGGACCGAACTTTCCGTTGTGGGCGGTAATCATCGTGCCCTCGGCGTCGGGTCCGACGTCGCGGGGAAGCGACAGGAGCTCAACTGCCTGGTCAAGAGAGATCGTGCTGAGATCCATGTTCTTAAACAGGGATGCGGTCTTCGGCTTCGCTGTCTTCGGGCTGTCCTCCGGGAGGACCTCGGAGACGTAGGGGCCGAAACGGCCGTTCTTCGCGACAATCTCCTTGCCGGTATCGGGGTGGACGCCAAGGATCCGGCCGTCATCCTTGCCCTTCTCCAGGAGCTCCTTCGCTTTCTCAAGCGTGAGCTCATCCGGGGTGAGTTCAACCGGAACGTTCGCGCGGAGCGGGTCGCCGTCTTCAATGGCCTTCTCGATGTAGGGGCCGTACTTGCCGACTCGCAAATCGACACCTTCACCGAGGCTCATCGTATTCAGGGCTCGAGCATCGATTTCGCCGAGGTTCTCGACCTCGTGCTGAAGACCCTTATGGTCGTCATCGCCGTGGTAGAAGGATTCCAGGTAGGCAACGCGATCGGTCTTGCCGCTCGCGATCCAGTCGAGTGAATTCTCCATCTGGGCCGTAAAGTCGTAGTCAACATACCCGGGGAGGTTCTCCTCGAGAAGACGGATGACGGAGAAGGCAATCCACGTGGGCACCATGGCCTGTCCGCGGCGCTCCACGTATCCGCGATCGGTAATAACCGAGATCGTCGAGGCGTAGGTCGAGGGGCGACCAATGCCAAGCTCCTCAAGCTTTCGGACGAGCGAAGCATCCGTAAAGCGGGGCGGCGGGGTCGTTTCGTGACCCTCGGCAACCGCACCGGGATCGACAACGTCAACAATGTCGCCCTCGGACAGCTCCGGCAGGCGGGACTCTCCGTCCTTCTCCTCATACCGGGACTTGTCTTTACCTTCCTCGTACACGGCAAGGTAGCCGGGGAAGGTAACGACCGTGCCGGAGGCCGAGAGGCCGGCCTTCGAGAAGCCCGCTGCCTGCACTTCCGTGCTCATCTGTACCGACGATGTCAGGAGGTTTGCATCCGACATCTGCGACGCTAGGGTGCGCTTCCAAATAAGCTCGTATAGCTTGTACTGCATGCCGGACAGGGCGGACTTCACCTGGTCCGGGCTACGGAACTTATCGCCCGCCGGACGGATTGCTTCGTGGGCCTCTTGGGCGCCCTTCGCCTTCTTCGAATAGAAGCGGGGCTTTTCCGGGATGTAGGAGTCACCGTAGCGTTCCTTCACCTGGGACCGTGCCGCAGAAACCGCTTCCTTCGATAGGTCGACGGAGTCGGTACGCATGTAGGTAATGAAACCGTTCTCGTATAGTTGCTGGGCCTGGCTCATGGTTTGACGGGAGTTGAGTCCAAGCTTGCGAGAGGCTTCCTGCTGAAGCGTCGATGTGGTGAACGGCGGAGACGGGCGTCTCTTCGAGGGCTTCGACTCGACCTTGAGCACACCGATATGTGCACCCGTCAGGGCTTCCGCGAGCGCCTTCGCACTCTCTTCGTCGAGGACTGCTACGTCCTTGCGGATTGCGGCAGGGTTGAGTTTGCCATCGTCACCGAAGTCGCGGCCCTGAGCAACGGGACGATCGTCGACGCTGGTGAGTCGTGCCTTAAATGTCTCTTCGGCGCCCTCTTCACCGCCGTGGACTTTGACGGCCACGGACCAGTAGTTGGACGACACAAACGCCATGCGTTCGCGTTCGCGCTCAACGACGAGGCGGGTGGCGACGGACTGTACGCGGCCCGCGGAGAGGCCGGGACCGATCTTCCGCCAGAGGACCGGCGAGACCTCGTAGCCGTAGAGCCGGTCAAGGATTCGGCGGGACTCTTGTGCGTCGACGAGCTGCGTGTCGATCTCGCGGGTGTTCTCGAGGGCCCGGTCAATTGCTTCGCGGGTGATTTCGTGGAACACCATGCGCTTGACCGGAACTTTCGGGTTGAGGACCTGCAGGAGGTGCCAGGCGATTGCCTCGCCCTCCCGGTCCTCATCCGTTGCGAGATAGAGTTCGTCGGCGTCTTTCAGGAGCTTCTTCAGCTCTGTGACTGTCTTCTTCTTGTTCGCGTCAACGATGTAGTAAGGGTCGAATCCGTCTTCCGTGTTGACGGCGAAGCGCCCGTAAGGCCCCTTCTTCATGTCAGCAGGAAGTTCCCGTGGCTCCGCTAGGTCCCGGATGTGGCCGACTGATGCTTCGACCACAAATTCCGAGCCAAGATAGGCCGCAATGGTGCGGGCCTTGGCTGGAGACTCCACGATGACAAGCTTGGTCACTGAACTTCCTTCGGTTGATGGATCCGGCGAGGGACTAGGCACAATATATAAGGAGTAGCACCCCGTTGTTCAACTCGCCGCTCGCACTCGGGCTCACGATATCACCCGCCAAGGACGAGGGCGCCAGCTCCAATCAACTCTCTCACGGCCGGTAGAACAGCTTCCGTCATCTCGTCTTCGGGGACGGACAGGAGCTGGGCAAGTGCCGCAATGATCTGTCCCGTGGTCAATTCCCCATCGCTTGCTCCCAGGAATCCTGCAACTTCTGCACTGACGGGAATCTCCCGACCGTGGGCGGTGATGGAGATGTGCCAAGGGTCGGGTTGGCCCGGCGTGTGGAGCCGCGTCTCGAGAACAGCCTTCGAAACCAGGCGCATGGCAAGCAACTCCTGATCGGAGGCTCCCGCCAGCTCAAGCCCCGCCCATGTTGAATCAACAAAAGTGTCGGCAATCGGCCCGCGATAGTCTTCGAGGCGCTGCGGCCCATCCTCTGCCGCGATCGTCAGGTAGCCAAAGGCGATTGAGGTGTCCTTGGCGGACTCTCCGAGCCAAACGCAGTAGGCAGAATCGTAGGCAGAGCCGGTTAACTGGCTTTCCCGCAACCACATCTCGGCGTATTGGGCTGGGTCAATAGCGTCTCGAAGGACTACCCAGGCCTTCTGGTCCCCCAGCCATTCCTCAACCGGTTGCTTCCACGCTTCGCCGAAACTTCCGCTTGTCACATCCGCTGCGACCTGCCAGTTGCCGAGCATCCAGGCTATTCCGTCTTCGGTGAGGTGATCCTTGGTGCCGACGATTGCTTCCTGCAGGAGGGAATCACCTTCCACGCCGCCGTCCCGATATTCGAAGGTCCCGATCATGGCGCGGACCTTGGCGGGCGTAATAACGAAGGGCGGGTTGGAGACGATCCGGTCGAATCGTTCGGGGGCTGGCTCGTAGAGGGATCCGAGACGGGTCTCCACCTCGAGCCCCGCGAGGCTGGCGTTGAGCTTCGTGAACGCTAGCGCCCGCTCCGAGACATCGGTGGTAACGACCTTGGCGCCCGCCTTGGCGGCAAGAAGCGCGTGATAGCCACACCCGGTTCCCAGGTCGAGAACTGTCTGACCCGCCTCGAAGGAGGTCAGGCTGGCGAGGGTCTTTGTTGCCCCGCCCACCGGCATGACGTGATCCGTACTGGGAGCCTTGCCTTGGAGAGGGCCGAGGTCGGAGGCGATAAGGAGTTCCCCTCCGCCGTGCCGATCATCAACCGGGACGGGACGGATAGCAATGCAGGATCGGATTGAGTCAGTGACGAGGCCAGCTTCGATGGCTTCCTCGAGCGGGATTGAGGGGAGCACCTGCTCATACTCTTCCAAGCTGAGCCTCCCACCGAGCATGAACAGGGCGGCAACGAGTGCCATGCGGCTGGGATTGCGATCCACGGAACAGATTCCAGGGAGGCGTTGCTCTCTCGCAATGCCGGCCATGCCAACCGGGCCGAGGGCCGTTGCGACCGCCGATTCTGTGTAACCAGCAAGATCCTCGCAGAGCCGATCAGCCAATTCTAGGAGTTTCAACACGTTCACCATCCCTAAACTTGACACTTTCTTGAAACTAACTGGAATGTTATCTGAAATTCTGTCTAACCCAACACCCGTTCTGCTCTTCTGTCCGATACGGGACTATGGTGTGAAGTTGTGACCGCTGATTCCACGCTCGCACCGAAGGACCGTAACAAAGTCCTCGTTGTCCTGCTTTCTTCGCTATTCATGGCGCTCGTCGCCGTGTCGATCATCAACGTTGCCCTCCCTTCGATTGAGAAGGGGCTCGGGGCTTCTTCAACGGGACTTCAGTGGGTGCTGTCCGGCTACTCCCTAACTTTTGGAATCGTTCTCGTTGCCGCCGGTCGAGCTGGCGACCTCCTCGGCCGCGAGCGCCTGTTTATTGCTGGCGTGGCCGTGTTCGGCATCTTTTCCCTCCTCGCGGCCCTCGCGCCAACGATCCTTGTTCTCAACATTTCCCGCGCCTTCATGGGAATTGGTGCAGGCCTCATGAACCCTCAAACCACCGGAATCATTCAGCAACACTATCGGGGGCCGGAGAGGGCGCGTGCCTTCGGCATGTTCGGCGCAGTTGTTGGTGTTGCCGTTGCTATTGGACCGGTTCTCGGCGGCACGATTATCAATATCTTTCCCGAAGGGGTGGGGTGGCGGTGGACAATGGGAATCAACGTTCCCCTGTCAATCATCTCCATTATTCTCGCCCTTATGTGGCTACCGAAGACGCCTCGCGCTCAGGCCGTGAAGCACGATCTCGATCCGGTTGGTGCGCTACTGCTCGGTGCGGCTGTCCTCTTGTTCATGCTTCCGTTCATGATGGCATCCGACAATCGCGCCACCTGGTGGTTCGCTCCAGTTGGTGTCATCCTCGGGATTGCCTGGCTTGCCTGGGAACAGCACTACCGTTATTCGGGGCGTTCCCCCATGGTTAATCTGTCCCTCTTCCGTATTCGCACCTTCACGCTGGGCTCGGCGATGATCACGGTCTTCTTCGCTGGTACCACAACCATCTGGGTCCTTATCGCGCAGTTTGTCCAGAACGGCGCCGGCGAGTCTGCGCTGGTTGCGGGAATGGTTGGCTTACCGTCAGCGGTGGTTTCGATCTACACCTCCTATATCGGAGGAAAGCTGGTCGTGAAGCACGGCCGCTGGCTCGTTGTCACTGGCCTGCTTCTGAACATTACGGGTCTCTGCCTCGCGGTGTGGGCGGCCTTTGCGATTGTTAATGGAGCGCCCGTCTGGGTCCTCTCCCTCGCCGTGCTCCCGATCGGGTTCGGGGCCGGCTGGATCACTTCACCAAACCAGACGCTAACGCTTCGAGAGGTTCCCACAAACCACGGCGGGACCGCGGGCGGGATCATGCAGACCGGTCAGCGCATCGGCACGTCAGTGGGCACGGCAGCCGTCACCGGCCTCTACTTCAGCCACATCTCATCCGGACACGATGTTGCGTTCCTCTGGGGTTACTCCCTCATTGCGCTTTTCATGGTTCTTGCCCTCTGCATTGCACTCATCGACGCCGTCAAGGGCAGGGGCCAGGACACCGTCTGAACCGTGGTTCGATTCCAGCTTCAACCAGGGAATTGACCTTCCCGCAACGCCAGATGGCAGGGCCGGTTGCGCACTTTCAAACAACAGCCCGCAGCCGGCCCAGCCAACACCTACTCCTAGGCCGCCCTGATTTCCACCGAGTTGAATCCGGCAGTCGTTGCCAGCTCAGCAAGGCCGGCAAATTCTTTTGACCATTCCTTTAGATCCCACGCTTGCGCCTCCCGTTGGAAGGTTTCCGAAGTACCAATTGCGCGTGCCTCTTGGAGAGCAAAGGACGTCACTCCCTTTTCCTTCAGCCGACTAAGGAGCTCCGGGAATTGCACAGCTGCGGGGGAACCCGGGTGGACGGTTGTCCTGATCTCGTAGTCAACTCCCGATTCTAGGACTATGTCGAGGCACTTCCAGGATCTGGCGCCCTGGTCGTAGCCGACAACGCTCCTGTAGTCACCAACAAGGGCCTTAATGTCGAGACCCACCCAGTCAATCCGGTCAATGAACCGTTCAAGCCTGGACGGATATGGGCCTGCAGTGTGGACGCCGACAAGGAAGCCTCGCGCCTTGACGTCGTCAATGGCGTGGCCAAGCGCCTCTTGACGCAGGGCTTCCCCTCCGGTGAAAACAACGCCGTCAAGCAACCCTCGCCTGTTATCCAGATGCTTCACGACATCACCCCAGTGAACAACTCCCGGCGTTTTCGGGTCCAGTATTTCCGTGTTCTGGCAGTAGCCGCACGCCCAGGGGCAGCCCTGCAGGAATACGGTGGAGACGAGTTTGCCGGGCCAGTCGACTGTCGATAGCGGAACGTGGCCCGCTATCGACAGGTCGGTGGCAACGGAGACGCTCATCGGCTCGTAGCCTCAACCGGAGCGCGGCTGCCGATCTTGTTCTCGGTCAGCATGAGCCGCTCGGCGTATTCCCCCTTCTTTCCGATGTTGAACGACTTCACGGGACGGAAGTAGCCCATGACGCGCGTCCACACTTCACACTCCACGGGTTCTGCACCCGGATTCTCTGCCGCACACCGGTCGCAGGTGAAGTGCTCACCGGCAAGATAGCCGTGGGTGGGGCAGATCGAGAAGGTGGGCGTAATCGTCAGGTAGGGCAGGCGGAACTTCGTGAGGGCCCGCCTCACAAGCTGCTTGCACGCCTCGCCCGAACTCATCTTCTCGTTCATATACAGGTGAAGGACCGTACCACCCGTGTATTTCTTCTGAAGATCGTCCTGAAGCATGAGCTCCTCGAACGCATCATCCGTGTAGCCAACGGGAAGCTGAGATGAGTTCGTGTAATACGGGTTGGCCTCGGTTCCTGCCCGGAGGATCGTCGGGAAGCGCTTGCCATCCTCCTTTGCAAACCGGTATGTGGCACCTTCGGCGGGGGTGGCTTCCAGGTTGTACAGGTTACCGGTCTGCTCCTGGTAGGAAATAAGTCGCTCATTGACGTGGTCGAGTATCCGCAGGCACATGTCCGTGCCCCATTCGTCTGAAAGATCATGCTCATCGAGGGTGAAGTTGCGGACCATCTCATTCATGCCATTCACGCCAATAGTGGAGAAGTGGTTGTTGAGGTGACCGAGCCACCGCTTCGAAAACGGGTACAGCCCACCATCCATGAGTCCCTGAACGGCAACCCGCTTGGCCTCCAGCGTGTCGCGACCCAGGTCCATGAGCTCATCCAAGCGCGCAAGGAGCCCCTCTTCATCATTGGCATAGAGGTAGCCAAGCCTTGCCATGTTGACCGTGACGACGCCGATTGAACCGGTCAGCTCGGCTGAACCAAACAGCCCGTTACCACGCTTGAGAAGTTCCCTCATGTCGAGTTGGAGGCGGCAGCACATCGAACGGATCATGCCGGGATCCAGGTCCGAGTTGATGAAGTTCTGGAAGTAGGGAAGCCCGTACTTCGCCGTCATCTCAAACATCCGGTTGGCGTTCTCGGTATCCCAATCGAAGTCGGGCGTGATGTTGTAAGTGGGGATCGGGAAGGTAAAGACCCGCCCATCGGCATCCCCCTCGATCATGACCTCGATGTAGGCACGATTGATCATTGCCATTTCCTCAGCCAGGTCACCGTAGGTGAAGTCGCAAATTTCTTCGCCAATCATCGGCTGGTTATCGGCAATGTCCTCGGGGCAGGTCCAGTCGAACGTCAGGTTCGTGAACGGGCACTGGCTCCCCACCGGGACGGCACGTTGAGGTTAAAGATCAGTTCCTGCATGCACTGCTTCACCTGGTCGAACGTCATCGAATCCAGGCGCACGAATGGCGCCATGTACGTGTCGAACGACGAGAATGCCTGGGCGCCCGCCCACTCGTTCTGCAGTGTGCCCAGGAAGTTCACGATCTGACCGCAGGCCGATGAGAAGTGTTTCGGCGGCTTCGAAGCGATGGCTCCCGGGACTCCGTTGAAGCCCTGCTCTATCAGCTGGCGGAGCGACCATCCTGCGCAGTAGCCCGACAGCATGTCGAGATCGTGAATGTGAATGTCTCCGTCGCGGTGCGCGGCCGCAGCCGCTTCTGAATACACCTCGGTTAGCCAATAGTTGGCCACCACTTTGCCCGAGGTGTTGAGGATCATCCCTCCCAGCGAATAATCCTGATTGGCGTTGGCGTTAACGCGCCAATCCGAACGGTCAAGGTACTCATTGATGGTCGATACCGGGTCGACGCTGACGGGCTTTCTGTTCATTTCTTCCTCCATGTCAATCGCTCCGCGTTGAGCGCGAACAGTCCCCAAGGTATGCCCCAAACACTAGGACTTGTGGCGACACGCCGAACCACCACTACATCTTGTGCCTGGTCGCGAATCTTACCGATTACATTCTCAGATGAGTTCGCGAGGTGCTCGGGTCGATTGCCCGGCACAGGGACTACATTTGCACCATGACCATCTGGAAGGCGATCCTCGACGGCTTTGCTGCCGATCAGATCGCCGGTACCCTCTTCGCCCCCGCCCGCGAAGGCACTCGCGCACCGTGGCCGAGCTGGGTGCACGAAGCCATTCCCGCTGGACTTGCCTCCCTTGGCGTACCGTCGCCATGGAGCCATCAGGTCGACGGCATGGAAGCCATCCACGCTGGCCACCACACCGTGATTGCAACCGGAACCGGCTCGGGCAAGTCGCTGACAGCGTGGGCCCCGCTCCTGTCGCACATCCTTTCGCACAGGGAGGCTACCAGGCTCTCCGAGATCCGTAAGAAACCAACGGTCCTCTATCTGGCTCCCACGAAAGCACTCGCGGCAGATCAACTCGACAGCCTCACGCACCTTGTTTCCGTCACGGGAGACAGCATCAAACCTGCAACAGTTGATGGCGATACACCCTCCGAGGTGCGGCGATGGGCAAGAGCCCACGCCAACATCATCCTGACGAATCCGGACTTCGCACACTTTTCGATGTTGGCTGGCCACGAGCGGTGGCCCCGTCTGTGGAGTGGTCTTACCGCCATCGTCATCGACGAGTTCCACACCTATCGCGGAATGACAGGAGCGCAAGTTGCACTCGTGGTCCGCAGGATGCTTCGCATGGCACGGCACTACGGGGCTAACCCGACAGTCATATTCTTGTCTGCAACTGCGGCAAACCCGGGTGGTACCGCCGCGCGCTTTCTCGGCGTTGACGCCAACCAAATATCGGTTATCGACGAAGACACGTCGTCCCACAGCGCATCGAGCCTCGTGATTGCCCGGGGGCGGGCCATCCCCCAAAGGTCCGATCAGTCCCTTAACGAGGACAGCATCGTAGTCATCGACCAAGAAGAACAACCGGTGCGGCGCTCCGCGCTCAAGGAAGCCGCCCAGGCGGCCTCCCGCGCCGTTGCGTCCGGCGCCTCGACGCTCGTGTTCAGCCGTTCCCGGGCGGGTGCGGAAACGATCAGCCAGCTGGTTCGCGAGGATCTTGCCGATCACGGATCTCCCTATAAGGATCGGGTCGCCGCATATCGCGGCGGCTACCTGCCAGAAGAACGCCGAGAACTCGAGGAAGGTCTCCGTAGCGGAGACATTCGAGCACTTGCCACGACGAATGCGCTCGAGCTCGGCATCGATATCTCGGGCCTCGACACGGTTGTCATGTCCGGGTGGCCGGGCACGCATGCTTCGTTCCGGCAGCAGATGGGCCGAGCGGGCAGGGCTTCACAGGATGGGATTGCCGTTCTTATTGCGCGCGACGATCCTCTCGACCAGTACTTGGCCGAGAACGTTGCCGGGCTCCTTGAACAACCTGTCGAAGCTCAGGTCTTTGACCCGAGCAATCCGTACATTCTTTCGGGGCACGTGTGCGCCGCAGCTTCCGAGCTTCCGCTGACCGCCGACGACGCTCAGATCTTCGGGTTCCAGACAACGGAACATTTCGATGAGCTCGTTGAAGCTGGACTGCTCACCTACCGAAGCGGGGCATGGCGCTGGAATGTGGCTCTCGGAGCCTCCGCGCACGAACTCGTTGACATTCGGGGCGGGGGAAGCGAGATTTCGATCATCGAGGGCTCCACGGGTTCGCTTCTCGGCACGGTATCGGCCGGTCAGGCAGACACCACTGTCCACCCCCAAGCTGTCTATATTCATCAGGGCTCTCCTTTCATTGTTGAGTCGCTCGACGCCGAACGAGCAATAGTCGAGCCTTATCGGGACGAGGAAATCCGTACGTTTGCCGTTGCGGAGACGGCCGTGGAAATCGCTGAGACCAAGCACGAGGTTCCCCTTAGGGATGGCGTCCTCGCATTCGGCGATGTGCTTGTCGCTTCTCGCGTGACGGGTTACGACACAAGGCGGAGCAGGGACGGTCTTTATCTCGGCCGGTCTCCGCTGGAGATGCCGTTGCGGGAGCTACCTACCCAAGCCTGCTGGTGGACGATCTCGGACGTGCGGTGTGCCGAACTCAAGCTGACTCCCGATATCCTGCCCGGTGCACTGCACGGCTTGGAGCACGCCGCAATCGGGCTGCTTCCACTTTTTGCCACCTGCGACCGGTGGGACATTGGCGGACTGTCGACCGCACTTCACGTGCAGACCGGGAGTCCGACGATCATCATTCACGATGCGTCTCCGGGAGGTTCGGGGTGTGCGGAACGAGGTTTCCATGCGGCGAGGCCCTGGCTCGAGGCGACGGTAAGCCGCCTCGAGTCCTGCCCCTGCCGGGACGGGTGCCCCTCATGCATTCAGTCCCCGAAGTGTGGAAACGGAAACTCCCCGCTATCCAAGGTCGGTGCACTGATTCTCGGGCGAGCGATCGTGTCCGGCATGAGCTAGCGTGGCCCGGCCTCGGCCTCTCCCGTCATTGCCGTTCCACCGAGGATTCCCAGCCGCACTTCCGCCTGTGTGGACACGACAATCCGGTCGTTCGTAACGGTGCACGAGACCAGCTCAGCATCCCGCACCACTTCGCTTGCCACGACACAGGGGTCTCCAGTTTCGAACGGGTCATGGAGAACCTGAGCCGCAGCTAGTGCCGCAAAGTCCGCCGCACCATCCGCCCGCTGTTTTGCGTCGAAGGCGGCGGACAGCCAGCCGAGGAAGATGGCCACTGATGCAAGCACGGCGATTAGGCCGAGCGATAGCACGGTGCCCGATCCTCGCTCTGGATCGTCACATCCTGGCTTCTCACTCATCGTTCGGCCTCCGCGAGCGCAGTCATGGACGACTCGGCAGTGAGGTCAAGGATCGACCAGGGGCCACCAACCGGCGCACTGACGGTTACGGTCAATGTTCTGCCGTGTTGACGGACGGTATATGACGCATCGTCACCGGCCCGATCCGCGACAAGTTCGGCAACCTCGCGGTCGCTCATCTCCATCGCGTATGCGCGGGCAGCTTCTCTTGCAGCATCGGTGACCCTCAGCTGACCTACGAGCGATACGCCAAGGCTGGCGACGAGGAAGAGGACGGCGATGACTACGGGAATTGTCATGGCCAGTTCGGCTGTGACCATTCCACGCTCGCTGTCATCTTGGTTATTCCGTTCGTCTTCCGAATCTTCCAGGGTTGGTTTTGTGATTGTCATGGTGACCTCCCGGGCCGGCCCCGAAAGGCCGGCCCGCGTTCGCTTCCTAGAAGAAGTTGAAGATGGCCTGGAAGATGTTTTCGATGGCTTCCTTGACCCAGGGCTGGTCCAAAATCCAGACGAGGAGTCCAGCAAAGGATGTGGCCGCCACCGTTCCGATGGCATATTCCGCAGTTGCCATGCCGGCTTCCGGGTCCTCCAGTGAGGCTGTCAGCTCGATGTTTTCTTCGATGTTCTCAGCGTTCATGACTGTCCCTTTCATAGACATTGCTTTCCTTGTATCTGTGCCCGGTTGAGCACGGACCTACTTTCCCGCGGAACGCAACATCCACTCCGGGGCCGAATGGCCCTCGTGGAAGTGGCTTGTCCGTTGCAGGGTGTGGACCGATCCGTAGACTGGTGGTCATGGAACTAAGGCACATGGGCGATTCGGGTCTGACGGTCTCGGCGATCGGCCTCGGCGGCAACAATTTCGGGCGGAAGAACACGGCTACGGAGGATCTTGAGGGCACGCGCGCTCTCGTGAACGCGGCATTGGACGCGGGGATCACGATGTTCGATACCGCGGATATGTACGGCATGGAGCCTGGACTGTCGGAGACGCTTCTCGGTCAGGCTCTCGACAAGAACCGGGACGACATTGTTCTGGCCACGAAGTTCGGCATGAACATGAAGGGCGCAAACGGCAAGGACTTCGGCGCTCGCGGTTCCCGGAGCTATATCGTTCGCGCGGCCGAAGCATCGCTTCGGAGGCTGGGAACGGACTACATTGATCTGTTCTACTACCACACGGTTGACGAAAATACGCCGTTTGAGGAGACCCTCGCGGCCCTCGATGACCTGGTCACGTCGGGCAAGGTTCGTTACATCGGTCATTCGAACATGACGGGCTGGCAGATTGCCCACGCCGACCACCTGGCTCGGGAGCTCGGTACGGAACGGTTCATTGCGTCCCAGAACAACTTCAATCTCCTGGACCGACGAGCAGAGCTTGAAGTACTGCCTGCCGCAGCCCATTTTGGTCTCGGCGTTGTTCCCTACTATCCGCTCGCCAACGGTCTCCTGACCGGCAAGTACACGGATGGCAAGGCCCCCGACGGGTCGCGACTCGATGTGGTTAAGCCGCAGCTCATGGAGACCACCGACTTCGATCAGTTGAAGGAGTTCCGGGAGTTCGCTCAAGCACGCGACCTGACCGAGCTAAATGTTGCCTTCGCTTTCCTCCTGGCTTCCTACCCCGTTGCATCGGTGATCGCCGGAGCGACAAGACCGGACCAGATTACCGCCAATGCGAAGGCGGCCTCCTGGGTTCCCACCGAGGACGATCTTGAGGAGCTCAGCGAGATCTTCCCGCCCACGCCAAAGGTCGCGCTCTTCTAGAACACGTCACCCCTAGCCTCCGAGGACTGTCATCCCGAGCGAAATGATGATCGGGGCGACTCCGAGGAGGAAGAAGGCAGGCAGGAAGCAGAGACCAAGTGGGAGGACAAGCCGCACGCCAAGACGGGCGGCTGCCTCCTGGGAGTCTTTGAGACGCCTGGCACGCACCGCGGAAGCGGCCCGGCGGAGCATAATTGCGGGTGGGGCACCATCAACCCAGGCTGGTTCAAGGGCCTTCGACAGTCTGGTGAGCCTCCCGGATCTGCCTTCCCATGCCTCATCCCATCCCGCTCCCATGAGGAGTGACCGGGCCGCGCTCTTTGCGTCCTCCGCTTCCGGTCCGGGCGGCAAGCACCGACCGAGCGCCCGAAGGGCCGACGGGATTGAGGAGCCGGAGACAACGAGAGCAGTTGCCAGGTCGATGACCATGGCCTCGTCGATTGGCTGTGGCTTCGGGGGTGGAAGCGGCTTTTGTTTAGGTAGCCGCCTGCCGGGTAGCGCCAGGAGCACGACAAGAAGGATGCAGACAACAACGATCACGGTTGCCTGCCAATCGCCCCGTCGGTCTGCGCCGTACGGACGAGCCTGCGGACAATGATGACTCCCGCAATCTCGAAGCAGATTCCGAGGATTAGAAAGACCCGACCAAGGGCTGAGCCGAGGAGGAACCCGACCGGGTCAACTCCCATCATGAACCCCAGCCCAATCCCAATGATGGGAAGCCAGGCCAACATCGTGGCCGTCGACTGGGGCCCTCTTAGCGCAATCTCCCGGGCAGCTTGCGCCTCCCCCGCCTCGGTCAACCCCTCGGCACACTCATCGAGCACATCAGCCATGGGAGCACCTGTCTCCCAGGTCAACCGTGTCGCCGCCAGCAAGGAAGGCAGTGCAATTCTCGTGACGTGAGTGATTCGGGGAGCTCCGGTCAGGAACGCTCGGACGCGGTCCGCCGGGCCGGACTGTCTGTCCAGCTCGGTGAGGATCCGCGGTGTCCCCCGTCGGTCAAGAACGGGTTGGCGGACGGGTAGTCCGGTACGTTCCAGGGACACCTGCCAGGCTTTTTCCACTCCCATGCCGGCCCGTAGCCGCGTAGCCACTTCGGAGGCGAGAACCCCCAAATCAATATCGTGACGCTTCGGGAGCGTAGGAAGCTTCCTGCGGGAAATTTGTCGTTGCTGACGCGGCTTCGGCAGACGGCGGGCCGGGCCTGCAGCGATGATAGCTACCGCGAGAACCAACCCGATGATGACACTCACGGTATGAGGTCCTTGTCCAGACCAAGCCGCTCGCTGAGCCGGTCCCAGGCTTGCCCACGTTCGGGAACCCCGTCAACCATGCGCAGAGCTGCGGTAGACACGAGCCGTTGGCTCGTGCGTGTGAGAACGGAGATGTGGTCAACCTTCCGCCCCCGGGGTGTCCTCTTGATGTGGACGACGGCGTCAAGGGCCGCAGATGCCTGGGCTGCGACCGTCTGCTCCGACATTCCTGCAAGTGCACCAAGCGCAACGAGGCGCGCCGGCACGTCCTGCGCGGCATTGGCGTGGATCGTTGCCCAGCCGCCCTCGTGCCCGGTATTGAGGGCCGCGAGGACGTCGCGCACTTCCGCACCGCGACACTCTCCGAGAACAAGACGATCGGGTCTCATGCGCATGGCGGCACGAACCAGGTCACTCATCGACACTTCACCCGCACCCTGCACGTTTGCGTGCCGCACTTGGAGGTGAATGCAGTGGGGATGGGTGGGCCGTAGCTCGGCCGACTCCTCAATAACGATGATTCGTTCTTCGTGGGGAACGAGGCCAAGAAGCGCCGCGAGCAGTGTTGTCTTTCCCGAGCCCGTGGCACCCGAAATCATGACGTTGGCTCGCTGGTTGACCATGGCGGTAAGGACTGCGGCGACCGTTGGGTCAACGGTTCCAAATTCGCCCAGGTCCTCGAGGGTAAGGGCAACGGATCTCTGGGTTCGTAGGGAGATGAGGGTGCCTTCGGCGGCGAGTGGCGGCAGGACCGCATGGAGCCGCACGCCGTTCGGGAAGGTACCGTCGACAATTGGGGAGGCATCATCGAGCCGCTGCCCACATCGGGCAGCGAGCCGCACAGCTAGTTTCCTGACCTCTTCATCATCATCCAGCTCTGCCGCACTTTCGTGGACCTGTTGAAGCCCGTTACCTCGGTCAACCCATACGCCTTTCGTTCCGTTAACGAGAACGTCGGTGACACTGAGGTCTTCGAGCAGGGGCTGAAGAACGGGGCCCGCTCCTTCAAGCTGTTGGAGGATGCCCTGGCCAAGCGATGCCACGGAAGCAATGGAAATAGCGCCCGGTACGGCACTGGCAATGACGGTGCCGATGGGGTCCCCGCCGACAACTGCGGCGCGGGCCTGCGCCAGGTCCGCGGCTTTCACGATGCCACCCTGGTCGCGATGCGTCGAATATCGCGGGACGAACCGGATCTAAGCCGGTCACCCGGTGTCATGCCGTGGGAAATATCCCCGTCGAAGGTTCTCTCAAATCTCAGGGGAACCGCTTCCGGACCGAGCTGGTGAGCCGCGTCCTCGGCTTGCCCGATGCTTTTCACCCCGGCAATAACAAGGGTGAACGACATTGTTTCCGGCAGGAGTGTGAGCACCCGCTCCGCGGCTGCCAGGCTCAGAATATCCGCCCGAGTGACAAGGACGAGGTGGTCAAGCCAACCGAGGAGTTCCGCTGTCGGCCCGTGACGGAGGATGGCATGTCGCGGTAAATCAACTATGGTGACGGCACTGATCTGTGCGACCGCGGAGGCAACAAGCACCCCGGTGCGATCCGCGATTGGCACACCGCCGCGTTGATCACCGCTCAACACCCGAACTTTCTTCCATTCGGGGAGTGATTCCACGAGCCTGCCGGGAAGAAGTGTCCCAGTTTCTCGTGCCACATCCGCCCATCGTTTGCCGGTCTCCGGGAGGCTGAGCAGGACACCGTAGCCGGGCGAGAGCGGATCAAGGTCAACCAGGCTCGCACTACCGTCGAGGGCGAGCTCTCTTGCCAACATTGCCGATAGTACTGTTGCTCCCGCTCCCCCGTGGGCACCGATCACTCCGACGATGATTCCTCGCTGGGTCGCTCCGGCGGCCACAAATAGTTCGAGAAGGTCGCCAGGCTGGGTTCTCGGGTTCACCACCACGTGCTGTCCGGCGAATTCGGGCTGGAACAGCTCATTGAACCTCGCGCTGACTGCCCGAGGGTCCCCGGGTTCTTGGACGAGAGTGAGAATCGCGGGCGGAGCATCACCGCCAGGTGGCGCGGTCGAAGTATCGACGCCGGCCACCGTGGCGAGCCGTTCAATGTCGGTAATCAGATCGGTCGACGAGGCCCTGATGAGCACAGTTGTCAGGGGCTGCGTCCGAATCCTGCGGTGTGAGACCTTGTCGTTCATACCCCCGAGTTTGCTCCGACACCCCGTGAGGCTCTGTTCCGCTCAGGTCATCCTGTGGATGAATTCAGTCAACGAGGGGATCAGTACGCCCGGCAAGAACCGATTGGGAAATCCGCAAGGATTCACTCATCGCATCAACGTAGACGTCGGCAACGGCACCAATCCACGCATCCATTCCTTCCTGTGTTCCTGCGCTGTAAAGAGCAATCTGGCTTTCGAGCGAGTCAAGGTTAAGTACAGCGGTTCCCGTTGGTTCGAAGCCGCGCCCTGTTCCGAGCCACCTGATAAACGAATCCCTGATCGTCCGGTCAGCATCGACCGATAGCGGTTGCATGATCCATTGGCCGGCAAGCACGGAGAGGACAATGAGGCCGGGAGCATTTGCTTCGGCGACTTCGATGATGAGCTCCTGCTTTGCAGCGTCTTCCTCGGAGAGGATCCCAGCTTCTTCCCTGACGTAGTCTTGGGGATCAGTTGAGCCCGCGTCTCGGTGCAGGCTCGCGAGCATGGCCCGGACCGGACGGTGCGAGGGCGGGGAAAGATCCTTCGTATTAAGCGGAGGCATTTCGGCAACAGCGTCACTGTGGCATCGCCAGGAGGCCGCCGCGACCCTGTCTTCCGGTTCACCCTGCCAGGCAACCTGCTCCCGCAGTGTCTTTGCCGTGACATCGATGCCGGACCTGCGGCAGTCGGCAAGAACCCAGCGGATACTCGATTCTGTCCTGGCACCTTCCCAGCCTCGGCGGAGCCCCGTCGAGAATCTGACGGACCTGACGGCTTGGGAAACTCGTGCCGCACCGGCGCTAGCTTCGGGCAGTTTGCCAAGTGTCTTCAGCGCTGTGACCAGGGGAGTATCTGCCGAATCCATAAACCCAACGGTATGTCGACGGGCGCGTGTTCCACAAAAATGCGCCAGATTCGGTATAGCGTCGACTTATACCGACTAGGAGGCCACAGTGTCGACACCAACCGATCCTTATTCCCGACCGGACCACGAGGACGGCCACGACGATATTCTCGATCCGCTTCCCGAGGAGCGCGAGGAACGCAATATCGCCGAGCCCTCTGACACTCCGGCACACGAGGCGCCCGCTGACGCGCCCGTGAACAACGACGAGGCCCTCACTCCGCCTCCGTCAGACGACTCCCCCGCTTTCCGCAACGCTTCCCGTTTCGACAGCGAGCCGGCACAGAACCAGCCGACGCAGGGCGGGCCAATTCCTTCGAACTCGCACGAGGGCGAAGCTTCCGTGGCTGATGATCCGGAGTTCACCGAGTCTGAAACTGAGTCCACCAGGTCGTGGACGCCCTCGTTCGATGATGATGTGGATGAACCTGCTGGAGCAAAGCGTTCCGAGGATAACCTCACCCGGGAAACCCCGGAGGACAGGGCGGCCGCACGCGAACGCTGGGAACGCGAGTTCGGCAACGTCGATACCACGCCACGCTCCGAGGACGACACGGTGATTGCGGGCAATGACCCGGCAACCGATGCCACTGCAGTTCGTAGCCCAGCAGCTACCGATCAGACTGTCATGACGCCTCCCGTCGCGGCCCCGGCAGGAGCTAACTACCCGAACCGCACATCGGTGTTTAACCGGGTCGGTGCAGAAAACGTAGCTTCGTCGCCCTCGACGATCGCCACTCCTCCCGAGACTGTCGCGCCCCGCCACGACACGAACGGTTTCCGGTTCCAGGAGCCGATCCCCGAAGAGCCGCGCGGCCGCGGATGGGCGCACGTTGGCGTGTTCTTCGCGACCCTGATCGTTGCGCCACTGGCCTGGTATCTCGTTGCCGATTCCGGGGTTCGCCTTGTCGGCCTCGAAGATTCTGCCTGGAACACGGGAACCGTGGATTGGCTCGTCGTCCTCGAGCTTCTTGGCGCACTCCTCTGCCTCGCTGTTCTCTGGTACCTGGCCAGCTTCTCCTCCGTTGGAGCAATCGTTATCGGCCTGATCATTGCGATCGCCGGTGCCATTGCGATTTTCGCTCCGGCTTTTGCTCAGGATCTTCTGACCGGATCCGCGATGCGTAACTTCTCGGAGATCAGCGACTTCACCGGCAACGTTGCCTACCACCTGACAAACGATGCGGCGTCTGGCAGGCTCACGGTTTACGGATTCGTTCTGTTCATGACCGGAATCGTCTCCCATTCCGCCCGCCGGTTCGGAACAGACCGGGGAGATGTCACCGGCCGCCGAGCCGTTCTCCTGTCGAGGAACCCAAACTCCTAGGCTATTCTCGGACGTATACCAGTGCGGGTGCGGGCTCTGCCTGCACCCGCAACATCTATGAGGAGAATCGTGCCTGTCGACAATTCGTGCGTGACACTGCCGGGCCCCTGGCAGCATCGCCTCGTTCGGGCGAGTGGCGCCCAGTTCCACGTGGCCCAGGCGGGCACCCTGAAAGAAGACAGGCCTCTTATCCTTCTCATCCACGGCTTCCCCGAGTACTGGTACGCGTGGCGTCACCAGATCCCGGCTCTCGCCGAAGCCGGCTACGCGGTTGCGGCCATGGATGTTCGCGGCGCGGGCGGAAGCGACCGCACCCGGCACACGTTCGATACCCCCACTCTGGCTAACGATGTCATTGGTGTGATCCGCGCTGTGGGAGCCTCAAAAGCGATTCTGGTCGGTACCGGCTCCGGCGGTGCGCTGGCCTGGTCCGCGGCCTCACTTGCTCCGAGCCTGATCGCAGGAGTAGCCACGATCTCGGCACCCCATCCCGTTGACACGTTCCGGCTCGGTCTTCACGTCACGTTCCGCACGTGGCGCCACTACCTATCGGCGTTCCTCCCCCAGCTTGCCGAGAAGAGCCTGACCAGCCGCGACAAACTGAAGAAGCTTCTTGCCGCGGTGTCCGCACCCGGCAACCGGGGCGCAGTCGAAGCTGTCGACTACTATTCGCAGGCCCTTCAGCTTCCCAATGCCGCAAAGACTCAGCTCCAACAGCTTCAGTGGACGTGGGGTATGACGCGGCGTCCCTCGGGCCGCAAGCACCTCGATAAACTCTCTAGCCCGCTAAACATCCCGGTCCTCACTGTCCGTGGCGATCTCGATCCACTCCTGCCCACCAGGGCTTGGGCCAGCACGAAGAAGCATGTAGCCGCCGACTACCGCCACGTTGTCCTTCCGGACACGGGCTACCTCGCGCACGAGGAGAACCCCGACGAGATCAACCGGCTGCTACTCGAGTTTCTCGCCGAGCACGCCTCCTAGCAGAACGCTGCACTGCGCTCGTTGTCAGGCTCCGCTGAACCTTCTTCAGCCCATCCACCCGCACCCTAGGTAAGGGGGTATGAGGGGCACAGGTCAGCGATCGGGCACGCTTCACATGCTGGCTTACGAGAGTGGCAGATCCTTCGCCCATGGAATATCAGCCGGTGACAGGCCATGGTCCACTCCTCTTCGGGAAGCAGTTCGGCAATGTCGGCTTCTACCTTGACCGGATCTTCATTTCTCGACCAACCCAGTCGCCTAGCCAGGCGACCCACATGCGTATCGACCGTGATTCCAGGTATTCCGAACGCATTACCGAGAACGACGTTCGCGGTCTTCCTACCAACTCCGGGAAGACCGATCAGCTTCTTCTGATCGGCGGGGACTTCCCCGTCGTAACGTTCGGTCAGCGCCTGCCCCATGCCGATCAGCGACTTGGCTTTCGCACGGAAGAACCCCAGGGGGCGGAGGATGTCTTCCATTTCTTCCCTGTCTGCCTCCGCATAATCCAGCGCAGTCGGATAACAATCAAACAGCTCCGGAGTCACCGAGTTCACCCGCACATCCGTCGTCTGTGCAGACAACACGGTGGCAACAAGTAACTCGAGAGGGGTACGGTAGTCCAGTTCACATCGAGCATCGGGATAGTACCTGGTCAGAGCCTCGTTCACTGCCACTGCCTGTTCTATCCGAGCGGATTTTGAACGTGGCCTGGGAGGGAACTTCTTCTTCTGGACCGTCATAATCCATATTATGCCCCTTGTCACATAGGATAGTCTTATCCATGACCTGCCAATGCCAGTCGGTCGGCTCGGCAACGCTAGACATATTTGAAAGGTAGAAAGCATTGGAGACAAGCATCATCGCTTCGGTTCCGCTCTTTGCGGGCCTGTCGGAGGAGGATCAGGCAAGGCTCACCGAGCTCATGTCTGAGGAAACGCTCCGCCGCGGCGAGTCCCTCTTCCACGAGGGCGACTCCGGAGACAACCTGTTCATCATTGTCGACGGCAAGATCAAGCTCGGCCACGCCTCTGACGATGGTCGTGAGAACCTCATCGCCATCCTTGGCCCCCGTGAGATCATCGGCGAGCTATCGCTGTTTGACCTGGGCAAGCGCTCGACCTCGGCCACCGCCGTTGCTCCGACCACGCTCCTGTCACTCTCCCACGAGGACCTCATGGGCTTTATCGACACCAACCCAGACATGGCTAAGCACATGCTCCGCCAGCTCGCGCAGCGCCTGCGCCGCACGAATGAGCTCATGGCTGACCTCGTGTTCGCAGACGTGCCCGGCCGTGTCGCCAAGGCACTCCTTGATCTTGCCTCTCGCTTTGGTGAGCGGACCCAGGAGGGCGTCTACGTCGCCCACGACCTCACACAGGAAGAGATCGCCCACCTGGTTGGCGCTTCCCGCGAGACCGTCAACAAGTCCCTTGCTGACTTCGTTTCCCGCGGCTGGATCCGCCTCGAGGGACGCGCTGTCACCCTTATCGAGATCGGACGCCTCGAGAAGCGGGCTTCGTAGATCTCACGGCCCGTAGCTACTCACAGTTACGGGATCCAGACCATAAAGAATGCGGCGGGGAAATCCCCGCCGCATTCCGCCTTTCGGCTAACTTTTAACCTTGGCACGGCCACACGGTGCCTAGACTAAAAGGGTTCAGTTAGTCATTTCGCGATTTCACGATCTGACACGTTATCTCTATTTCTACCGGAACGTTCATAGGTAGCGCAGCAACTCCAACGGCTGAACGGGTGTGCTTCCCGCCCTGCCCGAAGATTTCGCCAAGAAGCTCCGATGCTCCGTTGACGACCTTGGGCTGGTCATAGAAGTCGGGCGCCGATGCTACGAAGCCGGTGACGTGAATAATCGAGGCGATCGAATCAATCCCGCCTGTTGTCTGCGCAACTGCCGCCAGTGCGTTGAGTGCACATGCCCTGGCCGCCTCGTAGGCATCGTCGAGGGATACCTCGGCGCCAACCTTCCCGACGGTCTTGATCTCGCCGTCAACGAAGGGGAGCTGCCCCGAGCTACGCGCAACGTTCCCGATCATCTTCGAAGGAACGTAAGCCGCGAGCGGCTTCGCGACCGGAGGCAACACGAGCCCCAGTTCTGCGAGGCGGCGGCTTGGTACAGTCACTCAAGACTCCTTTGGACGCTTGAAGTAAGCGATAACGTTTTCGGTCCCGGCAGGCCCGGGGGTGATTGTCACAAGTTCCCAGCCCTGACTTCCGAAGTTATCAAGAATGGTCTTCGTGTTGTGGATGAGAAGCGGTGCAGTCAAGTATTCCCATTTGGTCATGCTTGGATTCTACCGAACAACCTCATCCGACGCTCTATCGATTACTAAATCTGGGAATTCGTCCGGCCCGGAGCTCCACAGAGATGGGATCTTGCGAGGTGTGCAGACGTTTATACCAGTTCTGCTCGTTCGGGAATCGACGCTGGAGTGCACGACGCTCCCGTTCGGTGAGGCCACCCCAAACTCCGTATGTTGTGTTCGAGTCCAATGCATCCGACAGGCATTCCAACCTGACCGGGCAACTAAAGCAGACTTGCCGAACCTGTCTCTGTGCGGCACCCCGGACGAAAAGACTGTCCGGATCCACGTTTGAGCACGCGGCTTGCGCGGCCCAGGTCTGTCCTTCTAACAAAAGAGACATTTGCGCTCCTTCACCCGAGGCTTCCTCGACTCTGGCGATTATTTTGTTTGACGTGATGACTGTCACCTACCTTTTCAATATATCTGTTTACCTGGGAAAATGCGAAATGCGATATTAATTTATGAAAAAGAGGACGCAGAATCTGGTAATAAGGCAGGCTTTTTGCGTTTTCGGTTACTCGAACCAGACAACGCCGGACTCAGCGCCTAAACTCGTAACCATGCCGAGCTCACAGAAGGCCCCCGGGGCCGCTCCCGGAAAGATCGTCGCGGCGCTCCTTGCATTCCTGCTTGCGTGCACCGCAGGAGGTATTGCCCTCGCCGGTCTTGCCATGCCCATCGTGGCAGCAACCGGAACGGTCACGACGGCCACGACATCCCTGTTTGATGACCTGCCGACCGAGCTGACGTTCACGGAACCTTCCGAGCAGTCAGTCATTCTCGCTTCCGACGGGTCGGAATTAGCCCGTTTTTACGCGGAGAACCGCGTCGTGGTCGGCTCGGAAGACATCGCTCAGCACCTCAAGGACGCTGTTGTCGCGATTGAGGATGAACGGTTCTACGAGCACAACGGCATTGACCCGCAGGGCCTGATTGGCGCCGCGTTCAACAACTTCACCGGTGGTGAGCTCGCCGGTGGTTCCACGATCACCCAGCAGTACGTCAAGAACCTCCTAATCGAGGAGGGTCGTAACTCGAACGATCCGGAGCTGATTGCGGCAGCGACGGAGCGGACGATCGCCCGTAAGCTCTCCGAGGCTCGGACCGCCATGGCGATCGAGAAGCAGCTGACGAAGGACGAAATCCTCACCGGCTATATCAACATCGCCATGTTCGGCCCCTCCCAGTACGGCGCCGAGGCAGCATCGCAGTTCTTCTTCTCCGTTCCCGCGAAGGACCTATCCATTCCGCAGGCCGCAATGCTTGCCGGCATCACTCAGTCGCCGGGCCGTTGGAACCCGCTGACGAACCCGGATCAGGCGAAGAACAGGCGCGACACGGTGCTCGCGAAAATGTACGAGCTGGGCTACATCAACGAACAGGAGTTCCGCGAGGCCGTAGCCCTGTCGATCGATGACATGCTCGATATTTCTACCCCGACAAACGGTTGTGAGTCGGCGGGAATCTCGGTCTACTTCTGCGAATACGTCGTCAAGGACCTGCTGGCTTCCGAGTCCTGGGGTGAGTCCCAGGAGGACCGCCTCAATCTGCTGTACCGCGGCGGTCTCGTTATTCACACGACTCTTGACCCCGTGAAGCAGCGCGCGGCCTACGAGTCCGTTATCCAACACATCCCGGTCAACGACCCCTCGGGTGTCGAGATGGCGATGTCATCCGTTGAGCCCGGCACGGGCAAGATCGTCGCCATGGTTCAGAACACGAACTACGGCACCGCCTCGCCCGAGGATCCGAACGCCACAACGGTTAATCTCAACGTTGGCACCGACCGCGGCGGTGGCTTCGGCTTCCAGTCCGGCTCAACTTTCAAGGTGTACACGCTGATCGAATGGATCCGTTCGGGACGTAGCGTGCAGGAACGCGTTGACGCGTCTCGCGACACCTATTCGAGGGATGACTTCACAATCTCGTGCGCCCCAGATCTTGCCGATGATTACAATCCGTCGAACATTGAGGGCATTGGTTCGGGCATGATGACCGTCCTGGAATCGACAACTCGCTCGGTGAACCTGTCGTTCATTGATATGGCGACGCAGCTGGACCTGTGCAATATCACGGGTGTTGCGGAGCAGATGGGTGTGCGGAGCGGTAGCGGCGATCCTCTTATGCCGCGCCCCTCCTCCGTCCTTGGCTCGAACAACGTGACCCCGCTGTCCACTGCCAACTCGATGGCTACGCTCTCCTCCGGCGGCATCATGTGCGAGCCCATGTCGTTCACGAAGATCGAGGACCAGGACGGCGAGGTTATCGCCGAACTTCAGCCGTCCTGCAGCCGCGCACTCGAGGAGGACGTGGCCGACACGACCACCGAGGTACTCCAGACGGTCGTGGCTGACGGTGGTACGGGCTTCCGTGCGCAGATCCCGGGCCACGAGGCTGCCGGCAAGACCGGTACCGCCAACATGGACTACCACGCCTGGTTTATGGGATATACAACCCAGGAGGCCACCGCGGTGTGGCTTGGTCACATGGAGGGGAACATTTCGATGTTCTACACCACCATTAACGGCCAATACAACGTCGAAGTTTATGGCGGCCTGTACCCGGCCATGGTGTTCTCCACCTACCACACGAGAATCCTCGAGGGCGTCGAGCCCGTCCCCTTCGACCTTCAAACAACCGAAGGTAGTGACGAAAGCGGCGCAACAATCCTCCCGCAGGGCCGGGACAATCCGGCAATCCGCCAGACACAGCAACCCGCTCCGGCACCGCAACCTGAGCCTGAGCCTGAGCCTGAACCCGAGCCTGAGGCTGCCGAACCCACCCCGGATCCGACGACGGAACCGGAGGAAGTGCCGACCGATAATGGCACGACTGAGGCACCCGCACCGGCAAGCCCGGAGCCACCCACTCCACCGAGCCCCGAACCACCTCCCGGACAGACCGAGGGGGAGAATCCCGGTCAGGGGAACCCCCGTAGTGGAGACACCGGGGGCGACGAATGATCCGCGGTATCGCCACCGTCACGGGCCTTGGCGTAGGCATTGGTGCAGGAGTTGCCGGATGGTCACTGTGGGAAGCCCGTAGCTTCCAACGGTCCTTCCACCACCTCAATATCCTCCCTGACGGCATGGAGCCGATGAGGATCCTCAACATTTCCGACATTCACCTCATGCCCGGGGATGAGAAAAAGGTGGAGTTCCTTCGCGACCTTGCCGACCTCAAGCCGGATGCCGTGTTCCTCACCGGCGATCAGCTGTCATCCACAAAGTCCCTCCCGTCGCTTTTGCGTGCCCTGCAACCCCTCAACGGGATCCCGGGAGCCTTCGTGTTTGGCTCCCACGACTATCACGCACCGGTCTGGAAGAACCCACTCAGCTACGTTCTGCCGTTCCTCGGTGGACCCGAGAAGGACCCGGAGGACCTCCCCCACGCCGCGATGGCGGAAGCGTTCCGCGACTTCGGCTGGACCGATATGCGCAACACTCGGTCGTCGATCCAGGTAAACAACCAAAAGATTCAGCTTGTTGGCGTGGACGACCCGCACATCGATCTCGACGAATACCCGGCTCCCAAGGAGCAGGAGGGCTTCACAATCGGCCTAACGCATGCCCCGTACGCTCGGGTCCTTAACGCTATGGAGGCGGACAGCGTCACGCTTGCCCTCGCCGGTCATACTCACGGCGGTCAGGTCTGCGTCCCTGGCTACGGTGCTCTTATCACCAACTGCGATCTCGACACCGCGCATGTTGCCGGAGTCTTCGGCTGGCCTGCAATCGCGCAGGAAAAGACAATGACCGTAGCAATCTCCCGCGGGCTGGGAACCTCCCCGTACGCGCCGTTCCGTCTGGCCTGCCGACCCGAGGTTCAAATCATCGACCTGGCGTGACCAAGTAGTCACAACCGATCCAGCCCCCTGTTTTTCGTTCGCACGCCGGATTCGGTATCATGGATGAGTTGCACGGGGTGTGGCGCAGCTTGGTAGCGCGCTTCGTTCGGGACGAAGAGGTCGCAGGTTCAAATCCTGTCACCCCGACCAGAGAAGGATGCTGGTATCTCAGCTGAGGTACCAGCATCCTTGTTTTATGGCGGACTACTTCCGTAACTGCCGAGGCTTACCGCAGTAGGGCACCAAGCGAGATCCGATACCCCGCGAACATGACGGCCCGGAGAAGCGGGTTCAGGATCGACCATCGTCCGCCACGAATATTCTGATCCCATCCCACAACGCATCCACCCTCCGTAGCTGTGACCGCAAATCGGATCGTGCCGAGGAGAACGGGGCCTTCTTTAATGATTGTCCCGCGGGCATGATCTTCCCTCACATCCACATCGGCGATCACCATCGTGTCGTCGAAGCGAATCGGGCCAACGGTCGTCGTGGCTACAATCCGCCGACCATCGCGTTTCACGGTCGTGAACGGCACCCGATGCTCCTCGGCTGTGACGATCCTGCGGACAGCCTCCTGCACGTCAAGAGCCGAGCGAATAATAAATCTAGCCATCATGCGCCCGGCTTAACCCAGATGTGGAGCAGGTACCCGTAACTGAGGCCGGTGCGTTCGGGATGCTCGGCAAGCCAGTTCTCGGCGACCTCGGATGGGAATTCGAGCCGAATAACCGACTCGAGATCGCTCCGTGATTGAAACTCCCAGGAGCTCATAATGGCACGGGTCTCGGCTCCCTGCTCAGCCCACCACTGCCTGGTGTACGTATTCTCGCCCTGCCTCTCAGCCGCAACACTGACCTTGAGTAGCTTCGCAAACTCCCCTCGCACGGTGTCGTTATCGATCACGACGAGGGTCCCTCCCGGGCGGAGAACACGAGCGACCTCACGTAGGCCCTGGGACACGTCGTATGTGGGGTGTGGGAAAAAGTAGGCGAACCGGGCGTGCACAACGTCAACCGAGTCATCGGCAAGGGGAATATGCTCGGCCGAACTGTGAAGAATCTTTGCTTTCGAGTCGCGACCACGAGCTATATCCAGGAGCGTCTCATCGGGCTCAACACCGTACAGCTCAGCAGCATCGGAGTATTTTGGGAGCCACCAACCCGCCCCACATCCCAGATCAACCAGGGACTTATCTGTCCAGGGTGCTGCCTCAACGAGGGCCCGCCACAGGGTCCCTTCCGGATCGATCCCCTCATTCTCAATGTCGTACACACCGGGATTAACCGCCTGGTTACCCGAGGGGATGAAATCATCAAAAGCCATAGGCTAAACACTCCTCGGCGCGCGACATCCTGTCAATGTGGAGAAACTGAATTCACGCACCCAGCGGGCAAACCACGGATTCTCTGGCCGCGCACGCTGGCACTAAGTGGGCCCATGGCACAGGTGTGACACGGGCCCACTGCCGCTGGTGAGAAATCCCGGGCGGCAATACCTAGCTTGCAACCGTCGTGCTTAGGCTACTTGGATGCTGCTTCGGCGAAAACTTCGACAATACCGCGGTTGAACGCGTCAAGGTCTCGAGGGCTTCTGCTGGACAGCAGGTTGCCGTCGCGGTGGAATTCTTCATCCACCCAGGTTGCCCCGGCGTTCTCGAGATCCTTCCGGATCCGTGGTGTGGACGTCAGCGTGCGACCGGCAATAACCTCGGCGTCGATCATGATCCACGCACCGTGGCAGATCGGGGCGACGGGCTTGCCATCCTCCACAAATGCTCGGACGAAGTCCTGCGCCTTCTCGTTCGTCCTGATCTTGTCGGAGTTCAGTGTTCCTCCGGGCAGGACGAGTGCAAGATAGTCAGCAGGCTTCGCGTCGTCGAGGGTGACATCGACGGTGAAATCATCGCCGTAGTCCCAGTCGTGAATCATTGCGGTAATAGTGCCCGCCTCTTCACTGACCAGTACCGGCTGACCGCCCGCTTCAAGGACTGCCTTCCACGGTTCCGTCAGTTCTGGCTGCTCCACTCCGCGCTTGCAGAGGAATGCGATCTTGTGGCCTGCGAGTTCATTCGACATGATGACTTCCCTTCTCCTACTCTGACCTCCAGCCTGGTGGCCAGACTGTCTGTAGCCAAGGAAATCAGCGGAGGATGAACACTCTTTTACGTGTTGGGCACAACCTCATCACGGAAATACACAGGAATGGAGCATCGTCGAGCCCTCTGCTGAAACATGTTTCTACCATCCGCCCATCGGGTGGCAGGTTGAGCAGAAGTCACGAATTTGGTGCCCTGTAGGCGTCGCGAAAACGCTTGGCTGGTCAGATAGGGTGGACGGCACACGCCGTGTAACTCGCCATGCTCGCGAAAGAAACACTATGCTTCATTAGGGCTCCCCCGTAAACGACTACGTGGAATTGAGCGAAGATGACTGACATGTCCGTGGGCTTTGATAGCGCGAAATATATCGAACTCCAGTCCCAGCACATCGCTGAACGCCACAGGAGCATCGGCGGAAAGCTCTATTTGGAGATGGGTGGAAAGCTGTTCGACGACAATCATGCGTCGAGGGTTCTTCCCGGGTTCACTCCCGACAATAAGATCACCATGCTGGAGCGCATGAAGGACGAAGTTGAAATCATCATCGTCCTCAACGCCAACGACATTGCACGGCAAAAGGTCCGGGCCGATCTTGGCATCACCTATGAAGAGGACGTTCTGCGGCTCGTTGACGTATTCCGCGAGCGCGGCTTCCTCGTTGAGAACATCGCGCTGACGCAAATGGCAGATGATAACCAGTCAGCCCGAGCGTTCCGTTCACGCTTGCAGCGCCTCGGTTTCAAGGTCAGCCGCCACCGGACAATCAAGGGTTATCCCGCTAATCCGGATCTTGTTGTGTCAAAGGACGGATTCGGGAAGAACGACTATATCGAGACAACCCGCGACCTCATCGTTGTCACCGCACCGGGCCCGGGCTCCGGCAAGCTCGCCACGTGCCTGTCTCAGCTCTACCACGATCACCAAAGGGGCTTGAAGTCCGGGTACGCAAAGTTTGAGACGTTCCCCGTATGGAACCTACCTCTCGACCATCCCGTGAACCTCGCATACGAGTCGGCTACTGCCGACCTTGATGACGTCAACATGATCGATCCCTACCACCTGTCTGCATACGGGGAGCAGGCGGTCAACTACAACCGCGATGTTGAGGTTTTCCCGCTCCTATCCAGGTTGCTGGAAGTGATCCTTGGGGAGTCTCCGTACAAGTCGCCGACCGACATGGGTGTGAACATGGTCGGCCACTGCATCAGTGACGATGAGGCGTGCAGACAGGCGGCGAAGGAAGAAATTATCCGCCGCTACTATAAGGCGCTTGTTAACGAGACCCGGAATGATCTGGAGTCTGAAGAGTCCGATCGTATTGCGATCGTCATGGGCAAGCTTGGGATCAGCCGCCTGGATCGAGCCGTTGTCGAGCCTGCGCTGAAGATCGAGAAGAAAACGAAGAATCCCGCAGCCGCGATCGAGCTTGCTGACGGCACGATCGTGACTGGCAAAACTTCCGAGCTGCTTGGATGTTCGTCTGCAATGCTCCTGAACGCGCTCAAGGTCCTTGCCAGCATTCACGATAAGGTGCAGCTCCTCTCCCCCGAAGCAATCAAGCCAATTCAGGATCTTAAGACAAAGCATCTGGGGAGCCAGAACCCGCGCCTGCACATGGACGAAGTGCTCATTGCCCTGTCGGTCTCTGCGGCCACTAGCACTCAGGCGCAGGAAGCTCTTGCTCAGCTGAGGAACTTGCGGGACTGCGATGTTCATACGACAACGATTCTTGGATCCGTTGACGAAGGCATTTTCCGCAACCTGGGTGTGCGGGTCACATCTGAGCCCGTCTATCAGGTCAAAAAGCTTTACCGGAAGCGATAATGGCCCGATCGAGAGGCATTGCACCCTATACGGACACTTCCATACCTTTATCTCTGGATATTCATCACTAAGATATAGGGCGTAACACCTAGCTTTGGGGTTGCTCGCAATCTTCTTGCTTACCGAGCACCCGGATCGGATTCTCCATGTCGTATAACCCCTCGGGCACACCGTGGTGGCGAGACCGACCCTATTTGGTGTGGGGATTCGCCGTTGCAATACTCATCGGGGTAGTCAGCGTAGCCACCATCAGCATCGTCAACAGTGACGAACCACCCACGGGTGAACTGCGTACCTTTGATTTCTCCTCAACTGACGAAACCGAGCCCCCGACCGAGCCGGAGGAGACAACGGACGAGGAAACGACCGAGGAAGAAACCACGGACGCTCCGTCAACCGATCCTGCTGAGACAGAGGAACCGAGCGAACCTGAAATAAGCGAGGTACTGGAGCCGTCCACACCCGAGCTCGCCGAGCCGTCAACAACCGAATGGGTTGCGCCCCCTGCCCAGCCGACCCCTGCTCCCGTCCGCCCGGCACCGGTCAATCCAGCTCCGGTACAGCCGACACCCACGCCAACGCCGACGCCAGCGGATCCAACGGACGACCCCGGAGAACCGATACCGACAGTCACTCCCACCGAGGATCCTGCACCTCCTACTGACGGCCCGCCCGAGCCAGTGGACCCAACTCCGTCAGTCCCGTCGCCAACTCAGCCACCTGTCGATCCGCCACCGACCGGAGATCCTGCGCCACCAACCGGTGACACGACGCCCCCAGCGAATTAGGCCGGTAACGCCTCAAAGAATTCCTCGAACCCGCGCAATTCTCGGTTCATTCGGCTTACTCTGGGTCCCGCTCCCCACATAACTGACTGACGCCCTCCATGAGTGGCACTGGTGTCTTTTCCGAAGCTCACGTATCTAGGGAAGAGATAACGATGTCCAAGGGATTCAATGGAGGAACCGTTGTTGCGCTCACAGTGGTTGCCCTCCTGAGCGGAACTGCAGCGGGATACTACATTCCCGGTGGCTCCGGTCCTGACACCTCCAAAGACGGTCGCATCGACTATGCCTGTGCGATTGCACATGATCTCAGTGATGCCGATTTGTCCGAGCCCTACCTTGGCTACGACTGGAGAAAGATCAGCAAAATCCGATCCATCTCAGCTTTGCTCAGCAATGCGGTTCGAGTCGCTGTTGAGTACTGCGATGCTCAGTAGCTCCGCGGTTCGCAGCCTCCGCCTCCCAGAACCCAACCGCCTCAAGACGAGAAGTGAAGATGTGGGCACAAGAACGAATTCAGCATGGCTGAATGAGTTAATGCAGGAATTGTTGCGATCCTCCTCGTTGCCGCGCTCAGCATCGGCGCATTCATCGGCTTCTTTATCCGGTCTGATGATGCACCCAAGACAAGCATCGAAGGCCAAATAACCTATGCCTGCGAAGTGGCCTCTAAGGTCGGTGAGGTTTACTTCGAAGGACGAGATTCCGATCAGTACCTAGAAACGCGTCGCCAACTTTACCTCATCGCTAATCTCCTCGGTGGCACGAGCGTTATTCCGTCAAATGAAAAAACGCAGGCTAACGAATACGGGTACGCCCTAGCCTTGACCTATCCCGGTAATGACGAAGAGGCTACACAAGAGGCTTTGGACAATATCCTGGACTACTGCGGCTCTCGCCAATAGCGACAAAGCAACCCAGCATAGGGTAAAGAGCAGACTTTAGCCCTAAACCCCAAAGGACAAGCCAAGCGCCTATTCGGATTCCATGCGTGATTTTGCACCAATTGAAATAAACCAACATTTTTGGCCTTGCATGATCATAAGGTTCAGATAATCCTCAAGAACGGAAGTGTCTGACATGTCCATGAATTACTACCCACCAGCCACAAAGAAGTGGTACCGACAATGGTGGGTGTGGGCCATCGCCATCGTTGTCATCATCACCACCATTGGAGCCATAGCAACCGGCAGTTCCTCGGAGAAGACTCCCGAAGCGGCCGAGGTTGCAGACAACATTGAAACCACGGCATCAGAATCGGAGTCACCAAAGGCCACCGAGGTACAGACGACCGACGAGGAGCAGAGTGAGGAGCCGACAGACGACGTCACCGTCGCCGCCGTTGAGTCGACATCTTCCGAGGCGACAAAGAAAGCCACCCCGGAGGCCGCTAAGAACGAGACCGTAGCGCCAGCACCAACGACGACACCGGCACCCGCACCCACGGAAGCTCCCGCTTCAGACCTCTCAGTCTCCCAGCAGAACGCGGTGCGCTCAGCCGAGTCTTACCTCCGGTTCACGGCATTCTCCCGCCAGGGCCTCATCGACCAGCTCGAATACGAGGGTTACTCAACATCCGATGCAACATTCGCGGTCGACTCCCTCAGCGTGAACTGGGACGAGCAGGCGCAACTCTCTGCAGAAAGCTATCTGGAGTTCACGGCTTTTTCCCGCACGGGACTTATTGGCCAGCTTGAGTACGAAGGGTTCACCAACGCACAGGCCACCTACGGCGTGGATGCCGTCAATCCAGACTGGAATGAGCAGGCTCGCCTATCCGCGGAAAGCTACTTGGAGCTCATGGGATTCTCCCGCCAGGGCCTCATCGACCAACTGCTGTATGAAGGGTTCACCCTCGAGCAGGCCACCTACGGAGTGAACGCGGTCGGCCTCTAATTCATTCACTGTTGCGCGTAGGTTGCACGAAAAAGCGGCTTATCGCCTCGATTCCCATGGTTAGGCGATCACTTTTCGCCTAGAATTCGCGGATGTCCCCAGAATGTCCCCACGCCGGGGACAAGAATTCCCCCGGAAACCACTTTTCGTTGGCATTCCGGGGGAATCTATGGCGGTGGAGGTGGGATTTGAACCCACCTCGCATGTTTTTCGGGAGTGTTGATATCTCGCGATTATGAGGGTTTTTCGTTGGTAGTTAGCCATTCTCCCTCATTCCACTGGTGTGCACGAATAGGCTGGTATATGCTCATATTTGTTGGGCTTGATACACGTAGGATACACGCCGGGAAGGGGACATAATGGCTACACGACGGGGATTCGGAATGATAAGAACGCTCCCTAGTGGTCGAATGCAGGCCCGGTACATTCATCCCGAGGTGCCGTTCAAGGATGACGGGACCCGTAACTACATCAACGGCCCGGTAACATTCACGACGAAGCGCGCAGCAGACAACTGGCTAGCAACGGTGCAATCAAGTATCGCGGCCGGGACATGGAAGAGCCCCGAGCAAGAGAAGGCCGAGCAAGCCACTGCCGACGCCGAGGCACGCCGACTCGCATTCACGTTCGGGGAGTACGCGGAGGCATTCTTTGCCACGCGGGACTGGAGTCCGAACACCGAACGGCCCGAACGGTCACGGCTTAGGACTCATTTATTGCCCCGCTGGGGCGAGGTGGCACTCTCCTCGATCACAACGCCGGACATTAAGTCTTGGGCCGTTACGCTCGCACCTGGTGCGCCGGGGAACCGTAAGAAGGCGTATGACCTTTTCGCGAATATCTTGAATAGCGCCGTTAATGATGACCTCATACCGCGTAACCCGTGCCCGGTTAAGGGTTTGAAAGGTATCAAGGCCGCTCCGGTGAAGCCGAGCAAGGTTAAGCAAGCCAAGCGGGAGCCCCGGGCATTCACGTCCGGGGAGCTCGAGAAGCTCACGGCGGAGTTGTCGGAGACTCATGCGGTCATGGCGATGGTGCAGGGCCGTATGGGGCTACGTATCGGGGAGGTACGGGCCCTAGTGGGAGGAAGCGTTATCGAGCACGCGGACGGGGCCGTATGGCTTGAGGTGAAACAAAGTGCCTCGAATGACGGTAAGAGCCTGCACGTTAAGACACCTAAGACACCTAAGAGTGTTCGCACGTTGCCCGTGCCGGAGGCTATGGCTCACGCCTTATTGGAATGGGCTCGAGTGGCCGGTAAGCGTGGGATCCTTTTCCCGGCTAAGGATGACCCGGCGAAGTACATGCCGACGTCAACGTATGGGCAAGCACTCACGCGGGCCGGTAAGCGTGCCGGTATTGGTCACGTAGCACCGCATGACCTCAGGCATACGGCGGCGAGTATTCTGCTCGCGAATGGCGTTCAGGAGCATGTTGTCTCGGAGATCCTGGGGCATACTCATTCGTCGATCACACGGCGCTATACGCACACATATGCCGAGCAATTCGAGGAGGCGGCGGAGGTTATCTCTAATCTCATGCAACGGCCCGCTGGCGTGACGTCGCTCGATGAACGTAGGGCGGTGGCAAACTAGGGCCGGGAGCGTGCCCTAGGGCTACTGGTGGACTTTGGGCGGGGGATGACCGCGAGCGCGGGCACCTCGGGCCGGGGAGATAGGTAACGGAGGGGAAAGAATGTCGACGGGGCTACACTTGATTGGGATCTATTGCCTAGCGGATCGGCCTAAGCACCGCAGGGCCGGTGGTCGAACGAAACGGTATTGGCTTGGATTGTTCTACGATGACTCTGAAGGATACTGGGGGTCGATCGGTATTCCGTCTGCCCGGCGGGTAGCTCAATACGTGGCCGAGCGTGACGGGGTGGACTACATCCCAGAGACCGAGGATCTCGACTCTCCCGAGGCTATGGCGAGATTTGCGGAAGCACTCGAGGAATACGAGCGGGACGGACCTAACGTTAATCTGTCAACCGACCCGAATGACCCCGAGTGGAACATGATCTCACCGACTCCCGAGCAAGACCTGGGGCCAGCGGTCCGTATCATTAAGCACCCGGTTAGGGTAGTGCGCCATGATGGGAGTCCCGAAAGGTATTACCGGATGAAGTGCCCTTGCGGTACTCAAATTCGGGATATTCGAGTGGACGCGCTCGCGGAGATACTCGATGTACTTGCACGTAACGGTATTGGAGAGGTCTCGATTCAGGCGGTGCTTAAGCGCCTCGGGAACCGCAGTTAGGCACTTACGCACAAGCGGGCTAGAATGGGCTTACTGGCTAACCGTTACGGCCAAGGCTTAAGGCGTTGAAAACGGCGACACGGGCATAAGCGCTCGCGCTCGATCTTTGGGTGGCTCTCATGCGGACCCTTTGTTTCGCACGCCCGAAACATGAAGTTCGAAAGGGAACTCATGTCAACGTCAACGGTTGAACCTACTCTGCCCGAATTTACGTCGATCCAGGGAGCTGCCACTCTCCTCGCTTGCTCGACCGACACGGTCCGGAGGATGATCTACTCCGGTAAATTGCCTCATGCCCGCCTCGGTCGAACGATACGGATCCCACTCTCAGCACTCACTCTCGAGTCGCTTAACGGCGAGGGCGGTGCAAAGTGACCATACCTGTATCGTCCACAAATGGCCGGGAGACGGCCTCAGGCACTCCGGTCGACCCTAACCCTACCTATGCGGTTGCCGTTGCCTCGCGCACGGCGAGACCTATCGGGGTAAGGGCGAAGGGGGCGGATCTCTCAACCCCGCCCGTCCTAATGCTCGATCCCGGCGAGGCACTCGCGCTCGCGAGCTCTCTCATTCTTGCGGTGAGCCGCTGGGAGGGCTTGGACTAATGGAACACAAAGGGGAAGAGCACCCGGTAAGGGGTGCCCATATGTCCACAATATCAAACTTACTCACGGCGGGGAACATACGGGGCGACTACGTGGCCCTTGCGGTCACCTATGCGGGCCTTCTCGGTTGGCCAGTAGTGCCGTGCCGTCATGTCGACATGGCGAGCGGGCCGGCTAAGTCACCGTATGGCGGACTACGCACGGCGACAGTCGACCCGGGCGCTATTCGGGAGGCGTGGGAGAAGCACTCGCGCGCCCTTATCGGAGTAGTGCCGCCGTCACCACACCCCGTCACAGGACGCCCGTACACGTGGCTTACCGCGAGCGCCCCGGCTCCCCTACCGGCCGGGCTTGAGAACACTCTCACGCCGCACAGGGCACCCGTACGACGGCGATACCGTGCACGTCGACGCCGGGGAGACATAGGGCCCGATACATCGGCTATGTCGACGCTCTCGAGGGGACGGTGACCGCATGAGACTTGAACCTCAAGAGGCAGGATCTCGCGGCCTCGATGTCCGCGTAAATGAGGCGATACTACGCGACCCGCGTCGATTGAAAATAGGGTCGAATGCGAACATGGCCCTTATTTGTTTACAGCTCTTTGCAATCGGTGCCGGTAGGGACGGTGTCATTTATGCGGACGAATACACGAAGGACGATCCCTACCCGGGGATACCGTGGGTTGCCGACGAGACTATCTCGAAGTTGAAAGAGTATGGCCTCGCCGAGGACTACGTCGACGAGCGGGGCCCAGGCATTCGCGTTACGTGGCTTTGGCAGTCAACCGCCGAAGAGCGGGAAAAGGCACGCCACCAATCTCGAGAGCGTTCGAGACGCTACCGAGAACGTAGCCGAGCGAATGAGGAGGAACTCAGCCGCTTGAAAGCCGAGGACACTCCCCCGGTGCACGCTACAGACTCCCCTTATTCCGTCACGCGTGACGCACCCGTGACTAACGCCGGAGTAGGACAGGATAGGACAGGTAAGGAAAGGCAAGGAGAGGAAAAGGTTAGGTATTCAAGTGGAGAAGGAAGCCAAGGCACCGTACCCGATAGTCTTGGTCCCTCCGAGTGGCCGCCCCCGCCCTCTAAGGAGATCCCACCTGGACTAGTCGGGTAGTTCAATACGGCACTAGACACGATGACCGCGAGCGCATTCAATCTCGGGACGCGCTCGCGGTCATTGCCGTCTAAGACCAACCGGATCCCGTACACGTGACCAAAGCTCGCTAGATTGGTCCGGACATTGTGATACCGTCTCAGCCAAGCGATTGAAGCCCGCTCTCCAATGACACGAATACCCCAATGATGGGACTAGGATTGGCGACTCAATGCCGGGGAGGATCACGAATACAAGACCCGCTCATGCGGGGAATAGTGGTCAGCCTGTTGTTATTGGCAGGTGGTTTCAACTCGCCCGGCGCGTGTCTCGATTGAAACCCGGTACTCGCGCCTATTCGTCAATAACAACCGTTGAAAGGTGTCGCCGTCATGTCTATGTCGCCCTACTTTTGGAGTCTCTCGATCACGCCCGGAATGATTCGGGACCGCCAAGCCGGAGGTATGTCTCTCGCGGGCTTGCAGGACATTCTCACGCTTGCCCGCGCGGAGGTAGTGCCGTCTCGGCATTGGACGCGTATCGGGCACGATAGCCGGCCGGGGAATGCCCGCCGGTACGTTCGGGTAGGTCAACTCACTTGGGGCGAGGGTGCGCCTCGAGTGTGGGAGAACCAGGGCGGGAGCGACCTCGATACGTACGCGCTATATCTCGCGGGGGCTATGTATCTGCCGGATGTTAAGCGGATCCCTCGGGAGGCTACCTACTCGGTTAAGGGCGGACGGGCACTTGAGGCCGGGCATAGCCATTATGCGAATGTTGTGCGGTGGCTCGATGACGGCGAGGAGTATTGGACTCTCGAGGAGCAGCTGGGGGATGTGATACCGCGAGCGCTCGCGGTGGAGCTGGAGAGCCTCGCGGAGGGTTGAGCGTGTCCTAGGGGCTCCGAGGGGGCCTCGGGGAGGGGTTAGGCCGTGCGGGGGTGATTGTGGCCCGTTATTGCCGGTGACGTGTCTACAATGCTTGAGAGACATTGAAGGGGCTTTGCATGGGGAACACCGACTTAGGGGCGGCGCGTAAAGCGCAAGCAAACGAGTTCTATACTCAATGGCCGGATATCGAGCGGGAGATGAACGCCTATCTCGAGTATGACCCGGACGTTTTTAGGGACAAAGTAGTCCTGCTACCTTGCGATGATCCGGAGTGGAGCAACTTTACAAAGTTTTTCGCGCTACACTTCCAAGACTTTGGACTCAAGAAGCTCATATCAACGTCCTACGCGCCTAATAGCAACGCGGGGGCGGCGTTCTACCAGCCGACGTTGTTCGAGACGGAGACGCCCATATACGACGTCGAGAAGTCTCTCGAGCGGGGACGAGTGTTTACTCTCCTGCCGGAGGACGTGACCGGCGACGGCCGTGTCGATATTGACGATCTCCGCTGGGAATACCTCGAAGGTGACGGAGACTTCCGGAGTCCGGAGGTAACCGCGCTGCGAGATGAGGCCGACATCATTGTCACTAATCCACCGTTCTCGCTGTTTCGAGAGTTCCTAGGATGGCTTGTCGGAGGTGGCGTTGAGTTCTCGATCATCGGCAATGTAAACGCAATTACGTATAAAGAAGTGTTCCCACTCATTCGTAACAATCTGCTCTGGCTTGGTCCGTCAATCTCAAGTGGAGACCGAGAGTTTAGAGTCCCCGATAGTTACCCGCTCAACGCTGCCGGGACTCGAGTCGACGAGGCTGGCCGCAAATACATTCGAGTAAAGGGCGTCCGGTGGTTCACGAATATCGAGCACGGCCGGAGGCATGAGCCGGTTCAACTCATGACAATGGCCGATAACGTCAAGTTCAGCCGACACGAACGGATACGCGAGACGGGCTATCCGCAATACGACAATTACGACGCGATAGAGGTTGGCTTTACCGACTCGATCCCGAGCGATTACGCCGGAGTTATGGGAGTCCCGATTACCTTCCTCGACAAGTACAACCCGGACCAGTTCGAGATCCTTGGGATTACGGATCGCGGTAACGAGTACGGGCTCAAGACACGCGAATATGGGCCGGAGACACCGAAGGCCGGGGATTTAAACCGACGCGCGGCCTACATCGACGCGGACGGTAATCTCAAGTCGACCTATGCCCGGCTACTAATTCAACGGAGGCCGTAGGACATGGAGACAACACTCAAGAAATACACTGTCGCCGAAGTGGTCGACGGCTTTGTCTACAACGAGCTAGAGGGCCGGGGGCTCTACGGGTTGAGCGGTGACCTAGTGATCCAGCCCGAATACCAACGGCACTACATTTACGGGGACGGTAAGCGAGACGTTGCCGTTATTGACTCAGTACTCAAGGGCTATCCCCTCGGTCTCATTTACTTTGTGGACGCCGGGAACCAGCTCGAGGTGCTCGACGGACAACAAAGAATAACGAGCCTCGGACGCTTCATTACCGGGAAGTTCGCGGTGATCCACGGAGGCCGTGAGCAAGTATTCTCCTCACTCACCGAGGAGGAACAGACCTCAATTCTCGAGCACGAGCTCCTCGTCTACATATGCAAGGGCACCGAGGCCGAGATCAAAGAATGGTTCAAGACAATCAACATTGCCGGGGTGCCACTCAATGACCAAGAGCTGCGCAACGCAATCTATTCCGGACCGTTCGTCACGGCCGCGAAGGCCGAGTTCTCCAATTCCAACAATGCCCTAATACAGAAGTGGTCTCACTACGTTCGAGGTAACCCTAAGAGGCAGGAGATCCTCGAGGAAGCCCTCGAATGGGTTGCCTCGGCTAACGGTCAATCAATCGATGGATATATGGCGGCTCACCGTCAGGACACCGATATTCACGGCCTCAATACATACTTCACGAGCGTTATTGATTGGATAGACAGCGTGTTTATCGGGATCCCGGATCCCACAATGAGAGGCCTCGAATGGGGCCGGTTGTACGAGACGTATCATCACAACGCCTACAACGCCCGCGAGCTCGACGCGGACGTGCAAGCACTCCTCAAAGACGGGGCGGTATTTAAGCCGGCCGGCATTTATGAGTATCTCCTCGGAGGCAAGACGGACCCGAGACTCCTCGATGTCCGAGTATTCTTTGCCGCAACGAAGAAGGCCGCCTATGACCGACAGACGGAGGCCGCCAAGGAAGCCGGTGTCTCTAATTGCCCGCTATGCGCCGTTGGATCTAACGCCAACCGTGCCCGTCTCTACAAGTTCAAAGAGATGGAAGCGGATCACGTGACGGCATGGTCCCGGGGCGGGCTCACAACCGACGATAATTGCGAAATGCTCTGCATGAGCCACAACCGCGCCAAGGGCAACCGCTAAACCCTTCATACCCCTGCGGGTATGTTTTACGGAACAAAGGAGCCTCCGGAGGGATATATGCCAGGTGAGGCCCGGGACGTGGCTGTGAGCCGTTTTCTGAATATTAAAGACGGGGTGGTGCCGGGGCGGGGCGGGTTGCTTGCGGGGAGTGTTTGCCCGTTTGGTGTTGGTAACGGTGTATGTAACGCAGGTGTAACACCGTTACATGTATCGGTGTCGGTGCTCGAGGGAGTGTGCCGGGGTGCCGGGGGCTTTACCGAGGTGCTCGAGGAGCATGGGAGGCTGGTGCGGGCCGTGCCCGCTTGAGGCCGTGCCGTGGTCGACCTCGGTGTCTATGTGAGCCGTCATGCGCTCGCGGTCAATGTCGCTTGAGAATGTCATGCGGTAGACGCTAGTGCCCGCTCGAGGGTGTCTCGCGCCCTCGGTCCGTGCCTCATTTTGAAGCTCTCTAAGTGCGCTGGAATGGGCTTAGAGTTGCCTCCACTGATACACGTAGGATACACGCGGGGGCAAAAAGAACTCCCCCGGGCCAACTTTTCGTTGGTATCCCGGGGGAATCTATGGCGGTGGAGGTGGGATTTGAACCCACGTTGGCTTTCACCAAACAGCATTTCGAGTGCTGCACCATCGGCCGCTCGGACACTCCACCATCGGTCATTCAGATTACTTGGAGTATGCCTAGATACACAAATCATTGGTGCGGAATGTGGCAGAACTATCGGGCCTGAGCGAAGTAGTCCGTCAACTGGGTTGAGCATTCTTCCTCAAGGATCCCGCCGATTACTTCAACCTGGTGGTTGAGCCTTGGATCTCGCAAGACATCCCTGAGGGACCCTGCCGCACCAGCCTTCGGGTCCCACGCACCGAAGACCACCGTCTCGATTCTCGACAGCACGATCGCTCCTGCACACATTGTGCACGGCTCCAGCGTGACAACGAGAGTGCATTCATCGAGTCGCCAGGCACCGAGCTTTTCTGCCGCTCTTCTCAGGGCCACGATCTCGGCATGACCGGCGGGATCGTGCCGAGATTCCCTGATATTGAAACCCTCACCAAGGATTTCACCGGTTTGAGAGAGGACGACAGCGCCGACCGGAACGTCGCCCAGCTGCGACGCTGTTTCGGCAAGTTTGAGGCAGTTGCGCATCACCCACTCAAAGTTTTTGAGTCTTTCTGCGCACATGGGACCTCGGTTTCCTGCGATTTGCACTTTCCTCAGTTAGATTAGTTGATATGAGACTGCAGGTCATTGACCACCCCCTAGTTGCCCATAAGCTCACGGTGCTCCGTGAGAAGAAGACCCCATCGCCGGTTTTCCGACAGCTCGTTGATGAGCTGATGACACTTCTTGCCTACGAGGCAACCCGTGACATCAACGTCGAGACGATCGAGATCGAGACCCCTGTCGCTAAGACGACGGGCACGGCTCTGACCGATCCGCCGCCGATTGTGGTCCCGATCCTCCGTGCTGGCCTAGGCATGTTGGCAGGCATGCAGAGCATCCTTCCGACCGCTGAGGTTGGCTTCCTCGGCATGAAGAGGGATGAGAAGACGCTCGAGGCCATCACCTACGCAAACCGCCTCCCTGACGACCTAGCCAACCGCCAGTGCTACGTCCTTGACCCGATGCTGGCCACCGGCCACACGCTGATCGCGTCGATCGACTACCTGCTTGAGCGCGGGGCTAAGGACGTCACCGCTATCTGCCTACTTGGCGCACCTGAGGGTCTCGCCGCCCTGGAGGAGCACATTGGCGACCGAGCCAACGTCACCGTTGTCGTTGCGGCTGTGGACGAGAAGCTCGATGAGAACGCCTACATCGTTCCCGGCTTGGGCGATGCTGGCGATCGTCTTTACGGCGTTATCGACTAAACGCAATCCTTAACTGAGGAGGGCCGGTACGTTCGCACCGGCCCTCCTCCATTGTCATAAACACACCGAGAGCAGGGAGCGCTCAACGCGTGCTTCCCAGTGACGGTGTAAGCCACTGTCATCGACCCAGTTACTGCTTCTCCGCTCGGCTGTTACCGGCTCCCTGGTTATCCCCGGCTCTCTGTTCAGCCGATTCGGCGCTGGTGTTCTGCTTGCTCGACTCGGTATCGGCCCTCTGCTGGGTCGCAGATTCGCCCCACTTAGGATCATTCTCATCGAGGCCGGCACGCACCGAGGCCTGGAAGCTCGAGGCTTCCTCGGGAGGTTGGGTTGGGTGAGGGACGGCTCCACCGGAGCAGGCATGGCGGCAGCGGCCTGGGTCGCCTGAATCTCCTCCTCCCGGAGGGTGCGGTGGACCTTCTTTTCAATATCCACCGTGTCACGCAGGGACGTACCTTTCATGAGGGCGGTGGCGATCGTGCCGATGAGGAGGATGATGCCGGAGGCAAGGAAGACGGCCCACAGGGAGTTGCCGAAGGCTTCCCTGGCCACCATCTCAACATCATCGGGCAGGGCACCGAGGTCGAGGGCACCGGACGCTCCTGCCGGAACCTCTGGCAAGGAGCCGAGGCGTTCGATCATGTAGTCATCGGTGACGGCCGTGTAGGCGGCACCCAGGACCTGGATGCCGAGGGCACCGCCAAGGTTGCGGAAGAACGTCACCGTGGAGGTTGCCGCTCCCATCTGACTGAGCGGCACGGTGTTCTGGACCGCAAGAACAAGGTTCTGGTTGGCGGCACCAAGACCCCAGCCCGCCGCGAAGAAGACGACGCCCAGGTAGCCGAGGTTTGTATCCTGACGGGCGAAGCACAGGGCAAATGCAGAGGCAGTCAGAAGTGCCATGCCGGAGACAACGTACCGTTTCCAGACGCCGTTCTTGGTGATCAGCTGGCCCACCCAGGTAGAGGCAACAACAATGCCGACCATCATCGGCAAGGTAAGGAGTCCCGCAACCGTTGGACTGTACCCGCGACCATACTGGAAGTATTGGCCAAGGAAGACGTTCGCTCCGAACATGATCGTGCCGGCACCGATCACACCGACGATCGCAAGGACGGTGTTGCGGTGAAGGAGGATCTCCATGGGGATAAGCGGCTCGGGGCTCTTGCGTTCGACAAGAATGAAGAGGACCGTAGCAACGATTGCGATAGCGATAAGGAGGAGTGCGACGGGGTCAGTGAAGGGTGTGCTAGCGCCCACCATGGATACCCACAGAAGGAAGGAGACGGCCGCGATCGCCATGAGAGCGGCACCGGGGATATCGAGGTGGACCTTGCCGCGGGACATTTGCTTCAGGTCAAGACGCTTGCTGATGACCCAGATCGCGGACAGCATGAACGGGATTGTTACCCAGAAGCACCAGCGCCACCCCAACCACGGGGTGTCAACAATAAGTCCGCCCATGAGGGGGCCGGACACCGTGGCAACAGCCATGACCGCACCCATGTACCCGTTGTAGCGGCCGCGTTCCCGCGGAGGAATAACGGTGGCCATAATGACCATCGACATCATGACCTGCATGCCCATCGCGATTCCCTGAAGCACTCGGAAAGCGATAAGCATTTCCGGGGAGGTTGCCAGGCCACAGAGGAGGGAGGCGAGGATGAACAGCACCATCGAGATGATGAAGAGCTTTTTCTTGTCGTACAGGTCGGCAAGCTTGCCGGACAGGGCCGTCATGACCGTGTTGGCGAGAATGCCTGAGGTAAGGATCCACGTGTAGTGGGTCTGGTTACCGCCGATCTCGGCAACAATGACTGGCATAGCATTCGACACGATGGTGTTTGCCAACATGCCAAGGAACTGAACAAGCAGGAGCCCCGTAAGAACGGAGAGCACCTCCCGATGCTTCTTCTCAGCAGCCTCCGCCTGTTCCTGAGTCATACCCCGGTATGCCCTCTTCGAGGTTAGATCCCTCTCGCGCTTTTTCACTGCACTCCTTCATTAATACAGTTGAACTACTTTACTCCCAATGACCTCAGAGCAGTACTGCTGGGATAGAGATGTCGCTAACCATTTCCCCTGGACAGAAAGGAAACGTGCCAGCAAGGAGCGGGAGTGAGTTGGCGGCACACAAGAATGTCGGAGCTGCGGAAGTGAGCATAAGAAAGCCGGGCCAACCGGCCCGGCTCTCAACTAATTCTCTAGATATCCGCCACGGATGAAGATCCGTTAGCTGTCGGTCTTCGCTGCGGAATATTCCGAATTGCCGATTAGTCCCTGTTGCGGAGGTAGCGGGAAATGATGACGGCAAGCCCAAGGACAACGACAATAATTCCGCCCCAGCGAATCCAGGTTGTAGCCGATCCATTATCCTCGTCGGCTTGCTCTTCCTCACCCGTCGTCGCATCGCTTCCGCGATCATCGGACTGAGCATCATCGGTCGCTTCATCGGTGGCGGGTTCGTCAGCGTCCGTAGCGGTTTCATCGTTGTTCACGGGAGTGTCGGGATCATCGGTTTCCTGCCCGTCCGGATCGGCCACCGGCTGTTCATCCTCTCCCGTATCGCCCGGGGAACCATCGGTTCCTACCCCAGTTCCGGTCGTGACCGTGAATGTGGTGAGGCCGTCGATCCGGTGACCGTCGGAGGATACAACCGAGTAAACGATTTCGTAGTCGCCAGCATCCAGCTGCGGTAGCGGGACGATAAGGTCGGTTCCGTCAAGGCTGACCTCGCCCGATTCGAGGGTGGTGTCGCCCTGCCTGACAACTGCCTGGGGTGAAATATCCATGAGGTTGCCGGAGAAGGTCAGGACAGCTTCGTCGGGCGCTGTCTCAACCTGTCCACCGTCCTCGGGATCCACCGAAATAAGGGTGTCGTGGGCGCTTGCCGGGCTGGTCCCGAAGAAGAGAAAACCTAGTAGTGCCACAATCAAGGCGGGGGCAGAGTTTCGTCTCAACATTCTTTCACCGTACTCTAGAAGCATGGCTATTCCACAGAATCCGGGACCGCTTGTCACCACTGACCTCAATGCTGACGATCCCATCCCGGAGGGATTCACACTTATTGACGTTCGTGGCGAGGACGAGTGGGACGCTGGACATGCTCCCGGTGCACTCCACATCCCGCTTGACGAACTCGCCGACCGTATCGAAGAGGTTCCCGATACGGACATCATGGTCGTGTGCAGACTGGGCCGCCGCAGTGCACAGGCCGCAGCCATCCTGACAGAGCACGGCATTGACGCCTGGGATCTTTCAGACGGCATGGCAGCCTGGCAGACCAACGGGCTCCCGCTCGTGTCATCCGACGGCGACATCCCCACTATCGCGTAAGGACATTCATTGGGTAAGCAAAGCCGCAAGCAGAAAGCGCCGAAGAAGAAGCGGGTGCCATTCGTTGAGCGCCCCTACGAGGGCCTCAAGGCAGAGATTGAACTGGTTGCCATGCGGGAAATCATTCCCGCCGCAACCACCACGGTAACGACAACTGAAGAGTACGGAAGCCGGGACATCACCCTGGTGACACTGCTTCCGAACATGTCGGCCGCGGTACGCCGCGAAAGCGGTGAGCTTCTCGTTGCCATTCAGACCGTCACGGGATCCGGTGACGCATCCCGCGACCTCGCAGCTCTCATTATCGACGCCCTCGAGCTTGAGCCTGGCGCAGCTATTCAGTCTGCCGAGCTGGCCGAGCCTGGTCCCCGCCTTCCCGACGTCCTGGTCGACAAGGATATTGAACTCACCCTGTACGAGGATTTCTCGTACTGGATGAGCGACGAGGAGCGCGACCGCGAGGACGTACGTCAGGCCATCGAACAGACCCGCGAGAACGTTATCCCGTCGGCACCAGTCGAGGGTGTCCGCGGTGCCTACTGGTGCCGGATGACGAACGAGTTTATTCGCTGGATCCGGCCCGAAGATCAGGACCGCGTCCTTGACGGGCTGGCACGCCTCCAGTCGAGCCGTAGCGAAGGCTTCGATAAGGACGCTCGTTTCGTCGGTGCATTCAGGGCATGCGGTCTTCTTATCCCCGTATGGCAGTTGGCCCCCGGTACGGAAGCTGACGAGCTCGGTGAGCCCATGAAGGCGTTCAACGAGGAGTTCACAGCCGCCATTAATTCGACCGAGCCACTCACCGCCGAGGAGCGACGCACCCGTTCGGGCATCGTTTCTCGACAGGTGACACTGCGATAATGTCCAAAACTGGGCGGAACGGGTGGATAGTACTGCCCGTTCTGCCCTTTTTTTATTCTGTTGGCAATCTCTCAGTCCGTAGCGCGATAAGCTAAAGACGTGAACACCCAAAGTGCGCATGTCGCTGTCGTCATTCCGGCAAAGGACGAGGTCGATCTCATCGCCTCGACAATCCGAGCCGCGCGCGCTATTCCATACGTCGACCTCATTGTTGTGGTCGATGATGGCTCCACCGACGACACCCAGTCCGCCGCTCGCGCAGCGGGCGCTACCGTTGTCCGCCACCCCGTGAACCGTGGCAAAGCATCGGCCCTTGAAACGGGAGCCTCCGTGGTTGCCATGAGAGATGCGGAGGGGCGTCAGCCCCGCCTCCTCATGTTCATTGATGCTGATCTTGGCGAGACCTCGGTTCAGACTGCTCCTCTCGTTGGTCCCGTCGCCTCCGGCAAAGCGGACTGCACGATTGCCGTTCTGCCGAAGCAGGCGGGTGCGGGTGGCCACGGCCTCGTCACCGGCCTATCTCGGAAGGCAATCTCGAACATGACGGGATGGTCACCGACCCAGCCGCTCTCTGGTCAGCGTTGCATGACCCGTGAAGCCTACGAGGCCGCAAAGCCTCTGGCGCGAGGATGGGGCGTGGAAACGGCCATGACGATCGACATGCTGGTTGCCGGCATGACTCTCCAGGAAATTCCCTGCGACCTTCAGCATCGTCCCACCGGTAACGACTTCTCCGGGCACCTCCACCGGGCCGCCCAGTACCGAGATGTTGCCCTGGCGGTGAACATGAGGCGCCTCCGCGGCGTCCGCGTCACCTCTCAGTATCGAGTCGACCCGTCTACGCAGCGACCGGGCGAGCCCTTCTGCGCCTACAAGATCAGGCCCGTCACCAGCGAGTGAGACCACCTCACTTTGCGTGATCGTCTGAGCAACGCAATTGACTGAGTCGGGTCATCGCCGAGGAGAGCCAGCCGTTCAGGCATGTTCGCTCAGCTAATTCGTAGTGCTATCCCTGTTTGATCCCCGGGCTTTCTCATCCGTGTCACCCGCCAGCTTCTGTTTCCGAGCACCTAGCGGCTTCCCGTAATAGAGGATTGAGGCAAGGAGGGGAATCGCCACCATTCCACCCGTGAGGAAGATGATGGGACCGGAGTCGTTGAGGAGGGTTCCTCCCAGGAGTACGACAACGAGGGCAATGATTGTCCACACCCAGCTGTCACCATTCGGGTGCACTAACTGCCCGAGGCTTATCGGTGCTTTCTTCCGCCACAGCATCCAGAGCACGGCAAGCATGATGACGAAGACCAGCAGTAGCGGCCACAGGGTCACCACCTGCATGGCCTTCCGGGCTATAACGTCGAAAGCTGTTCCGTCCAGTATCGACTGCGCGAAATCACCCAGGTGGGTGCGGTCCTCGACCGGGCGCAGGTAGTCAACGAGTAGGAAGAAGGCGGCAACGGCAACACCCGCAAGCAGTATGCCAAGGCTCGAGAGCCAGGTGAGCCGGCGGCCGCTCACGAGCAGTGCGAGGAATAGAAAGCCGACCACGAGAACGGGTGGCCCGCCAAAGTCAGTGCCGTGCCAGGGAGATCCGTCGATAAAAACAATAGTTGCCCCAAGCCAACAATCAGGGCCGCCGCACGCTGACGATCAGCAAGCTTTTCGGCAATGATGCCGGCGAGCACGAGCCCGCTTGCCGCCACGATCGCAAACATCATGTTGTTCATGCCGTAAAACCTGCCGACCGACGGGAGCGCACCAAAGACAGAGTTGAGGGCCAGCGGGGAGCCGACAAGAACAGGAAGCATGTAGGAAAGCAGGACAAGGCCGGCAACGAGGGCCGCTGGCGCCGCACGGTGACGTCCGTGTAGGCGATAGGAAAGGATACCGATTAGCACGCTGCCGACGGCGATTCCTAGGCACAGCATCAGCGTGGGATTGCCCGTCGTGTGCCAGGGAGTAACGTTTATGAGCACGGCCGAGGCGGGCAGGCTGGCCACAGCTAGCGCACCGCCGCGCAGGACCGGTTTCCTTCGGAAGATCAGGGTGGCGAAGAAAACAAGAAGCCAGCTTATGCCCCACAGGGCATACACCCATCCGGTGGCGGGCTTAATGGCTTTCGTGAGGGAGTCAAACTCGGTAACGGCGGCCCGGTTCCCTTCCGCTGTTCCGCCAGCGTCGACGACAATCGAATCTCCCGGACCTTCAGAACCATTGACGAGGGTTGGGAGCAGGTCGGTTGCTGCCACAAGCCCGCTCCGCCTCGTTGTTGAGCTGGTGAGCAGGCCAGGCTCTCCTGTCACCTCCATGATCACCTGCTGGGTGGAAGCAGTTGCGGAATAGTCAGAGAGGGAGGCAACAATGATCCGCGCCTCGGGCGTTGTTTCTTCGATTGCATCAAGAACCTCTCCGAGCCTGGCATCGATTGTTGCCATGTCTGCCCGGATCGCTTCCTCATCCCATTCCTGGGTTTCGAACGAAGCAGCTAGCGGATCGCCCTTCTGCCGGTTCTGGGTTTCATCGAAAACAGTTGGTTCGATCTGAGACATAGAGCCGATGTCGACGAGAACAAGGTCTTGGCCTTCCGCTAGGTCGCGGTAATCCTCGATCTGACCATAGGAGGAGACAGTGCCGTTCTCGTCGGCAAGAGCAATGGCGGCACCTGGGCCGAGCGCGAGCGTGTTGCGGTCTGCGGTGAGCTCTGCGAGCTGACCGAGACGAGGTGAGTAGGCAGAGTTTTCCGCGGAGGCAACGTAGTCCTCCCAGTGGGGAACAGTTCCGTCAACGGGTTCTTCAAGGAGTCGGCACGCCCCATTGTCCGTCTCATCATCACCGGCGCGTTCGCCCGCACCGAGGGTAAGCCAGCCATCGGCGGGACAGGCGACCGGGTGGACCGCCCGCACCGACAGGTTGCCGACTGCCGATTCTTCGGAGAGGGCAAAAAGGTTGGGGGTTGTCTCCGGGTCAACGTAGTCCCACATGACTCCACCAGTGCCGATGAGGACGATCGGCCGGTCCTCCTCGGTAGCGTGTGCGGACACCGGAAGGATCGCGAGCGCACACACGAGGAGTGCGAGGCAGGCAGCATGGAGCGATCTCATGACCTGATCTTATCCAGCGTCGGTCCGCCCGTTCTCCTCGGGGACTACACTGTGGGTCATGCGGTTTTCTTACCTTGGACCACGCGGCACGTTCACGCACATGGCTCTCATGCAGATTTCGTCCGATGAGGGGGGACATATTCCCGCCATTGACGTACCCGCAGCCCTGCGAATGGTCCGTAACGAAGAGACCGATTTTGCTGTTGTTCCGATCGAGAATTCCGTCGAGGGCGGGGTCAACGCCACAATCGATTCGCTATCGAACGGTAGCGGACTGCGCATTGTCGCCGAAATGTTGGTTCCGATCACGTTCGTTCTAGCGTCTCGGGGTCCCATGGACCTGTCCGAGGTGAAGCGAATCTCCACCCACCCCCACGCATGGGCGCAGTGCCAAAACTGGATCGCCAGTAATCTCGACGACGCGATTCACGTTCCCGGCACGTCAACAGCAGGATCTGCGAAGGCCATGGCCGATGGCGCAATGAACTTCGATGCAGTCCTGTGCAATCCACTGTCCGCCGAGCAGTACGGTCTGACAGTGATAGCCGAAGGCGTTGCCGACAATCCGGATGCTGTCACGCGGTTTATTTGCGCTGGGAGGGAAGGCACGGCCCTTCCGGAGCGCACCGGATCGGATAAGACAACCCTGCAGGTGCAGCTACCGTCGGATGAGGCAGGTGCTCTGCTTGCGATGCTCGAACAGTTTGCGACGCGCGGGGTGAACCTGTCTCGGATCGAGTCCCGCCCGGTCGGGGATTCTCTCGGACGCTACCAGTTCTCCATTGACTGCGAGGGCCACGTTGAGGACGAGCGAGTTCAGGCGGTTCTTATCGGTCTGCACCGCACGAGCCCTCACGTGAAGTTCCTCGGCTCCTACCCGAGCGCCAAACAGGTCCCGGTCAAGCTACGCCCAGGCACTGCAGATCAGGACTTTGTCGCGGCCCGCGACTGGGTGTCTAACCTGCTCGGCAAGTAGCCGACAACACAGCCAGAATTAGAAGCGGACGAGAAGTCCCCGGGAACCACTCGGGACCGCACTGTTGTGGCATATCCGAGGACGTCACCGTCAACCTGGACACGGGCCGGGCTGTCGGTGACAACGGAGGCGTGACGGGTTTTCCTCATCTCGATTCTTCCGGTCGACGGAAGGCCGTCGTTGGTGACACCGATTCCTGCGAGCCCCATGCGGCGCACCAGGTCCGCCCATCCAACCAACCCGCCCTTCGTGTCGATAATGACGAGTTCCAGCCAGCCGTCATCCAGGTGCGCGTCGGGGGCGAGAACGACACCGCCGGGAAGCTTGCCGCAGTTTGCGAACATGATTGAGCGAGCATCGATTTCAACCGGTTCTGCATCCCCGGCCGTCACTCCCGCATGGATCTTCTGTGCCTTCATGTTCTTTACCGCGGAAGCGACGTAGGCGACCCAGCCAATTCTCGACTTCAGGTCCGAGTCAGCGTCACCCACCATGGCGGCATCAAATCCTAGACCGGCAATCACTGCGAAGCCGTGTTCGCCAGAGGGGACACTGGCTGCATCCGGGTCGGCGGCCATGGCCTCCACCTTCTCTGCCTCACTCAGCGGATCTGCCTCGATGTATCCCATATCAACGGCGTGGGACGAACCGGTGAAGGCCAGGTTGACCATGTCGCGAGTTGATGAGATGGGCAGGTCCATGTTTCGCGCCAGGAGATTGCCAGTTCCCAGAGCGATCACAGCGAGTGGAACGCCGGTACCGGCAAGCCCTTCTGCCACCATGCGTACCGTTCCGTCGCCGCCGGCAGCAATAACGAGCCCCGCACCGTCGGCCACGGCCTGCTTGGCCTGTCCAAGTCCCGGGTCCTCAACCGTTGTCTCGATCCAGCGAACCTCCCCGTAACCGGTTTCGGCAGCCCGTTCCGTCACGAGTCTCTTGAGTGCGGGTAAATCAATATTCTTCGACGGGTTGAACACGACGGCAACCGGCGTACCCGACTTGTCTTCGGTGGACTGCTCGGATTCGGAACGCGTCGCGGGTCCGCGGCGGGCCGTCAGGCCCGCAATCAGTTGCCGGTTTTTGACGGACGTGAAAAGGGCGGCGAGCGCCACGAGGAGGGCGGCGATTCCAACCCATGCTTCCCAGGACATATCGAAAGGATACAGCGAGGGTTAGACTAGTTGCATGATCGATATTCGCTTCGTTCGGGACAACCCCGATGCAGTCAAGGCTTCCCAGCGAGCACGCGGCGCTGACGAGTCACTTGTCGACCAGCTGCTCACCGCAGACGAATCTCGCAGGTCGACCCTGCAACTCGCCGAGGATACTCGCGCCGAGCAGAAGGCTCTCTCCCGGACCGTCGGGAAGGCGACTCCCGAGGAACGACCGGCAATCCTCGAGCAGGCGCAGGCCCTGTCCGCCAAGGTCAAGGAGCTTGAACAGGTCGCATCCGAGGCGAACGACGAATATGAGCGAGTTGCCCTTTCGATCCCCAACGTCATTGTCGACGGAGTACCGTCGGGTGGCGAGGACGACTACACGGTCCTCAAGCATGTCGGCGAAGTTCCCGAATTCTCGTTCCCGGTCAGGGACCACCTGGATATTGGCGAGGGTCTTGACGCGATCGACATGGCTCGTGGCACGAAGGTTTCCGGATCCCGCTTCTACTACCTCACCGGCATCGGAGCCCGCCTCGAACTGGCGCTCCTGACTGCGGCGGCGGATCTTGCTGAAGCAAACGGCTTCAAGCTAACAATGACGCCAACTCTGGTGAAGCCGGAAGTCATGGGCGGAACCGGTTTCCTCGGGGCACACGCAGACGAGATTTATCACCTGCCGACAGACGACCTGTACCTTGTCGGCACTTCTGAGGTAGCCCTTGCCGGGTTCCATTCCGGCGAAATCATTGACCTTTCGGATGGTCCGAAGCGTTACGCAGGATGGTCGTCATGCTATCGGCGCGAGGCCGGCTCTTACGGTAAGGACACCCGCGGCATTATTCGCGTCCACCAGTTCAACAAGGTCGAGATGTTCTCGTACTGCCCGGTAGAGGACGCCGAAGAAGAGCACCAGCGCTTGCTGGGATGGGAAGAGGAAATGCTCGCCAAGGTTGAGCTTCCTTACCGCGTTATCGACACCGCAGCGGGCGATCTCGGCAGCTCCGCAGCGCGGAAGTTCGACTGCGAGGCCTGGCTACCCAGCCAGGAACGGTGGATGGAAGTGACATCCACGTCGAACTGCACGACGTTCCAGGCACGCCGCCTCGGTGTCCGCGAGCGCTACGAAGGGAAGACCCGCACGGTCGCCACGTTGAACGGCACGCTCGCCACAACGCGCTGGCTTGTTGCGATCTTGGAAAACCACCAGCAGGAGGACGGCAGCCTGTACGTCCCGGAGGGTCTGCGCCCGTACCTCGGTGGCCGCGACATCATCAAGCCAGCGTGAAGGTCGAATTCACCGCAGATGATTCTGCGCGGCTCCGCGACGCCATGTCCTCCCTTCCGGGGGCGGGGCCGGAGCTCATGGTTGCACTTGACCTCGACGGAACAACGATCGGGCACGACACGTCGCTCTCCCCGCGCGTTGCCGAAGCTATTCACGCCCACTTGAATATGGGCACGCACGTCATCATGGCGACGGGTCGCGGTGTGGACGGGATGATGTTGGTTGCCGAACAGCTGGAGATGCCGGACGGGCTGTCCGTGTGCGCCAACGGCGCACTGACCTTTAAGCGGGACAAGCAAGCAAACGAACCCGGACTCAACCCTGGCACGCGCCTGCTAGACTACGTGACGTTCAACCCGGCCGCCGAAATCGAGGCCGTCGCCACCCACATCCCCGACGCCCTTCTCGCAGTGGAACCCGCCTGGGGGCCCCGCAGGGTCTCGGCAGAGTTCCCTCCGGGAGAACTCACAGGCCAGTCAATTGTTACGCCCATTGACTCTCTTGCGAGTGATGACGCAACCCGCCTAACGGTCCGCGCTCCGCACCTGTCCCCCGAAGAGCTTCAGGACAGGATCGACAATCTTGGCCTGAACGGCGTCGAGTACGCGATCGGCTGGACCGCATGGCTCGACATCTCCCCCGAAGGAGTATCGAAGGCAACCGCTCTTGAGAAGCTCCGCATGGAGCACAGCATTTCACTGTCGTCGGTCCTCACCGTGGGAGACGGCGACAATGACATTGGAATGCTGGCATGGGCGGGCACCGGTATTTCCATGGGAGATGCCACCCCGAAGGTACATCGTGCAGCTAACGCCAGAACCGCCTCCGTTGAGGATGATGGTCTAGCAGTCGTTCTTGAGCGCCTCCTGTAAGCACTCAGCTTTCAGATTCGCAGGACCACTTTCCCAAATGGGGATCCGGACCTGACATGCTCGTGCGCCTCTTTTGCCTGGCCCAGTGGGAAGGCGCGGTCAACGAACGGAACGATCCTGCCGTCCGCAAGTCGCGGCAACGCAAACTCGGCCGCGTCACGGATAATTTCTACCTTCTCCTCTTTGGGGCGGCTTCGTAGCGTCGAACCGAGAACACTCAGACGCTTTACCATAACAAGGCCCACCGGGATCTCCGCTTTTGTCCCGCCCTGGAGGGAGATGATTGCGATGCGTCCCTCGAGGGCGAGTAACTTCAGCATCTGCCCAACATCCGAACCGACAATATCGAGGATTGCGTCAACACCATCGGGAGCATGGTGCTTAACCTGTTCGGCAACATCGCCACGATGATCGATGGCTGTTGCTCCAAGCTCCTCGACTTGTCGGCAACGATCTGGCCCTCCAGCGGTCGCAAGAACATTCGCGCCAAGCTCCCGCGCCAACTGAACAGCAAAGGTTCCAAGAGAACCCGAGCCGCCCTGAATGAGAACAGTGTCGCCGCTACCTACCTTCAGAATGTCGACAAGATTCGACCATGCTGTTGCTAAGGACTCCGGGATCGCAGCGGCACGCTCCTGATCGATCCCTTCCGGGACGGACATCACCTGCCCCTCGGGAACTGCCACGTACTGCGCGTAACCGCCAGAAGTCAGGAGAGCCATCACCCGCTCTCCAGTATCGACACGCGTGCCTGACACCTCGAGCCCCAGGATGCTTGATGCTCCTGGAGGCGGCGGATAATTGCCGGCAACCTGGCTAAGATCAGCCCGATTCACCCCCGCATACTCCACCCTGACAAGCACCTCACCGGGGCCAGGAGCCGGAACCGGATGGTCGGTGGGGCTCAGGTTCGCATCGTCTGTCACTGCCAGCATTGTGTTCTGCATATCTCCATTGTTTCAGCGATGTGCATGTCGGGCACGTTTCTCAGTACAATGGAATGCGCTTGGAGGGTTGTCAGAGCGGCCGAATGAGACGGTCTTGAAAACCGTTATACGGCGATCCCGTATCGGGGGTTCGAATCCCCCACCCTCCGCGGATGCAAAAACGGCGGCATACCAACAGTATGTCGCCGTTTTTGCATCTCCATATCCGCCCGATAGAAAAACTGAGAAAAGTTTGTCCGAACCCCCACTTATCCTGGAAGCACTTCATCGGATCAAGCTAGCGCTCGCTCCCCGAAGCCTGCGGCCAATCACCTGGCGCTCCTCAGAACCCTTGTAGTCAAGGGTTCTTTTACTACCCAAAGGAGCCTGCAGATAGCCCGTCGAGCGGATTGCCCCGCACTAGAAATGAGTTGATAAATGAAACAATAAGTTGTGAATCAAATTAACACTTGACAACTGCTAAACCACTCCCCCATAGTTGAAGTATGCAAGGTAGTTAATTTGATTAACAGAAAGTAGATGGTTGAAATGCTGACGGATGTTGCGACGATGGCAAGGCTCGGAATTCCCACTCGGGGTCGCCGGATTGTTCTCATCGATATCGAGAATATTGTGGGAGGTGCCGTGACAACCCTCGACCAGGCGCAGTGGGCTAAGCAGCTCTTCGAGAATCGCGGTGTCGTAAACGACTCCGATCAGCTGATCTTCGGCACCTGCCGACTGGGAGCCGTCAATATCGGCGCGACATGGCAGAGTTCCCGGATTGTCATGCAAGACGGGGATGATGGCGCGGACCTCGCACTTCTCAACATTCTTGAGACAGAGGATCTTGCCTCCCGCTACGACGAGGTTCTCATCATCTCGGGAGATCACATCTTTACCGATGCCATCGCGGCCCTTCGCGCCGACGGAGTGCATGTCACCGTCGCCGGCTGGGCTGACAGCCTTTCTGCACATCTCAGGCTCGTTGCCAACACAACTTATTTTCTCGACGATCTGCTCTCGCAGACTGACTACACGGAAGCCGCATGACCATCAACTCGTCCCTTATCCTCCTTTCCCCATCCGATATTGCCGAGCTGGCCAAGGTCAGCAGGCCCGTTGTCAGCAACTGGCGCCGACGCAATGAAGACTTCCCTTCCCCCGTCGGCGGAACCGACGCCCGCCCACTTTTCTCGCAGACCGACGTTATTGCCTGGCTGCAGGAGCGCGGCCACGAGGTCGAGCTCCCCAGGCCCGACGCTCAGCTGTGGACTCTTCTCAACACCGTTCGGGGAGCCGCCCCGCTGGATGGGGTCACTCGACTCCTCCTGGCTCTCGCCGCCCTCAAGAAGCAGAACTCGGACAATCTCGAACTGCTGATCGCACTCGAGCCCGGTAAGCAGGCGCCCGCGGTTCGGGAGATGCTTACGACGCTCCGCAACAGCGTGCCTAACCTGACGCCGGGTAGCGACCTCGAGGTACTCGAAGTTATCGACAAGAAGGCGCTGTCGCAGCTGATCAACACAATCGCGGGTATCGACACCGATCAGTTAGCGGAAACTACCGATCTTCTCCTCGAGCGGGTCACCCGCCATCAGGTCAAGAGCGGGGGCGAGCACGGATTCATTGGCTCCCGAACCTCGAGGCTGCTCTCGGCATTAGCTCAGGGAGTTGGTGGCACCGTCTACGACCCGGCTTCGGGGATCGCGAATGTCCTCCTCCAGGTAGGAACATCCGGGAAGGCAACACGTCTAGTCGGTTCCGAGATCGACCCCGCAGCAATTGATGTTGCCGCTCAGCGCGCCTACCTTCGGGACCTTGAGCTCGAGCTGCACCTTGGCGATGCTCTTGCCAAAGACCCGGTTCCGGACCTGACCGCGGACACGATTGTCATTGAACCACCGTTTGGCATGCGGTGGGATAGTGCCCACGCCGATGATGATCCGCGGTTCTCGCACGGAGTCCCGTCACGCATTGAGGCGGAGCTAGCCTGGATCCAGCATGCTCTTTCTCATCTGGCACCGAACGGGCGAGCATTCGTCATTGCCCCGCACAGTCGACTCTCCGAGCTGACGTCAAAGAACAAGATCATTGAAAGCCTTCTTCTCGGTAACCACATCGAGTCGATTACCACCTTGCCCGCCAACATGCTTCCGCAGTCACACATGACGCTCACTTTGTGGGCTCTCCGGCCCGCGGAAGAGGGCTCTCTGCAAGTTCGTTTCATCGACGCTCGAGATTTCGAAGATCCCGAGGAGGCACTTGCTGGGTGGGTTCTCGCTGAGGACTCAGCCGGTTCCGAGCTCGCTCAGGCATTCGTGCCGAACTCGGAACTGCTCAAGGGCAACGCACCGCTGAGTCCCAGCAAATGGGTGTCAGATGCGAATGTGGATGAGGACAAGATCCAAGAAGACTTTGCCGGGGCCCTAGCCGCAGTACTGTCTTCTCCCCTGGCTGATCCAGGTGGCACACTTCTGACCGAAAAGTTCTCTGCCGCGAGCAATCCTGGGGTGGTAACGATCGACGAGCTTGCCTCACAGGGCACGCTCACGGTGGTTTCCGGCCATCACCGAGGCATCCGTGAACTGCCCGAAAAATATCAGAACCGCACGGTCAAACCAGAGCACGTATCGACTGGCGAGCTCCCCGAGCCAATCCCTCAGAACGTCGCAAAGAAATACGATCTCGAACTTACCAAGCCGGGTGACATTATCGTGTCGGCAACCCGCGGGTTAATCACGGTGGTCGACCATGAGGGCTCTCGGGCCATTTCACCACTCATGACGGTGCTGCGTGTTGAGGATCCGGAGGCGCTCAGACCCGAGTTCCTTCTCGCTGCACTCTCAGGGTCCTGGAACAACCGACCAAACGAACCACGCTCGATCATGTCAATGCGCCGAGTCCGTCAAGCCGAAATTCCCGCACTGACACCGCAGGCCCAAGCAACTTTGGTCAACGAACTCAACAAGGTTCGAGACATCGAAGAGACAGCACAAAAGCTGGTCTCTCAAGCAGAAGCTCTCCGGATAACTATCCTGGACGGCATCCGATATGGGGTTGAACTCGACCCGAGTAAGGCATCCGCTCAGTAGGCAACGACCGATTGCTCTCCTCAAGGGCTCGGAACCGCGACACAGCGTTCCGAGCCCTTGCCACACAAATATTTCTGGCCAAGGCACCTTGGCTTCCTTCAGAAAACCTATTTATGGCCCGTTGTCACGGGCCTTACTACTGCAACACCAACCCGTTAAGGATAGAAAATGCTGATGTACGAAATGACCTGGGAGGACGACCTCTGGTTCTCCGCAGATCTTTCAGGACGGATCAATCTGCTCAAGGACAACGAGTTCAATCCTCGGTTCCTCGTCGGATGCGCCACCGAACCCACCTCTCTTCTGCCGAGGCCCGCCAACGAGTACGCAATCGACCTTGATTCGGACTCCGCAGTCATGCTTCAGTCCTTTGCAATGGCAGAGGCACTCAACCGGACGACGTGCCTCCTATCGTTTGTTCATCCGGAATGGCCAACGCAAGAGATCAAGATTGAAGGATTCGCAGTCCCCGACTGGATAGCCGAGCTGGAACCAACCGGTGACGGCACCGCCATTATGAAGGACGGTAAACTCAGCGGACACATCACGGGCCTGGTTCAAATCACGGACACCGAAATGCGGACACGTCGCTCCGGAATATGGACCATCAATCTCCACCGAGTCACGAGCGTCCTGACGGAAACCGTGATTTTCAAGTGGGAGAACCCACGACCCTCAGACTTTGCAATAAGCGATATCGGCAACAGCCATGGCCTTTATTAGCATCTGAGTTCTTCGACCTGTAATCTAGATAGCGCTAGGTTCTAGCACTCGGAGACGTCGCATAGTCAGGTCGAGTGCGCCTCCCTGCTAAGGAGGTAGGGGTGTATAGCCCCTCGAGGGTTCAAATCCCTCCGTCTCCGCGATGGCCCCGCCTGTTCACTGAATGGGCGGGGTTTTTCATTGATATGTCGCCACTTTTCCCTGACGTGCCAGCGCTCTCAGAGAATCACCCTGCGCCCCATAAACAGCCATAAAGGGGCATGCGTAGGCGTGGTTGGGATACATTTGGGGATACACCAGCCACCCATTACAGGGATACAAATTTGAGGAAAGCAGGCAGTCATGGCGCGAGCTCACTTCGGCAGTCTCATCAAGCGCGAGAACGGCACCTACATGGGCCGATACCGCCGCCACGGCCGCACCTACTACACGCCTACGCAACGCACAAAACAGGCCGTACGAGCAGACCTCGTCAAGATCGAGGCAGCTATTCTCGCGGGAGAATGGGAGCCACCCAGGAAGACCCGCTCGGGCACAGCTGCCATCGATACAGATCAGAGCTGGACAGTGCGGGCTTGGTATGAGGCCTGGTATTCGCGGCAGGAGAAGGCGAAGCGCTCCCCCAACAGCCTCAGAGCGTACCGCAGCATTTTCAAGGTCCATATATTGCCGGATTTCGGGCACCTCGCCCTCACTGACGTAACCCCGCAGGTATGCACGGAAAAATTTCAGCACGTCCTCGAAACCCGGTCCGAAGAAACAGCAAAAAACGTCATCAGGTCCTTCTCTGCATGTATGGGCGCAGCAGTCGAAGAAGGCCTGATAGCCGAGAACCCAGTAAAAGTGAAAGGGGCGATGAGTAAGACGCCTCCGAAACGAAATTTCCACATGATCACACCCACACAGCTCATCGAGCTGATCGACGCTTTCCCGGAAGACACTCGCGCAGCGGGGGCTCTTGGATCATGGGTCTCACTTCGCTACGGCGAGATCGCCGCGCTCGAACGCGCTGACATTGATCTGGAAACTGGAGTTGTGCACGTGACCAAGAGCGTCAAGCGCGCACCAAACGGCGGCCTGTCGATTGGTCCACCCAAGTCAGATGCTGGCTATCGTTCCCCTTCCATCCCACCTCAGGCGCTCCCGATTATTCAGTACCATCTTGAGAGCTTTACTGCGCCAGCTCTCGACGCATTGCTCTTTCACCGGCCGCGCGGCCCAAACGGCTACCTATCCGACCGGGTGTTGCGTCGGGATCTCAATAAAGCCGCGATGAAGGTTGGACTACCTCCGATGAGATTCCACGACCTCCGCCATATTGGGCTCACGTTGTTTGGCAGGGCGGGTGCGACAACAGCTGATCTCATGGCTCGTGCGGGGCACGCTGATCCTGCGACTGTTGCCATTTATCAACATGCGACGGCTACGCGGGATAGGGAGCTGTCCTCGCGGATGGGCGGAGTCTAAGAGTGTTTGTTTTCGTGTGATAAATCCGCGTCTTATCGCGCGGTTGTCATATTATTACCAGCTTTTAAATACTCCCCGCCTCCTCAACCAAGTCGGGTCGGTGCTGTGCCCGCCATGCATGATGCCGCTCCAGCGTTTCTTCTGCCCATGCCTGGAGGGTGAGAACGTGTCGGAGTCGGATAGGCAACTCATGATGGGGCACAGCAGTATTGACATGACGGAGCATTACACGCACGACGACGCGGCGCGGCTCTCGGGTGCTGCGGACGCGATGGACACCGCATTCAAGAAACTACTCGGCTCATAAGTCTGTAGGTCGCCTCGGCCTGGCGGTGGCCTGCTTGCCAGCATCAAGAAACCGGTCTCGTAATGCACAGATTCCCATTAGCTTGGAAAATAACGCTAAACTTGTTACCTTTTAGGTAGCTCATCAACCATGTGTTGAAGGAGTATCTGAGGCCGTTCGCTACGCGAGCGGCTTCTGCTTTTGCCAGAACGCGATGAACTCGTCTTGGAACTTTCTTCTCCGGCGGTCTCTCTCGACATGGAACGCCGTAACTAACAATGCGTAAGTAGGTCGCTCTTCGACGATTACGACAAAGGAAAAATCGGAGTTCGAGAGGACGTATCTTGGGTGTCTTGCGCGCTTACGATCAATCCACCACAGGATATCAACGTATCTCGGATAGTGGCTCGTGAACTCGTCGATGAAGTATCGAACCCATGGCAGCCTGATGCAGCGTTCTTCATCCAGAGTCCGCTCAGAGTTCTTGTCTTCGCTGCCCGAGACGATATGCCAAAAGCACTGGTGCCTCCCATCTACTTCAGGGTAGCGTCGGAGTCTAACCCGGGATAACCCGTCTTTCCATGGAGGTGCTTCGTGAACGAGGGACTCCATGAACTGTGAGTACAGAAAGTCCAAATATTCGCGTTCGTCCATTCTGAAAGAGGCGAGTCTGGGAAGCATCGGAGGCGTCTTCACAGCTCTTCCCCTCTTGGCGTCCACTTAAAGAGATTAAACTTCGTCGCGCTCAGCAAGGTTGTCTGTGTCAAAGTAATGCCCGCGCGATCTCGCACCCGTTGCACAATTTCCTCTTTGGCAACATTTCCCGAGAGACCACGATTGGCGTAGTTCACAGCGCCAATTAGTACGTCCGCAAGTTGCATCAAGCCGACATGGTGCGATTCGACAATTTGGAGCCGTCGAATTTTCTGACGGTCGAAATCGAAGCGGGCATTTGCGATCACTTGATGAAGGCGGTCGACTTTAGAGCCCCCTTTAGTGTCCTTTTTGTCCAGATAAATGTATGCCTCGCTACTGGCCGGAAGGACATTACGGATGAGATAGAACAGCATCTTGTAGTACCAGTCATCGTGAGTCTGGTCGAAGGATGCGTGGTCAAGCCCCTTCTTTCGGGAAACCACAGCCCTAAACCCTAGGTCGTCGTCATCAAAGAAGTAATCGACGACGTCGAGGTAGAAGCTCAACTTCGCTGGCGAGATCTTGTTCCACTTGATCTCAAAGTCGCCTGTTAGACCATGACGTTGCCTAATTTCGATAAGTCGCCGGTGAGCGCCATCGGATTCGCTTAGCGGACAGACAATGGCGCCTTGCACCATGAACGGATGTCCGTCACTGGGGAGATGGGTGCTTTCGTCACAGTAGATGTTGACTGGGATGTTCATGTTCTCGCCATTCTGCCAAATCAGCTCTTACGTGTCCCTACGCTTCTATTGCTCAACTTTAGCCGAAGGTACTGCACGATGCGCCGCCACTCGTTTTGGATAGTGTTCGGCCCGCCATGCGTGGTGCGCTTGGAGGGCCTCGCTCGCCCATGCCCGGAGGATGAGCACCTCGGGTGTTGCGGGCATTTCGTGGAGGTTGCGGCGATCTTCGTCGGCCCGGCCAGGACCCATCAGCTCCCAATAGGTGAGCATTGTTTCTTTATCCATACACCCACCGTCGCGCAGGGGAACGCAACGCAGAACTGTTTCTAGCCGGTAGCCTTGAAGCCCCGGAATCAAGTGTCAAGGCATAAAAATAGTGCCCCTTCTTGCTTTCCCCGAGGTAACGGAAAGGGGTGGGCAAGAAGGGGCGCAATTGGTGTGGCCAATGTCCAGTCTAAGGCGATATAGCTCGAGCTTGCAGGCTCAAGGTAGAGCCTGTGGATAACCGCATGGTTTCAGGGATCTGTGTGCGTAGCCGCGTTGAGGCTAGCGAGGTTGTGGGTATCCGACGGACGGGGAGTTGTGTCTGGCCCCGAGCCACCGCGCATCATATTGGTCGCCGTGCACAATCCCGGCAAGAACCATCCGTCCTTCCGTGACTGAGAGTCCGCTCATGGTGACCGACACTGCCCTACCGGACAACCCTGTTCGGACGCGGAATCCGTCCGTCAAGATCCTGCGCTTAAGCGTGAAGCGCCCCGCGGAGAGGGGGCCAGACATAGTCCGGAAATCACCCTCAAAGTTGAAGGCACCGGAACCGAACTCGGTATCGTGAATCCCTATTCGCTCGTCGCCGGTTACGGTCGTGATATCGACGAGGACCGAGACGATCGTGCCGGGTTCCACACTGATCTTTGGAGTGTACCCACCTGTGACAGTGAGTTTCCCAGGTTCCCAATGCTCAATCACACCACCGACCCAACCTCCTGGGCCTGCAGTAAACAAGGGGTCGAGAGCAAGATTGACGACAGGGTTCCCAAACCTGGAGTCCGCGGTCGCGGCCCTCACGACACACCGCCAGTTAGGGTGTAAAGATGATTTCGATCCCTGGATGAATAGCTATCGCCCCGTAGAGATAGATCCGGGCAGTGACCGTTCCTTCGGGGACGGCTCTTCTGACATCCCCGGCTGGTAGGTCCGCGAGGAGTAGATTGTCTTGATCTCGGAGATGGATTCCGGCTGTTGAGCTTGTCCAGCCGCGGTGATTCACTTCCCGCTTCCAACCCGTCCCCACAGGGACAGGGAAGGTTGGGGAGACCACGAAGCCGTTCGGGATGAGACTGCCGTCCGGTTCTAGGTCCTCGACGGTGATCGGTTTCCCGCCTCTGGTCCATCCCTGCTGGAATACCGGCAGAAACAGGCGGCTGTCGGTGGTCGCGGCTCTCATGCTGCCACGCACCAATCAGCGTGGCTTGCGTCAGCCCTGAGAGAGAGCGAGAGAGAGAGAGAGAGAGAGAGAGAGCGTGCGACCGCCAGAGCCTCGGCGCCAGTCAGCACACGCACGTAGGCCGCGGCCGCGAAACTGCCTTTCCATGATTGAGCGGGTATGTAGTTCATACCGAGCCCCATGGATTTGTCCGTGAGCGGGATCGTGCCTGCCACGAGGCCGGGCATGAGTGTGAGACTCTTAGCGCCCCCAGTGAAAGTGGGTACCGTACTTCCCGCCCCTAGCCAGATGTTGTGGGTTGCTGGTGATCCCTCTAATTCTCGGGATTGGAGTGCGACTTGGTGCTCGGGGTCTGGCGCTTTCAGCTCCCCGACGAAAACCGCGAAAGCGTTGTCTCCCCGCTCGGTCCATGTCGGTGCTTGAGTGACCAGTCCGGGTTTCCCTGCGATTGCTTCGAGCCGCCGGTCAGTGATCGATGCTCTCACCGGTTTCTCCTTCCTCGATAGTCGGGTCCACCCAGGGGACCAGGCCGTCGGTAGGGACCCGGTGCGCAGCCAAGATAGCCGTCGCCTCGGCGTGAACCTGGGGAGTTGGGGACGATACCCTAACGTCATGCGCCACAACCACATGCGGCGCGTCCGGGTCGGCGAGAGGGGCCACGGAAAAAACCCGTGCGCCTGCCGCCTCGAGCTCGACCGTCACCGCATCAAGCCTTTCCTGTGCAGTCATTTAGACACCACCCTCACTAGGGATACCAATGTTCGTAGCGGCAACCATGCCCACCCAGGTGGTCCCGGTCCACATGAGATGGATGATGGTGCGTGATGCGGGGTCAGGATGGGGCACGATGGGCGTGGCCCACGCGGACGCGACACCCGGCAGACTCAGTGTCCGGCTACCCGTCGAGTCTTGGGCGAGGTCGAGTGTGACGGTGAAAGCGCGTTCAGGCCCCGGCGTAGGAAGCGTCAGCGTCACGTCACCAGTCAGCGTCGCCGTGAGATAATTCGGGCGGACCGCAAGCGCCGTCAGGTCGATGGTGCCAGTCCAGTCGCCCTGCGCCACAATCGTCGCCTCGGCCTCCTCCCGCGCTGATTCAGCACGATCAGCTGCGTCAACCGCGCCATCTACGACCGGGCCGATCAGCTTCTCCCACTCCTGCCGGGTAGGGTACATGCGCTGCACACCGCTGGGTGGGTTAGCGAGATCAACCTCTGTGGTCCCGACGGGGATTGCGAGCCCGTTCAGCACCCACGTTCCCTGGGCGAGGTCACCACGCAGGTTGTAGGTCCAGGCTTCACCATTCACCGGGTCATCAGACACCGGCAGCTCAAACGTGACAATGCCGTCAGACTGGATCGGGAACGCCTGCGGGCCGGAAATAACCTCGCCCTCGACCTGGATGGGTTTGCGGGAGGTTGTGACGATGATTGTGCCCGTGTCAGGGGAGCCGTCGAGGCGTGTGAACACGCCGTGCACAGGGACGCGCGTCATTAGTTCTGCTCCTTCTCTGTGTGGACGCCGGTCGCGAGGAACGGCAGGAACCGCTCCACCCACTCATTGACGGCGGGGTGTGCGAGAACGCCAGTCACCACGCCCGTCACGAGAGTGAACAGCCCATACGTGATGGACTCGGTGATTGCGGGTTCAAGGGTTTCGAGATCAATACCGACCCCAGCCAGCCACGTGATCGCAGCTCCAACGACCGCTGCTACGAACGTTCTGAGTACGGCTCGCCACGGGTGCGCAACCTGCGTCGGCTGACCCGGCTGAGACTGGTTAGTCATTGGTGCCCTCCTCCGGTTCAGCTGCTTCGGCCTCTAGCCTGGCTTTTTCGGCACGGCCCATCGCCGCATTCGTGCGCCACACCTTCCCGCCGACCGTATTCGCGTCGATGTCAGTCAGTTCGGCCTTAATCTCCGCGACCTCTGCTTCCAGGCGCTGGATGGCGGTCTTGATCTTCACGTCATCATCCTTGCCCGTGCGTGCGAGTCGCAGGAGCTCTCGTTGTTCGTTGTCGGTGAGTGCCATCAGAAAATCCTTCTCTTCTTTCGGTGTTGGTTTCGGTTTCGGAGCGGGTTTAGTGGGGGTCAAATATTCCTGGGCGCGTGCATAGATTTCTCGTATCTGGTCGATACGTCGATCACCAGGACAGGCTTTACCGAACGCATTGCTGAATTTCACGCCAGACTGGTTACCGGTCCACGTCTTTAAATCAGCCGGGTTATAGGGTCGCCAGTTGCCCTTGATTCCGAGCCGGTGCCAGCCGAGTCCGGTGAGATTGTTCGGGGTGGCGATCCGGTTCGGGAGATTGAAGTGCTTGACGAGGTGCGCGAACAAGCGCGCATCATTCTCAATCTGGCTATCAGTCAGCGGAGGAACATCGCTACCATGTTTCCAATAACCCGGTGCACCATTCGGGTAGCCGTCCCAATGCTCCACCGAAACGCAGTAGTTGTTGCCGTCGCCGTCCGCGAAGGCCTTCCGGTTAATCTCCTGGTGCTGCCGCATCTTCCCCGATTTAGGGTTATAGAAATGCGAATGTGTGCGGCCCGGACCCAGGCCAGGACCATAAATATCCGGCGAGTTCGTGACCGCCGTATGAATCGTCATCATGCGGGGTCGGATTGGAACATTGGACCGGCCCGTCACCGGATCCCACACCGTCCACTCACTAATCGGCTTCATAGTGCGAGCCATAGCGCCTCCTTTAGGCATAAAAAATCCCGCCGTGTGGCGGGCTAGTCTCGTTTATCCTTGTGCCTGGACCTATCAGGGGCTTTCGGGATCCTGCTCAGCTGATCCTCAGTGAGTGGCTGGGCGAGAATCCACGCCCGGAGGTAGTCGTACTCGTGGCGTAAATCCGCGAGGGCTTTGCGGGCTTCCTCCGCCTTGTCCTCCGCGTCCTGGACCGCGCTATAGTGCCCGCGTATCCATTTCCAGCCGCCCTGCAAGATGAGAACTCCGAGACCGCCACCCGCGAGGTTGATGAGCGCGACCGTGATCGTTGCATCCAAAACATGCGCTCCTTACGGGCTTGCGGGTGTGATGGCTAATTCCCGGTTATAGGGCGGTCCAGCGATCCTCACGAGCCGGATAATCTGGTGGAAGATCGCGGCGATCACGAATGAGAGCTGCAAGAACCGGTTCCCCGACCCGGCGATTTGGAGAGAAACGATGATCCAGCCGTACAAGCCTGCGCTCATAATCACACCGGCTGAAATTATTCGTTCTAGCCACTGCCACCCAAACAACGCGGCGGGTATGCCGAGTGTCGTGGAGACCGTGATCATCGTGGCGAGAACCATCATCGAGACCGCGCCGATTTGCCCTTCTACGCTTTGCGGAGCGGTATGGAACACAGTCAGGCCACCCAGCCCGAGAACCAGATACGCGGATGCCTGTAATACCGCGATTGCCCTCGGTTCATGAATCCGCGACCATACACGCCGCGCAAAAGACTGATTCATGATCCTGCCACCACCGTCCAGGATGGCGTCAAATGTTGTGCGACCGTCATAATCCCAACCACGTCTCGCTGCTGCCCGGTCTGCTGGTAGGCCATTGGCATGACGCTGTCGCCCTGGTTGAGTTCGAGCAAGTCAAAGAGCTTCGTGCTGGTCCCTCCCTCAAACTCGATATTTCCGCCCGTCGAGTTGCCATTCACGTTCAAGGAGAGGAAGCGCCGGCCTGCGGTCGCTGAGTTAATGCCCACGACAGAGGCGGAGAACCGGATGAAATACAGCCCAGTTTCGGGGATCATAATGCCGCCGTCTGCATGCCGCGTGAAACCCACGGACTGTTTTGTGAACCCGCTCCCGGAGACGTGGAGTTCGGTTAGTGTCCCGTTCGGGCAAAACCTGCGGATGTTGGCGGTCGCACCATGCAACCGGCCGCCGAGGATGATCCATTCCTCGCCCGGCGCAGTGAGACACATATGCCTCTGTAAGTCTTGCACGAACACGAAGAACGGAAACGCCTGCGTCGCACCAGCCGTAGAGAGCTGCCCTGCGATCGTGTTCGCTTCCGTCACCGTCGCACAATCAGTTGGGCGGACAGTGAGCGAAAACTGCTCGAACGCCACAGTCGCATCCGCAGGGTCGCTCGAGTCGGGGATAGCGCGTTTCAAAAGATCGAGAGCCACAATGAGCCTCCTAAAAAAGGGGATAAGACAACCCCGCTAGGTGGCGGGGCTTAGGTTGGTGGGGGTTATTTGCGGTAGTCGATGATTAGTTCGGCATTGCTGCCGTCCCAATACCCGTAACGCGCATTACTGGCGACGTTGGTGTAGAGGGTGATTCCGCGATAGGAGCCAGTGATGAAACCACCCCAATATGCGCTAGGGATTTTGATCTCATGCGAGGAGCCTTTGGCGTAAGCCTGGTTGGTGGCTGACTGCACGGAGAATCCCCACGTCTCCTCATTCGACGCGCGTCCGTGGAGTCCGACGTATGCGGTCCCGCCGTTGTTCGCGAACGTGTGCATATTTTTGAGCTTCACCCTGACCCCGGTTACGGTCGCCCCCTCCAACGCCGCGGTCACATCACCGAAACCGATCATGGAACGCATATTCCCGTTCGACGTTCTTGGTTGCAGGCCTTGATATGCGCGGGTTTTCCCTACGTCTGTCGAACCAGTCGGCCGATAAACATAAGGGCTCCCGTTGCCCACGAAAGACTGCACCCACGTGGCGGTACGCCTCAGTGTTCGAGCAGATTCGCCCTTCTTGTCCTGTTCGCCCGTCCCGGTTCCGCCACCGGACGCGGGACCCACGGCGCATGACCCTGGATCGCTTGCCACGGCCCCACATCCCTCACGCTGATTTCTTGACCGGCCGTGAACGGAAACCCGATTGATTCACCACTATTCAACGACTCGATGAACAGGCCGACCGTGATCATCTCGCCCGGATTCCATCCCCACTCCGACGTGGACCGAACCACAGAAAGGTCAAACGATTCTGCCCAATCGGTGTGCAAGTACCATGTTTTCTGGGCCGAATTGAGGGGCGTGACCGTATCGCCGGACGATTGCCGGAGCCGGAGCGCGGCCCTCCTGGTGGCACTGTTCGAGATGCGCCCCATCACCCGGATTTCAATCATCCGGTTATCTTCAGGGGTAATGAACGTGGTAGCGAGCAACCGGCCCTCACTAGACCCGATCGACGCGTCAGCCGTATTCCGGGACATCGAAACCAGGCCACGAGGGAACTCCGCCAAGATCTCTGACAACTCGCGGCTGTCATACGTAAGTTCACCATTCACGGCGATGTTGTTGCCGGTAATATTCCCGTCCGGGTCAATACTGGCAACGAACCCGCCATCTTTAATGATCCCGAAATAATTCGCCATATCGGCGCGGAGCGATATGACAACGTTTCCGTCGGCGTCCAGGATCGTGAGCCCCTCCGGCTCCAGCCGGAACCCATAACCCGTGTTCGGGTCCGTGTGGACGACGTTTAACGCTGGAGCGGTCACCGACTTCTTCGCCAACATCGTTTCAGTGATCACTTCAGTGGCCAGCAGGAACTTTTCAACGATCAGCGCGTCATAGAGCTCCACAATTACGTCACCGTCTGCACCGCGATTGTCCACGATCTTGATCTGGTCGAGCGGGATCTCGAGATACGTGGCTAGGTTGCTTGCAAACTGGTGGGGGTCATCCGTTTCGGCACCCAGGTCAGAAAGTAGGTTAAACATGGGTTCAGCCCATGTGAGGGTCTGTTGCGCCTCGCCCAAATCCTCGACCGCATCATCCAGGATCTGCTTATCGGCCTCACTCATACCCTCGTGCGGTGCCAGTTCAGGCATGGCCGTCACCGGGTCAGGTGCAGGAACATCCTCGTCTAGGCCTTCGGGGCGGACCGTGACGGGACCAAGAACACGCACAGGAGCATTCGCGGAATCAACCTCGACCGCGCAGAGCGCGCCGGGGGTCATCTTCACCGGGCCAGCCAAAACCGAAACCTCGGAGCCGTCAAACGACACAACCGCCCGGTCGTCACGCTCCGCATCGAGACCAACAAACACGGCAGTCAACTGGGACGGACGCGCACCCTGCCGACGTGCGGCGAGCTTCGACAACGCTCCCCTGCGCGCAAAACTCAGTTCATTAGGGCGAACCATTTAGACCTCCATCCCGACGTGATAAACCGCTGTCTCGCCATGTGTGAGCGGTAACTCGAAACCAGTGACCCGGCCCCACTGTTCCCCATCCGCATGGGTCTCAACAGCAACCGGGGAATACGGGGCTACTCGCCAATCTGGGACCGACTCGACCGGCCTCGTCACCGTCCGCAACAACGACTTGGCGAGTTGAGTGAGTGCCATCCCCTGCGCCTCCGCATAATGACCAACCGCGTTGGAGTCGAGCCGCAGAGACTGCCAGCCATACCGATCCACCGCATAACACCCGGTCGTCTGATACGCCTCAGCGACCTTCTCGCTATCACGGACAGGGACGATGACATGATTAAAAATCTGCGACCGATCCAAATCAAGAACACTGTCAATAATCGGTGCGGAATCCGACGCGTCTAGTTCGCTGAATCGCGCTACCGGCTCACTGATCGGCCCGGACGGTAACGGGAACGCGCCGAGTCCGCCCGTCGAATGGGGATAAAGAAATACTCCCCACATTGTGGAGAGTTCCTGTAAGGTTTCGCCCCTATCGGTGCCGAGCGCGAACCCGTCACGAATACGAGGCAACGGCAACGACGGGTCGAACCAGAAGTTGATGTTGTCCTCAGCGAGCAATGTTGCCATGACCTCGACGGGACGAGCAGTCTGATGCACTGGTCTTGGGACGCGGGCTTCATGCCGGATCACGAGTTCAGTCAGGTCGATCGCGTCAATCTCAAGCGAGACAGGCCCAGGCGTCACCCGGTTCACCAGGAACTCACCCAGACCCCACGACCAAGACCCCGCAGCGCTTTCCGCGTTGGCTTGGATACGGACACGGTGCCCATCCGAACCGACTAGGCCCGCGCCGTAAACATCCGTGTCCTCGTCATCGAACCTCGGCACGGTGAGTCCAGATATTTGCGTGCCTGGCCACTGGTCTGCCTGCCACACGATACGGCCCGCCGAAACGGGGAGCGTCACGCTATGGCCGGCCAGCTCAACTGACGCCGTGCACCAGAACCGGCCACCATCCAACTCAACCGGCGACGGTACCGCAGCCATCACGCACCGTCCCTAACCCCAGCCCACGACCCATGGTTAGCTGCCACATCAGCCCACGACGCATGTTCCTGCGCGATATCCGCCCACGTCCGGGCAGGCACCGGCGTGGCAGGAGGACGCGGCTCCACACCTTCTAAAACCCACTCATTAAACTCACCGTTATAGTCCTGTCCGAGATAACGAACAGACCCGTTACGGGTCGAGAACAGGCGGACAGCGGGAATTGAGCAGTTCCGGACCGGGCATCTCACACGGTTGTGCCGCACCACGAGGAACGGCTCCTCAAGAAGACGTTCAATCATGCTCGAGGCCGCTGCGTCAGCTCCGAACGTGATCGGCTCCGACTGCCGGTTAGGGCCGCCCCGCAAAATGAGAGGTCTCGACCCGCCCTTTGGCCAGAACTCGTGTATGTCCCGCTCAACCTGCCATTCACGGCTATTTGAGCGGTCAATCGGGGCGACAAGACGTCCGTCAATTGAGGAGAGTTCATCACGCCGAAACGACTCCAAGCTAGCGACCGGAGTCTCCACACCCCCATGACGATAAACGACCGGTTCCCCGAGGGGCGCCTGCCAGTCGACAAACGCCCGCCCTGGAGACTCTCGTGCCGCAACCCAGGTCTCGCCGGTTATCGTGGATCTGCCGATAATCTCTCCGCCCGTGACTCCTTCTGGATCGACTATGACACGCGACTGTTCGACTCGAATCAACATTGCTAATACCTCCCCGCTGTCACATGCGACAGTTCAGCACGCTCATCCACGTAGGCCGTGAACTCTCGTTCACCAACCTGGAGAACAAGTGTCCTCGGGAACGTGTCTCGTCGTTCAGTGGCGGCCTCAGCCAGAGCCAAGAACGCATCTGTTTGGGCTGGTGACAAGACCGCTTCCGGCCGGTGGGTCTGGTTCGACACCACAGTCTCACCCGGCTCCAACCACCCCCACTATCAAAGAGATACCGCAGCGGGTTGACCACGTTATGCGGCCCACCCTTCGAGATCTCAAAATGCAGATGCGGGCCAGTCGAGTTACCGGTGTTACCGGAATAGCCGATGACGTCACCAGCTCGAACCCTGTCACCCGGAAAGCCAAGCAGCCTTGAGAGGTGACCGTAGTAGGAGCCGAATCCGCCGGCGTGGGCGAGGACCTTGCCGAAGCCGGTACGCCCCGCGAGAGTATCCCAGCCCTGATTCGTGATCACACCGTCGCGCCAGGCACGGACGGGGGTCCCAACAGGGACGGCCCAGTCGATGCCGGCATGGAATCCGCCCCAGCGGGGACCGAACAGGGACGTGAGTACGCCACCTGTGACGGGACGGGCGCTACCGGAGGTGGTGAGGGCTGCGATTTGGTCAGCGTACTGGCTGCCGTATGCACCGGCCGCCCGCAGGTCCTCAAGGATCGGGCTGATCACATCCGTGACCGGGACCCCGTTGATCGAGCCCTTACCTTCGTCAACGCCCTTAACCCAGTTAATGACCGAGTCGATCCGGTTAATGAAACCGTCACGCACGAACGGGATTCCGACGTTGTCACGGATCGCGCCCTTGACTGGGTTCAATGCGAGAGCGGCCGCGTCGCCCAATGCGCCCCGAACAAACTCGATCGCCTTGCCGGCCACATTCGTGACAGCAGACCACGTGCCACGCCAAATGTCCGACCACGCACCACCGATACGGTCAAACACGCTCGGATCCTTGTTGTCACCCATCGGCAGCAACGACGAAGCCGGGCTAGATCCCGCTGCACGTTGTAGGTCGCCCGGAGTCCCGGTGGTCATGGCCCGGAAAGCCTCCGCCGTCTCATCCGCCGTATAGACACGTCCGGGACGCAAGAAGTTCACCAGCTCAGGGCCTTCTTCACCGACAAGAGCCCAACCAGGAGCAGCAAAACCGCCATCAGCGAAAGCCCGGTTTGACGTGAGAGTCCCACCAGTCTGAGGGCCGCCAACGCGGCGAGCCGACCGTGAAGGGCTCGACATGGCGATCCTCGACACCTCGCCCATCTGCCAGTCCAGGCCGAGAGCAGAAGCGACCGTGTTGACAACGGGCCGGACTGCCCCGTTGATCACGTAGTCAATAATCCAGTTGATCGGCGTCTTGAACAGGTCCGTCAACCAGTTCCAGGCATCACCGATCTTCTCGACGACAGTCTCAATCGGACCCTGAAGGTTCTCAACAAACCATCCGCCCACTTTCGCAAGAAACGGGTAAATGTTGTCGTTCCAGATCCCCTTGATCTTGTTCCAGATCGTGTCCCACACGCCGACCACGGTGTCCTTGATCGTCTCCCATGCGCCGGAGAAGTCCCCGGAGAGGAATTGCACGATAGAGGTAAAGACCCCGGAGATAAGATCCCACGCGAGCGAGATTGCGCCCCAGATGAGGTCCCACGATAGAACAACGAGGTCCTTAAACATCGTGAACGACGGGCCGAGATCCTCCTGGAGGACCCGCCAAAGTTCTTGCAGTGCAGGGAACACTTCCTCCTCGAGGGTCTCCCAAATGTTCGTGAATGCGTCCACAACCGGAGGAATAATCTCGTCGGAGAGCCACTGGATAACCGGACCAATTTTCTCGTCGATCCACTCATAGCCGTCCTTGAGCTTCACGATGAGGTTGTCACCGATCTCCGTCGACCACTCCGAGAAGCCGCGCTTAACCTTCTCAACCTCGGTAGAGGTGTTATCCGAGAGCGTGTCAGCGACATCCTGGGCCCGGCCGTCAACGTCACCTAGCCCGTGGTACATCCCGTCGATTCCCTCCAGGAACTCAGGGATATTCTCAACTCCTAGGTCTTCAAGTGGGGTTCCAAAGAGGGCTATAGCGGCTTCAGCCTGCTCGGCCGGATCTTCGATATCGAGCAGCCCGTTCGTGATCTTCCCAAGGGCAATTGCAGCATCGTCACCGCCAGCGAGGATTGCATTAGCCATCTCATCAGATTTGAGCCCAATGAGGTCATAGGCCTCCTCGGAGGCTTTGGACCCGTCGGTTGCCCGGATCGCGAACTCCTTCATCGCGTCACCGGTTTTATCAATGCCGTACTGCCCCATTTCGGCGCTGGACGCGAGTAGGGAAAATGCGTGTTCGCCAGTAAAACCCAGGCTCGCCAGGTGCGGCGCGTACTCCTGAATTGCGTCCGTGTATTCGTCGCGGAGTGAGACGGGGACTTTCTGCATGCCTGCGGCAAGAAGGTCGAGGGCTTCAGCCGTGTCCCCGGCCAGTCCGCTCATGACCATTTGTCCTGCGATCTGGGCTGAATCCGCGACGTCCAAGGCGAATGCGTCCGAGAGTGCGAGTGCCTTTGTGGTCACGTCATCTAGGGCATCCGAGTCGGCCTTTAGTTCGGGCGACCATGAAAGGAACGATTCGATGCCGGACTGCACTTCGCTCTTGTCGGATCCCCAGCCCTCAGAGTAAATGTCAGAAACGATATCGGCGTAAGCCTGCGCATCTGCCTCAGACAAGCCAAGACTGGCTTGCATACGGTCGGCGTTCTTCTCGTCATCCATGCTGTCGAAGATGGCGTCCGAGATGATCGTCCCAATCCCCGCAGCGGCGATGAGGCCGCCGATCGCGCCAGCCACACCAGAGGAGAATTTACCAGAGAAGCCGGTCCCGGACTCGGACCCCATCTCAGTGAAAGACTCACCCACATCATCTGCTGACTGGTTGGCGGTCTTTTTCAGGTTGTCGAACGCACCCGAAAAGTCGCCGGTTAGGGCTTTGTCGAGCGAGTCTTTGAATCGGCCCCACTTTTTGCCCGAGTCTTCAGCACTATCGCTCAGATCGTCAGTTTCGTCTTTCGCGGCCTTGAGCTTCTTCTCAGAATCCTCGAGCGCGAGGTTGAGTTTGCGCTGCTCGTCTTCCGCCTTCATGCTGGCGGCTTCGAGCTTCTGCTCAGCAATGATCAGCCGGTCGATCGCAGTCAGTGCCTGGCTGGATTCCTCGCCGTACTTCTCGACCGCTTCAGTTTTCTTCTGCTGCGCGATCTCAACCTTACGGGCAAGGTTTTCCTGCTCGGTGGTGGCACGTTCCTCAGCCTGAACGATCCGCTTCTGGGCGTCCTCGAAGTCACGCTCCAGTCTCGTAAGGTCCGGGGCTTCCGCCTCGAAACCCTTCGCCATCGCCTTCCCAATGCTCTTACCAGCCTTGGGAGCAACCCGTCGCTCAACGTCACCGAATTGTGTGCCGATCGTCTTCGCGAGATCTGACGATTCAATCGCAAGAGAAACGTATGCGGTCGCGAGTTCGATACCTTTTGCCACGAGCCACCTCCAAAGTCATGCCAGCAGTTCCGCCCAGCCTGGCCCCAGCCACACCGTGAGCTCATCGAGCGGGACAGGTTCGCCGCCGAGTTTCTCTTGCAACTTCGTGCTGTCGCCGGGCCGTGGGATCCGCAGCAGATCCTTCTTGCTGAGCGTCTTTTTCTTCGAGAACTGGTAGACGTTCCCGTTGTGGGTTGCCTCCGCGATAATCGCAAGAAGCTGATGAAGAGGGTTTCCCCATTCCCAATGCTCGTTCGCTTGCCGAGTCAATGGAGCGTCCCATGGCAGCGTGGCGACGATGGCGTAACAGTCAGACCACCGGAACGCCGGTGTGCCGACGTCGCGCCATCGCAGGCCGCGCTCGATCAGGGTCGCTTCAAACCCTTCCGAGTGTTCATCGTGCAGGTCGATCAGGCCCGCGATTTTGGGAGATCAATCCCCGACGCTTCGCCCCACGCCTTCGACAGCTCAACAAACTCTGCCGCATCGAGCGCATCAATCGCATCAATCGTTTCAGCATCGACCCCAGCATCCTGCAGGAATTCGATGATGCCGTTGGCGTCATTGCGGCGGATCATGCGCTGCGCCTTGATCGGCATCTGGTCGGTGTCCGGGAGGACAAACTCAGCGTCCCCATAGATCTCGGGGAGGGTGAAGGAGACCATCTCGATCTTCTTCTCGGTTTTACGAACAAACTTCTTAGTTTTCTTGGCTGCCATTGCGTCCTTCTCTCAAAAAATGTGTGCGTCAATCTCGAAAAATGAGGGGTTTAAGGTGTTCGAGGCGGGCGAGACGACGCAAATCAGATTCCCGCCCCGAACACCGGTCATTAGGCGGCGGTAGTCGCGCCGTCGTCCATGTAGCTGTAGGCCTTCACGCCATCACCATCGGGGAACGCCTCGATGGTCACGGTGTAGGAAATGATCGCGGAGTGCACGAACTGCACATCGCCTGTATGGGACAGCTGCCCATCTGGGACGAATTCACGGATCCGGGTTTTCCCGTCCTTCATGTCAAACACGAATTCTTGGCGTTCGATGAGTTCCCCGCGTTCACGAATCTCAACCTGCCCGCCATGATCCGCCGTGGGAGGCGTGATGATGACGTTTTCTTCACCGTGGATAAGCTTGAGAACGGTTGCGTTCGCCGACTCTAGGAAAGTGAACGCATAGGTGACCGAGTGTTCAGATCGGACGATCTTCACTGTGGAGCCGCCCCATGCCTTGATCTTTTCGTCAGACGCATCAACAGTCTTCGTGATGCCGTCTTCACCGACAAAACCTGTCTTGATGAAGTCCGCGATCGCGTCGATTGCTGAGGTGGGTCCGGTCGTTCCGATCGGTGCAGTCAGGACTCCACCGGTCGCATCGACTGGGGCTCCTGCCAGAATTGCAGAGGTTCCTTCTGCCATTTTTCCTCCTTAGGAAATACGTTTGCGTCATCTCTCCTTGAGGGTTCGCCCCAGTCTGTTAGGGCGTGACCGTCACTGTTTCCGCACGGAAAACGAGACGGACAGTCATGGTGTAGGCCGGGACCCCAGTGTCGGGGTCCGGGTCATAGGTGGGGCGCTGGATCGTGTCACGAAACGAAACACCCGCGTGTTCTTCACCCCAGCGTTTAACGAGACCATGCAGGGTCCGTGCATTGCTGGAGGCTGTTTCCTGGTCCGGATGAAACACCAGGAACCGTATGAGAATGTCGTCGAGAACGATGTCGTAGCCGCCTGATCCACCAGCGTCCTGTACAACAACGAGGAGTCCGTCACCGGTCCAGCCGGACGGGACTTCCACCTGAATTTCCGGAAACCACGCTGACAAATATCGGAGGGCTTCGAGTTGTGGGTCGCGGCCCCGAATGATCTCAACCACGATTTTTCGCCGCCACCACAGAGACACCACGCAGGAGTGAGGAATGCTTCCTGTTGTGGTGATGCCCGGCTCCGACCGCCATGACCGATGTAGCGCCACGTGGATCCTCAAGAGCCAGCTCAGTCACCTGATAGCCAGACCGTCCCCCAGGAGGAGGAGAGCCCTGATCAAAGACAGGCAGAGGATCCCCGCTAGCGGCCTTCGACGCTTCGACTGCGACGTCATGAGCAAGCTTATTGACCAGGTCTTGGAGCTTGGGTTCCTTACGGAGCTTCTGGAACCCTTTCTGATTGAACTTAATCTTGGCCATCAGCCCGTCACCTTCTTCAGATTGATTTCGGTACCAAAGCTGGTCCCGGTGAATGGGTTTACCCAGCCACCTTCAGGATCACCCTCGACGGCGTACCGGCGGCCACGGATCGTGAATTCATCCTGGTCGCTAATGCCTGGGTCGCTGGTGAGCAGAATGCTCATCTGGGTGGAGAGCCGGGAAGGATTCGAGGTGGAGCGGGACTCCGACGAGGAACCTGGCGCAACCACGACGTTCTCCAGCGGCTCGTCCGTGAAACCCAGGATTGGCCGGCTATACGAGTCCTTACCGGTCACTCCGTGGCGATGCCACACGACTTGTTCTCCGTGATTCCACATTAGAACCACCGCTTCCCAGGTCGAGCGAAGAGCCGGTCGTAGTCACCTGGCTCCGGGAAATTCCCGGATGGTAGAGCGCCCGGTAGGACGGGGCCGAGGGCTGCGAGTTCAGCCTTGTCGTTGGAGTCGAACAGCCCGTAGCCGTTGGTGACGTAGGAGATGCTGAAAGGGCCGGCAGACTGCGACCGGACCCAGGCCTTCGTGTTGAAAACACGCTGGATCGCGCGCACAACGATCAGCCGGGCTTCCGCAGCCACCCCTGTATCTTCGGCAGCATGTGGGGCGATGCGAGCCACCCCTGCGTTCGCCGCGTCAAGAAACAGGGACAGCCACGGATCCTTGAGCTCGGGAACCAAGCTGGAAAGTTCTAGCTTGTCAAGAAGTTCAGTCATGGTTCCCTCCACTCACCTACTCGTCCTCAGCTTCGGATTCTTCCGGCTCCGCCATTTCCGGCTGCCAGTCCCGGATACCCTTCCGGTCCTTGCCTTCTGCCTCGACAGCGAGCACACGGGCGCGCTCATCCTCGTCAGCCGATTCCAGGTAGGCGATCACGTCGTCAGCCTTGTGGTCGTTCGGATCGAAAAGAACCTCCCCGGTTGGGGAGGTTTCCTTCTCTTCGGCCTTGTCTGTCTCGGCCTGCACCTCGGCAATAAAGCCACGCTCGACAAGCCACTCCAGGTCCTTCTTACGGGCATGTCCCGGGACGAGGTCACCCTTCTTGAGAATCCGAGCTTCCCAGATCCCTTTCTGGCGTGTGGGGACTGCGACACGGACGGCTGCACCGGTGACAACATGCGTCATTAGGACACACCTCCCACCACATATCCCGCGAGAGGATTCGTGACGATCGGGACGTGAGGGTTACGCGCCTGGATGCGGGTCTTGTCTGCACCTTCGACGCGGAACGTCTTGATCTCAACGCCCGTATCGTTACCGACAGCCGCATAGCCCGGTGACTGGATACTCTCACGAGCGACCCCGCCCAGACGTTGACGGTCCACGAACAGCGGATCCGACAGGGTGCCGGTGTCGTCCGAGACCCACGTGATCCCACCAATGGTGGGGAACGCACCGGTCACAGCGTTGTCTGCTGACGAGGGCAGGATCTCGATAAGCTCAGGCAGGACAGCTGCGTAGAGTTCACCGGGCAGGACCGCGGTGTCGATCTGGTAACCGAGGCGCAGTGCCCGGGCCTTCGCCTTCACAGCTTCCGCATCCGCAAGGACAGCCTTCCCGTTATCCCACGTCGCGCCCGTGTGGGACTGGGTGACTGAAGAGGCGATGACGCCCATGGCGACATCGTCAGCGGAGAAGATCATCTCCGTCTGGAGGAATGCGAGCGCGTCCTGGATGGGCTGCATCGCGGAGCGCGACACTTCCTCATCGGTGACCTCGGTTGCGATGCCTTCCTTGCTGGAAGTGTAGATGTCGTATTCACGATCGTTCATCGTGGTGAGCTGGTATTCCGCACCGGGAGCCACAGTGGTCGTGCCACGCTTGGTGCGGATCGACTCGTTCTTCGGAACTGCGATCGCACCACCCTGGATCGGGAATCGGCCGGTGAGGAGGAACAGGGACAGGAACTGCTGAGCTGCAAGGATCTCAGACAGTCGGCGTGCCACGAGAGTGGGACGCTGCAGGAAGGTCAGAACCTGGTCCGACGTCGCCGCGGACACCTGGCTCTGAGTCATAGGGTAAACAGCCATAATATTGCCTTCTTTCTTAGAGCTGGAGCGCGGCCACAAGGCCACCATCGGAAACAGAATTCAGGGCAAGCCACAGGCCACCCTCAGCAGCGGTCGCAACCTTGCCATCAGCCGCGGCCGCAAGCTTCGCTCCACGAGCGACAGCGCCAGAAGCTACGAACTCGTGGATGACCTTGCCGACCTCAACGGTCAGCTTGTCACCAACCGCGGCATCGTGACCGGCCACACCAACCACGGTGGTTGAGCCAGCCGCTGCAGGCTGGACGGACCAGTCAGCGTCACCAACTTCGACGGGCTGTCCACCGACCACGTCAGCGGACACATTGAACGTCACGGTGTGACCGGGACGGTACAGGGGCAGGTAATCAGCCATGTCTAGGCCTCCTTCTTCTTCTCGCCGAACAGGGCGTTGTAGGTTTTGTCGTCTTCGGTCATTTCAGGGTCATGATCGACACCCACCGCAGCGAGCGGGATCAGGCCAGGTTCGAGCGAGTCCAGGACCGCACCTGCACCTTCCTCGTCAGCCTTGAGCGCGTTGAGCCAATGTTCACGACGAGCGGGCGGGATCTTCCCAGCCTTTACTGCAGCATCTACTCGAGCCTCGCGCGCTGCGGTTTCCTGTGCTTCGAGAGCCGCTCGGCCGGCAGTCGCGTCAGCCTGGATCTGTTCGAGGACAGCGGTCTCGATGAGTGAGGTGCCTTCAGGCAGATGAGCTTCAACCTTGGTGTCGCCTTCGTTGAGAGCTTCATCGAGGGCTGCGAGGAACATGTCATCCGTGATGTCGGCGACCTGGGCGGTCATGCCGAGCCGTTCGCGGATCCCGTTCTTCAGAGCGTCAGACATAGTGTCTTCCTTTCTTGTGTTTTCTTTGGGTTTCCCAGGCTCGGCCTGGAAATCTTCGTGCGTCGTCTGCGGCATGAACGGAGCAGGAGCCTCGTCTCGCCCCGCATGGTTAAAAATCATGAGACGTTGATTCGAGATCTCAGCCTCTTCGCTGTCAGCAACTTCATCAGCTAGGCCGGCAGTGACTGCTTCCTCAGCGCGATACCACTGCTCGGACTTCATCACCTCGCGCCACTGCTCACGTGTCCCGCCAGCGCGGCCAGCATAGACATCCGCGATTGAGTCAGAGACAACGTCGAGAGATTCGATCATCTTCGCCATCTCTGCTGCGTCGCCGTAACAGAATCCTGATGCGTCGTGGATCATCATCTGTGACCCACGATTCATGACAATCTTGTCGCCACACATCGCGATCACAGACGCTGCACTTGCCGCGATCCCGTCGATCGTCACGGTCACGTCACCGGGGAAGTCACGGAGGATGTTCATGATCGCGATCCCCGCGAAGGCATCCCCTCCGTTGGAGTTGATATGCACGTCAAGCTGATCGGCTTCGAGTCCTCGGAGCTGCCGTGCGACAGTCTGTGTATCCGTGCCCCAGTACCCGATCTCGTCATATATATCGAGGCGCGCGGTCGAGCGCCCACCCTCGGTTGTGTTGGTGATCTGAAACCAGTCATTGTTCGGTCTATAGGTCTTGCTCATGGTCTGCCTCCTTCGGGCTCATGATTGTTCCTTTGAATTCCCTTGCCGTCCCAGTGTCGGCAGCGGGGAGCCCGAACCTGTTCCGCATGAATTCCTCTAGGGCATCGTCGGGCCGGATCACTCCGGTCTGGACCAGCGACTGCAAAGCTTGCGCGGTCGGAGGCGTTTGTGAACCAATCTCGTCAAACACGATCGAGGGTGCCGGAACAGTTTCACCGAAGTTCAGGTCCACGAGGTCTTCAATAATGTGAGCTGTCGCGGTTTCCGCGATCTGCTTCGCCACCGTCTGTAACGACATGGTGAAGAAGTCCGCAAACGTTGTGCCGAGAGCCCACGAACCGGTCTGCGTCCCGAGCGTCAAGAAATGCGCCAACGCCGATTTGGCCATCTGCTCGTCGTAGTACTTGATGGGTTCGGCTGCGTCCGGCAACTGACCCTGCACGCCCAGAAGCTTCAGGTCACTGCCATGTGGGAGTGATGCGCCGGCGGTCTCTCCTGCACGTAGCCCGGACGCGATCTTCTGTCCTTCCGCGATCTGCTGTTTCTCGCGTGCGACGAGCTGCGCATCATCCCCGTAGGGTCCGTCATCACGGGGAGGTGCGGTCACGACAGGGATGCCGAGACCGTTTCGTTCCACGGTCATGGCCTGGACTCTCAGGAGACGGTCTTTCAGCAACCAGTATTTGTAAGAGCTTCGCAGGACGGAGGTGCCTGACCAGGCCGCACCCTCACGCTCATTCACGTAGGCCACGAGCCGGTTGACGGGGATCTTCGCGTTACGTCCACCATCGAGTCCTTGCTCAACGGAGACAAGCCCGCCATCGGCTGCAACGTTGATTTGCGCGATTGTTGCCTGGGGCCGGTAGCCGAGTTTCCGGATCCACAGCCGCCCATCGTCCCGGGCTTCATAGACTTGCTCGAAGAAGGCGAACCCAAAGTCGAGGCTGGTCAGGGCTAGCCGGAGGTGTTCCAGCCAGGAGAACCTGCCACGCGACCGGAGTCGCTTCCCATCCGTCTGCCCATCGACAGGGAGCCCCAAGTTTTGTGCCACAAAGGTAGTCACTTCAGGGTCCACGCCGTCAGCGTTCAGCCGCCAGTTCGACCGCAAGATCGGGAGCTTGACCGCCTTCAAGACAGTTTGGAGTTGTGTTTCTTCACGCCGCATCCGTTTGAACACGCTCGTGGATTGCGGGAACTGGAGGTCAAGATTCTCTTCATCGTCAGCTTGCGTCAGTGTGTTCCAGCCACCCATGCTTCCAGCAGCGGGAACGGCGTACCCGATTTCCGACATCGGTCACCTCCATTCAGAAACGAACATTCAACAGATCCACGCCCGACAATCCGAGGGAATCTCTTTCAACAACTTGGACCGGATCTGCAGGAGGCCGGCTCGATGAGCGGGTCTCAGCTTTCTGCACTCCCCACAAGGCGAGCGTCATTGCCTGCAACGACGTCACAGGCTCAAGAGGGTCGCCTTGCGTCCACGTCTTCAAATCCGCCACCTTGCTCATGACGCGCGGGACCGCGTTCTGGATCGCGATCACAACCTCAGCCTGGTCAGGGTGTGCCACCACCCCATCGTTCACGTGCTCGATGAAAAGGTTGTAGGCCGCACCGATCTCGTTCATGCTCATCGACATGAACTTGACCCGTGCTTTCTGCAAACTCGGAATAATGGGGGCCGCGTTCTTGTCGTCGAGAACAACGAGGACCGCTGCATGCTTCTTCTGCAGCTCAACGAGCCTGTCCGCTACCCACCTTGTCTGCACCCGCGTATCGAGGTGTTCAACAAAGATCCGATCATCATCGAGCCTCTGTCCGCCCGCGATCGTGGAATAGCCACCACCGGGACCGAGAACAACAGCGAGGACAACCCTGCTGCCGAGTCGGGCAGGGATCACTCCCTCACCCCACTTCTCAAGATCCAGGTCATTCGCCTGTTTCTCTTCTTCCGAGACCTCGGCTCGGTCAGGCCAGATCGAGAGCCGCTCCCGCGCGAAACTTTCCTTATTCGGTGACACGTCACGATCGAACTGGTCCTGGATCGTGTCAAGCTTGATCAGGAACGGCGACGACGGATTAGCCTCAAGCCACACATCTTCATCACTGAAATCGATCGAATCCACCGTCTCCGGGTTCTCCGACCCAACAGGGGACCATTCCATCCAGCCGGTTCGTGATTCCTCTTCCGAACGGCCACGATCACGGACTCCCTCGAACACTTCAGAATCGTTCACGCCCTCCTCGGGGACCGTTCCGCAGAAGAATTCCTGCCGGTTCGGTACCGCCGACTGCGTGTAGGTGAGGGCCGTGTGCGCTTGTTTCGACTCTTCCTGTGCCTCGTCCTGGATGATGACGTCACCAGAGAAGCCACGCCCAGACGATTTCGAGCGGGCAACGAACAGGACGCGGTCACCCATCTTCTGCCCCTTGCGAGGCTTGAGCCGGATCGACCCCTTCCCGTTCGCAAGATAAATATGGGCTACACGAGCCATGAGCGACGGAGAGGCCTCAATGATCGACCGGATCCGCTCGAACCCGTCATCCGACGTCTTCACTTCATGCGCTGAATACAAGATTGTCTTCCGTCGATTATCGGCCCGCGGAAACAAGAACAGGTGCGCGAGCGTGTACGCGACGAGGATCTCGCCCTTCCCGTTCTGGCGAGATACAAGCAGCCCGAACTCGTTCGCCGCCCACTCCCCCTGATCATTGACCGCGAACGTCGCGTCAATGACATGCTTCTGCCAGTCGAACAGTGAGACTCCGACAGCCTCACAAAACCGGATGACCGTCGGACCATGTGACCCGACCGAGCGAGGACGCTTATCAACCCGAGGCAGTGTGAAGGTCGATGACGTCCGCGTTGAAGAACTCTGCAAGCGGATCAACCTCCTCCTGGCCCTCAGCCTTGACCTGCTCAATCTCGCGGTTGATCTCCCGCAATTCCTTTGACAGCTGCGGAATCGTCCGCACCTCCGCGACAGCAAAGCTGCCCTCGAGAGCGCTCATCACAAGAAAACGCTGGCGCTCAAGATCCGACAGACGCGAAGACTCCTGAGAAACCCCACGTTCGATAAGAGGCTGAGACACTTCGAGCTCTGCCGCGAACTTTTCTGCCTTCTCAGCCTTCTTCGCATTCCTGCGCTCACGCTGAACAGCTGCGTTCGCTTCACGACACTGATCGCAGGGATCTTCATCATTCTTCCGGTGCCTGCGATACGCAGCGATCGTTCCACACGGCTTCAGTGCCCGCGCCATGACATACCACCCCCACACAATCGGATACACGCCCCAAAAGTTGCGGAGAGAGATCATAGCCAAGGCGGCCCAGGGCGAGGCAGTCAACCCCGCCCAATAATTTTATGGACGGGGTAGGTGCAAAATATTTCAGAAAACTTTTTAGGACGCTGGACGGATCACCGGGACCACCATCGCGCCTTTGAGGCGGTTGCATTCGCGATGCATGCCGACGAAGTCTTGTTTGACAAGGTGCCCGCCGTTGGCGAGAGCGTTCGGGTGGTCAACGGTGAAGGCTTCGGGGTGGTTGTAGTCGGCGATGGTCCAGTCGAACGGCTTCCCGCACCAGTCGCAGGTTAGGCCGTTGCGCTGGTAGTGGTTGCGGAGCTGGGTGCGCTTGCGTCGGTATGCTCGGTGGCCTGTACCGTTCCTGATCCTGTCAGACACTGGCCACCTCCTGGCATCTTATGCTTCAGTGCAGATCCCATCACGCATGTAAACGAATGTTGTGCCGTCAGCCTCATAGATCCACACGCGATCTTCGCCCTGATCTGCGATGGCGATGCAGATGGCGAGAGCGTCGGTTCCTTCGGGCGAGATGCCTTGGACGCGAGGGTCAACGATGTTGGTGCGCACTCGGATCTCGCCACTGTCTTCTCGGGTCGCTGACTCGATGAGTTCAGCCTTGTCCGTGCGCAGCCCCTTCACCCAGTCGGTGATGTCCTCTTCAGCCACCGTATCGGTCTCCTCTGTCGTGGCAGGAGTAGGCTCCTGGGTCTCTTCAGGTTCGGTCTCGCTATCTGTCGCAATTATGTCTGTATTGGCTTCGGTCGTGTCACCGAATCCAAGCGCATTAAGGATGGGACCGAGGATCACGATGACGGCGAGGACGATGAGTGTAATCCCTAGTGGACGCTTCCAGAAGGGTTTAACTGTTCGCTCGTTCATCGTCCGAACTTCTTCAACAGGTCGACAACGTCCTTTGCTCCTCCACCGTCATCAACAAGTTCAAAGAGGTGCCCAGCGGGGCAACTGACGGTCCGTTGCTTCGCGACGTCTTCGAGTTTAACGCCCGTGTTCCTGCCGCACTTTGGGCACGGAATCTGAAAGTCTGACATTTTTTAGCTCTTCTCTGAACCTTGGGCATGCTTCCGCCCTCAATTAATTATGCACCGTGGTTGGGCAAAGTTGAAGTCATTTTCGTTCGGCTTGTCGCGAGTCTCTTAAGCTGCGGAGTCTGGCGACGAGGACAGGGTGGTGGAGGATAGCGGCGGGTGAATCGAGGAGCCGGTTGAGGACGAGATGATAGCGGAATGAGGACCAGCCAAACTGCCGGCGGATGGCTTCTGGTTTCGCTAGGGAGTGGTCCCAGGTTTCTTCGAAAACGAGAACCTGTTCTTCGAGGGCGTTCAGTTCAGTCATTCTTTTCCTCCTTCCTGACGCTGGCGACATCGGCCAGGCTCACAAGCCCATCCCTGCGATTGAGCAGGCCGCGGCGGACCCACGCATAAACCGTCTGCTCTGGAATCCCTAAAAGCTTCGCTGCTTCCCTTGGCCGCACACTAAGGTCAGCGCTCGCGGCTCTCCACTTCGTGAGTGCTTCAACTTCGTCCGGGGTGCGTGTGAGGTCGCAGACTGGGCAGTACAGCATTTGATCCTCGAGTCGTCGCAGGCGTGCCTCACCGCAGCCAGGGCACGTCATGTCGGTTCGTGCGGGTGCGTGCCCGGTCAGGACGGCAACTTTCGCATGGAGCTCACCGACGACTTCACAGACTGGTTCCAGGGGAAATGGTTGGCGGCCCAGGAGAGCCGCGAGCGCAGGTATGTGAGGAGGTTGCCGTCGTGGTGGTGGCCGCGCCATGCCCATTCGGTTGCGATGGTTTCGAGTGGGGTGGTGATGTTGGTGAGGTGGATGTGTTCGGTGGCTGCGGTTTCGACGCTGGAGGTTCCTGTGTGTGGGGTGGCGGTGAGGTTGAGTCCGTGGCCGGTGATGCCGTGGAGGGTGGCGGCGTGGTCGGTGAGGTGTGGCCACCAGGTGATGAGGTCGTCGAGCTGGGTGCGGAGAGTGTCGACGTCAGTCATTAGTGTCCCTGTCCTATGTGGATGCCTTGTTGCTGTCCTGTCTGGAAGCCGCGTAGTTCGGCCTTGATTCGGTCTCGGAGGATCATGACAATGAATCCGTCGCGATGTTCTTCGGGGATCATTCGGGTGTAGTCGTCCAGCGTCATGCTTGTTCCTCTTCGGGGTTGAGTCCGAGACGTTTCATAATCAGACTGATGAGATCCATATAGCCGGGGGTCTTGATCGCATTCGCGTCCACTGGGGTTGCGCCTGAGATGATCTCGCAGAACGGGCAGTTTTTATCGCGTCTCATGCTGCTGTCTCCTTCATGAAGGTCATCCAGTGCGTGGTGGTCATCATGCTGCTGTCTCCATCGTGATCGTGAGCCGGTACATGCCTGGCTCGGTCTTCTCAGGGTCACGGTCGGTCCCGTGTGCCCACCATGTGGAGTTGTCGTCGATGAGGATGCCGGCATCCACGAGTCCATCGATCGCGGCTTTGATCGTGGGCGCTGCGTTCTCCGGATCCGCACGACGAGCAGATGGATACCCGACGAGGATCGTGGAGAGAGTCCTCTCCGTCCGCCGTGACAGTCCCTGACGACGTGCCTCAAGCCGCGAGCGCATGCGGATTGCTTTTTTCTTGCGTGCTGTGGTGGCCCAGTGTTCGCGGGCGTTTTGGGTGAGCCAGTCGGTTTTGGGGATGGTGAGGGTGAATGTTTCGGTTGGGTCTGTCATGGCTGTGGCTCTCAGAAGGGTGGGGTGTCGTCGAAGTTGCTGGTTGTCCAGGGGTCGTTTTGGGGGCCTCCCAGGGGTGCGTCTATACCCGAGGTGCCAGACTGCCCTGCGTGTGCGCCCTGGGCCTGGTTTTGTGACGATTTGCGGGTCACCTGGGTGGTGGCGTAGCGCAGGGATGGGCCGATGTCGTCGATTTGGAGTTCGAGACTGGTGCGCTTATGGCCTTCGTGCTCGTACGAACGGACTGAGAAGCGACCTGTGACGAGAACTCGAGTGCCCTTGCTGAGACTGTTCGCAATGTTCTCTGCGTGTTCGCGCCAGGCAGTGCAACGAATGAACATCGCTTCGCCGTCATCCCACTGCTGGGTTTGCTTGTTGTACGTCCTGGGCGTGGCCGCGACAGTGAAGTTCACAACCGGGATACCCGAGGCAACGTAGCGCAGTTCAGGGTCACCAGTGAGATTACCGGTCACGGTCAGGGTGGGTTCATTCATCGAGTTTTCCTTCCGAAAGTAGTTTTAAATCGGGCAAGAGCAGCTTTAACGTCAGCAGTCGGAGCAGCGGGAAGTTCCCGGGGCGGCGTTCTCCCGATCCGCTCCCACGCCAGACCCTGCGCAGTCTCCGGACTCGCACCCTGCTTCACGGCCTGATGCCAGGCTCTACGCCATTCGTTCTCCAGCTGGGGACTATCAGCCAGGCCGGGCGGATACGGCACCTCAGTGTCGAGCAAGCGCTCGCGGCGGTAGGTTGCGGTGAGTTTGTTGACATGGGCGGGCATGAGCCAGTCGGTGGTGGTGGCGTAGTGCTCGATGACGGCGTTCGTGGCATCAGCGAGCGTCGTCTCGGGATGCAAGGCTTCCGCCCAGAACGCCACTGCCATTTGGCGTTCGTCATCGGAGGCGAGCCTGCGGTTGTCGCATGATGCGGCGGTTGCGAGCACTCGGGCGGCGAGGTCACGGCGAGCTTGAGGATTCATCGCTAGGCACCGCCTTCGATGGCGAACATCGACGGACCCGGGGACATGCGCTGGTTGAGGTTCTGGGCGGATTGGGCCCAGAGATCCATCCGGGATACTCCAGGTGGGCCGGTGTAGCCGCTGCTCGCTCTCGGCCGGAGTTCCCCAGCTTTGCGTAGCCAGTTCCGGAACCTGGCGTCCCAGTCTTTCGCGGTCTTGCCTCCTGCTGCGGCCCAGTCACGCATCTTCACGGCCTCCGCCTCGAGGTCTACCCCGACCTCGGACGCGATCTTCCGGTGCGTGTCGTTTGGCTGCCAGTCCTCGGGGAGGCGCACGGCCCGGGAACGGGACGGGCTCCCCCTTGGGGGTAGGGGGGTTATTCACCTTCACCTTCTTCTCACCTTCACCTTCACCTTCTACGTCGTGCACACGTTGGGTGCCCGTCGTGTCCCCGTCGTGTCCCCGTCGTGTGCCCGTTGGGTGCCCGTTGGGTTCGCCATGTGGTTCCGGTGGGTTCTCGTCGGGGTCACGGGGCGCGCCCTCTGTGGTCTCGTCGGGTGCACGCTGGGCTGAAGGCTGGATGGAAGGCGTTGCCTTGGGTGCCCGACGGGTGGACTTGTCGTCTGGGTAGTAGAGGGCATCCTCATCGTGTTCACACCACTTACACAGGGACAGGTAACGGCGATCGATCCTTTGGTGCTCTGACAGGTTCTCGACCTTGAGCCAGCCGTCGTGACGAGTCACCTGCCCCGTGTCGAGCAGTTCCTGGATGAGAGCTTCCACGTCGCAGTTATCGACAGGGAGGAGTCGAACCTTCAACTGGACTGGTTTGTCGTCCAGGTGGCCGTTGTCGCAGGCCTGGGTCCACATGCCCACGAACAGCCAGCGAGCAAGAGGGCTCAGCTCAAGGACTTTGTCGTCCGTGAAGGCTTCCGGCTTGATGCCACGCATTTTCGCCATGAGTCAGTCCATCTCTTCTGAGTCGTCGCGGGGTTCCCCCTCAGCCATGAGGAGCTGCGGGTGTTTCACGGTCTGCAGAATGAACGGCGTCATCGCCTCGATCACGGCATCCGCGAGTGCGAGTTTTGTTGTGGGTGGGACGTAGAGTCGTGTGGGTTCGGTGGTCATGCTGCGTCTTCTGGTTCGGGTTCGTGGGTGGGGGTCTGTGCGGCTTGGCGGCCTGCTTCTGCCCTGCGGTCGGCTTCGTCTTTGATGAGTTGGTCGAGGTGGGTGATGACTGCGGACGCGTCAGCGGCGGTCATGTCGGCGGCCTTGGTGATTCTTTTGTTTGTTGCATGGGAGATGTGGCCGATTTGTTTGTCGGCGTCGATGATGCCGAGGGTCTTGAATCTGCCGTGGATTGCCTGCCACTGACTGGGAGTCATGGGGCCTTGTCCGGGCTTGGGGGTGGGGCGGGCCTGTCGCACCGCATTCGTTGCCTGTGAGGCCTGGGAAGCAGATGTTGCGGGGGTTGTGGGGCGCTGCGCTTGTGGAGCGGGACGAGCGGCGGGGAGGCCTGCTAGGAGGTGCAGGAGCCCGTCAGACAGCGTCTGGGCTGAGCGGGGGAAGTCGTTGTCATAGAAGAGTGGGAACTCGGCTTTGAGTTCGTCACCGGAGTCGACGTGGATGAGTTTGCCGGTGAGGGTGATCCTGCCTTCTTCTTCGATCACTGGTGTGCAGAAGAAGATGATTCCCTGCTCTGCGAGGAGTCTGCGTGCCTGGGCGGCGTTGAGATCGTCTGGGAGTTCCTTGTGGAAGGCAAGGAGGGCTTCATCCAGATTCTGATTCTGGAGGGTGGTCATGATGTGGTTCCTTCACTGAGTTGTTTGCGGGCTTCGTCCATCTGCTTCTTCTGCTCGAGATAGCGGAAGCGACCAACACGGACGTAGTAGGTTTCACGCCTTCGCTGGGCGCAGGGCTTGCAGAAGCGTTGCCTGCTAGCGGGCGTCTCGATCCGGGTTTGGCAGGTCTCGCACTCGATCACCTCGCGCCGGGGTTTCGCGGCGCAGGCCTCGCAATAACGCTGGGTGCCGTAGGGCTCGGCAATCATGGACCCACATTTGGCACAGGGGATCGCGGGCTTGCGCTTGCGCTTACGGGCCCGTACTGTCCGCAAGGCTGCACATTCGGCGTGATAGAGCGTGGAGCTGTACACGTCGGCCGGTAGTGGCTGGCCACATTCGCGGCACGGACGCACCTTCGTCACGGCCTGCTGGGCGCCACTTGCGCGGCGTGCGCGTTGGCGTTCTTTCTGGAGCCGGTTCTTCCGCTTATAGGCGCATACCGGGTGGTAGAGGCTCCTCGGGGTGGCGTCCTTGGTTAGTGGCTCACCGCATTCCCCACAGACTCGCTGCGGGGCCGTAGGTTTCGAGGTGAGTACCTTCGCTTGAGCTTCAGCCTGCTTCGCTGCACATGGAGAATGTGCAGGCTCAGACTGGCCTGGAGGTAGGGCTTCCCCGCAGATCGAACAGGGCTGGATCTGTGCCTTACGGGCCTGCTCGAACTCAAGCAGCAAGTCTGCAAGCGTCTCGGCGTCGTCGATTGAGAACGGGGTCTTCACGGTGGGGCCACCAGTGGTGACATGGATTTGGCCCTTGGGGGTGGAGATGATGCCATTCTTCAAATGAACGGGCTCGAGCCAGGCGCGGCGGGGCCGGATTTCAAGCATCCGCAGATGATCAACCAGTTTCGCGGTCTCAGGGATCGCGATAAAGATCGACTTCCCACGGACAGTGAGTGCTGTCCCGTCCTTCCCGAAGGTGAGGGTAATGAACGGGTTCATACCTCCTCCCCTGGAAGTTCCCCGACGTGAATACCGTGCTCGTTCGCTAGATGGGTGCGAATCTGGTCCGCTTTCGCGACGTCGCCGGCATGGTGGGCTTCAGCCAGTTCGGTGATGTGGGGCAGGCCGGAGCGGACACGGGAAATGACCTGCTGCACGCGCTTACGGGCCCGGCGTTCGCGTAGGAGCGGCCAGACGTTGACGAGCGTGCACGCCACGTTGATGCCCGTGATGATGAGTGCGAGCCAGAGCTGAGTGTTCATGCTGTGCTCCCTTCACGGCAGGCCGGGGTGCATTCTGTTGCCCAGTGCCCACGTCCGTGAATGCAGATCAAGATTTCGCGGCGCAGCCTGCGAGCTCCGTGGTCCGTGACAAGGGGACGGCCCTTCCCGCCGTGGATCGCCGCTGCGATCACCATCAAATCCGTTGAGATATTCGATAGGTGCGGGTCACGGTCGCCGGTCGCGAACGCATCGGCGTATTCGGTGAGGATGTCTGCGATGCGGATCATGTGATTGGCTCCTCGTCAGTGAGGGGACCTTGCTCGTAGAGCAGGCCAAGCCACGATGAGTACTTGTAGCCGGGTCCGCTGAGTGTGGTCCAGAGGACGAATTCACGTGCCCATTTACGGCCTTCACGGTCCCAGACCGGACCCGCGGGTTCTGCGGGGAACTGGTAGGTGGTCATTTCGTGACCTCCACGTTCATGAGGGAGTGTCCGAGCATGCCAAGCGCGGCGCACATCCCGATGAAGCTCCCATTGATGGGGTTAGGGCTCGGCAGATGCGTTGCCCAGAGTGCTGCTGCGACAAGGGTCAAGGTCGCGTAGATGATGGCGGGTTTCATGGGTCAGGCTCCCGTCTTTCCGCAGGTGCAGCCATGCCCGTCCGCGCGGGGCTCGCAGGCGACGGCAGTTGAGTCGCGGCGGCAGGAAGGGCATTGCATGTAGGGCATGACGTCTTCCCAGAAGTGGATGTCGTTATATGCGTTGGCCTTGTCGAGGTGGCCACAGTGCTCGCACTCGAACAGACCTTGGAAGCGTGGGTTTCTAGCAGAGGGGTCTGAGAGTTTTTGTTTCAGTCGCATGGGGTATCCTTTGGGTTAGATAGTTTGTTTGGCTGTCTTTGGTCCCCCGCTTGTTGCTGCAGGTGGGGGACTTTTTTATGCGGGGTTGCGCCAGGGGCGTTGGTTCATGAAGGTTTCTAGGTCTTTCAGGCGTATGCGGACGGTGCGGTGGCCGAGTTTCACGGCGGGAATTGTTCCGTCGGCGATGCGGGCTGAAATGAAATCGATGCCGACGTCGAGGAGTTCGGCTGCGCGTTGTTTCGAAACCATCCGAGTTTCGGCTTCACGCCGATCCTGCAGAGGAGTGCTCATTTCTGGTTCACCTCCCCCGCATCACGTGATTCTGGGGACGCTGGGGGTTCCTCCTCAGTAGGCTGAGGAGTGCTAGTCACACCTACTGAGGAGGAAGAATGGTTGACTACAGGAAAGCGTTGCCGCTCAGGGAACAGAGTCTCGAGCTCCTGCAAGAACAGCTTGAATCCTGGAACAAGGTCATCAACGACGTGGGTCGCAACGGAGGCGATATAAGCACGTTGCACACTGCTTGGATTGCACAATGCAAGATCGGGATCGAACTGTGCATCAGGGCATATCGTGAGCTTGCGAGCGACACCAAGAAGATCGATAGTCGGGTAACCGTCCTTGCGGAGTCCCTCGATCGTCTGACCAGCCTCGTGGAGCAGGCGGAACCGGAAAGTGGTTCCGTTGACAGTCGTTCCGAACTCCAGGGTGAACTCGACTCCCTTCGAGACGAGATCAAGAGCGTTCGGGAAGACGTTGCTGGCAAGTCGGGCACCGGCAAGTTCATAGAGAGCTTCGCGACCAGTTTCGGGACTGCTGCAGGTACAAGCATTGGAGCCGCGGCGGCCGCGGTTGGAATCAACCTCACCAATCAGTAGCTGGCCCCAGCGAAGGGTGTTCATGCTGTCTCCCCTGGCGGCTGGTGACTGAGCTTGATGGCCCGTTGGAGGCAGAAAACAGCGGTGCGGATCCGGGCCGGGCTCGTCGGCGCATCGGAGGGGTGCTGGATCAGGGCATAGGCCTGGTCAACCCATTTCTGAGCTAGTGAATTCATGACGAGATCACCGTCGTTCTCGTGGATGACGGGCAGGCGTACATCACCAACACTGAAACTGGGACCAAGACGGAGGTCTTCGAGGTCCAGGATGGCGCGATCATGTTTGACTTTGAGGGAGGGATTAATTTTGACGAATAAGTCTTTTACTTGAGCCATGAGGAGGTTCCTTCGATCGAGTCAGCGAGAGATTTGATGAGCTTGACGGCTTCACTGGTGGTGATGATGGCGAGCAGGATCCGGTCTTCACCGAATGGATCGCCTTGATAGAGTGCGATGCGGCCGGGCTCCCACGGGTGCGAGGTGACGTGACGTTCGGTCATGACGCCACCTGTGCGTAGTAATCGGTCCAGATCTCGTCCATGAGGGGGCGGTCAGCTTCGGTGTAGGCGTTGACGTTCTTGATCTGACCGTTCTTGATCTGTAGCGGGTACTGGCCAGGTGCCTTACCGTGACGCAGCGTGTAGGCGGCCTTCAATCGTTTCCCGAATGTGCCGGCTACCTTGCGGAGCTGGCTGGTGGAAAGGTTCTTCTGCTCGAGGTATGCCTGAACATAGAGAGGCCTCTTCTCGCGGTCGAGGACAGGCTTCTCACCGAGCCCTTCAGCGAGAACAATCCGGGCCCTAGCTTCGAGGTGGTCGGCGTGGATGAGGCCTTTGGCTGCTTGGCAGAGTTCCATCTTCATTTGGGCTTGCCGGATGATCGCGTTCACCTGGTGCTCGCTAGCGCGCGGGTTGATGACTCCACCCTCGTGGAAGTATTTGTCGAGGGTGTCAGCGGCTTCGCATTGGTAAGCCTCGAGGAGTTCACGTGCTGCTTCGTTTTTGATGCGGCTGGTTTGGATGGTGGCGAGCCACATGGTGAACGTCCGACGATCCACGAAGGTGACCTCACGCGACTGGACATCGCCGGGTACCTGCGTGGGCATAACACCCACGGAGGCCCACGGTTGGCGCTTGAGACGCTGGAGTTGCCCGGAGTAGTCGAGCCCGAGGGATTCGCAGACCGGACGGACCGCGATGTGGATGCCGTCGTCATTCTTGACTGCGTGGATATTGGTCCCGTGGAAGGGGACTGCTGTAAGGTGAGACATGAAAGCTAATTCCTTTCGATTGGGACCGTCGCGCTGCTACGCGGCGGTCTTTCCGTTGTTCCGGCTGGCTACAACCGCTAAACGTGCATCGCTGGATGTTGCGTCGGTGGTTCTTGGTTTGAATAGCGCCTCAATGGGGATGTCAATCGCTTGGCAGATAGCCTGGGCGATTTCGTTTCCAGTGCCGTCACGCCGCCCAGCTGCAAGGTGACCAATAAGGGCCTTTGAGCAACCAGACTTCGCTGCAAGCTGTCCATAGGACATGTCTCGAAACTTGAGGAACTGCTTAAGTGCCGCCGGCGCGAGGAGCTCTGCAAAGTAGGACGGGGTCGTGCCTCGTGTCTTGGGTAGTGTCTCTGCTTGAGCGAGGCACGAATCGAATGACCGTTGCAGGAGTTCGGTTTGACTATCCCCTTTGATGGTCAGCTCGTTGACTTTTGCTTCAAGGTGGGGGTACTCAGAAATCCACACGCGTTGCATTGGATGCCCGATTCGCTTACCTGTGTAACGATGTTGGCGGATCCTCTCTTTAGGATTGCCGGTAATGCCTACCTTCGTGAGGTTTGAGCCAAACTCGACAAGATAGAGGTAGAACCCGCCTTGCATGCTGGTGGTGGGAGTGGTCATGCCGTCACACCCTGAGGGAGGCGCAGCGATAAATCTTCGAGTTGTTTTGACATCCGCTTGATTTGGTCCTGCGCGGCTTTCAGATCCTTGCGGAGCTTGTTCTCTTCGATCTGGCGCGTAGCTTCGTCGGCGTCGAAGTAGCCTTCACGGATGATTGCGATTGGGCGGACGTTGAGAACCTCAGATGCCTTGGTGAGTAGTTTTTCGCTAAGTGGCTTTCGTCCGAGCTCAATATTCGTCAGATACGGGCGTGAAATTAGTAGTTCATTGGCGAACTCGTCTTGCGTGAATCCGCGAAGTTCACGGATTGTGCGGAGCGTCGTTCCGATTCTTTCCGCTTCACATTCCTGCTTGTTCCTTTTCATGCCCACGACCCTACAGGAACAAATTGGCACGAGCAACAATATTGCATAGGAACGTTCCTTATTGTGCGTGTTTTCGCAGGTCAGAAAGGAGAACAAGTCTGTAATTACAGGCGCGGGTTTCCGGCGTGTCTCCTGTTTGTTCCTGCAAAATTACTTTTGATGTTCCTATCCGTTTCCGGCACGATTGAGGAATGAATCCGAACGTCGATACACAAGCCCTCGCGCAAGCCGTCACTCAACGACGCGCAACCTTGGGCATTGACACCCAACGCGAGTTAGCGGAGAAGGCAGACCTATCTCCACGCATGGTTGGTGAAATCGAAAACGCTCGTCGCGACTCCTACCGCGACTCCACCCTCTTCAAAATCGACCGGGCGCTCAACTGGAAACTTGGTTCCTCCCAAGGAGTTCTAAATGGATTGCCCCCTTACCCTCTCGAGGATCACGTCGACACTGACGAAGCGGTTGAAGAGGGCTTTGATGATGAAGACATCGAGGGCGTAAGTGCCGGCACAAACGACTATGACATCTCCGTAAGCGAGGACCGTCTTACCTTCACCATCTATATTGACCGCAGGGTGGGCGATCGCGATGACTTCACTGTGACCGCGCTTCTCGATGTAGCTGAGGAAGCTTTTGAGTTTGTTTCCGATCGCATTGAGCAATCACGCTCCCAGCCCTCGGAACTAGCGGGGATGAGCGACAAAGAGAGGCTCGAATGGGCACACAAGATCATCGAGAAGTTCGCACCACTGCAGAGACGAGACACCGAACCCACGCCCACGAGCGCGCCTACTGAACAGGAGAAGTCTGCGGCCGCGAGCGCAGCTACCCCGGATCCTGCTGTCGCCTATGACGATGTTGCGCAGGCGAAACTGGCTGAGGTGCTCCAATCGGACTACACCCCGGCAGCGTCCCCGCATGCACAGCTAGACCCCCACAACGGTGTGGGAGAAGAGAATCAGGATGAGTAGCAGAATGAGGGATCCCCATGACCACGCTCGTCGTGAGCGCTATTCGCACCAGAATAAGAAGCTTCGATCGTGCACTCGAACCCCGATGCCTTATAAGTGGTTACATGTAGGAGAGTTCTTTGACGGGAACCAGCCAAACCGCTCCTGGCACGACATGCCATGCTACCTAAATGAGGATCTTGACGCGGACTACGACAGAGAATCTATTCCGACTGAGAGGCGAGGGTATATGAAAGCCGAAATCGAAGTGGCCCTCAGGAAGGCAGCGGGAGGAAAGCTCAGTCAGGATGACGACGACCACTGGGGCGAAAAAGGACATACTGTTCGAACAAGGGACCATCCCGACGTGTTTGAGATACGCGTTCCTGAGCCTCTCCGGTTCGATGGGAAAGAGTGGTTATGCCGCATTTACTACGCCGAACCTGCGAGCACGAGCCTTCTGGTTAGTCTCGGATCACAGCTTAAACATATAAAGTCGAGAGCGGAGAACCCGTCATACGCCACGCAAAAGAGGCTGCAAGACGGCCGAATATATAGCGCTTGCGATCGCGGCTGGGCATGGCATCGAAAGCGGCGCGTTACTTAGTTGTGACGTTATCCGCATGGCGAAAATGCCATATCGAGCATAGAATTTATGACACCATGTTGTAAACGAATAGAGGTGAGGAGGGACCATGACAATAAGACTGACGGAAGAGCAGGTATTTGAATGGGCAGTGGATCAGGCCTTGCGGGACGAGGAAGTCCTTGAAGCTCTAGTTGACATTCGTCGCTCAAGGGAGCCCCTCGGTCTAACTCAGAAGGTCGTTGCCAGAATAATGGGCACAGACCAGGCTAACATCTCGAGACTGGAGACCGGTCGGGCAGATGTCCGCCGCAGGACGTTACGGGAGTATGCCGTAGCCATCGGTGCAGAGATTCACTACAACGTCCAGCTTGCTGACGGTCATCCTTGCATGCAAGGCTCAGACACATCAGAATATGACACTAATAGCCAGTTCGAGCATAACGCTGATTCCTTAGAGCGGGCCTCTGATGTTCGCAGACTTGAGTCTCTGATTAAGGAAACGGAATCGTGGCAGCCTTGGACTTCGGGAACACCCCAGAAGCATGCTGGCCCCCTGGGCGGGAGTCGTTAGTGCATATCAGTTCATCGAGCCTTATCCGCATAATGGTGTCACCAATTGATAATCTAAACACTCACGGTGACGATGCGGCGGTCAAGTCTTACGTAAAACTTTTTGCTGATCCCTCCAGCGACGATTCCGGCGAAGCAAACTTCACTCAAATAGTCTATACATTGGACGTCCGCTTGTCTGAGGGCGAGTGGATGGCGGCGGGAACGGCTCAAGTAGTTCTTGATATCACTGGAGAGATCGGTGACGTTAGGGGCGACGTGGCTAATAAGCGATTCTCGGCGCTCTCTGCAGAGTTCAAAGACTTTGCCATGCCAGTGCTCTGGCTCGCAGTTGCTCCGAGTATGGCCGCAACAATTGCAATGATTCCCCGTGCAAAATTGAAATCCCTCCGGACGGTTTGGAGATCGATTTTCTATCGCCTGACGTCGAGGAACCTATCGGTGAGGACGGGGAAGCCGAAGATAACTGAGGCACCTATTCGCCCTCACCATCGTTTACGCTCCATTACGTGACCGATCTTGAGTTGATTGCGGCCCTCGAGCGTGAGGGCGTGCACGTAGTCTTCCTGCCTTACCCGAAGCCGGGAGCGTATTGGCATGAGCAGCGGCTGATCATCGTGGACGCCAGACTCTCGCCTAGGTGGCAGCGTTGCACTCTTGCTCATGAGGCGGTGCATGCGTGGTTTGGGCATGATGGGCCGTGTGAGCCGGCGCGTGAGGCTTGGGTGGATGAGCATGCTGCAGGACTACTCATCAGTGAGGCGGAGTATCGGTTGGCTGAGCGGATCCATGGAAGTGACGTGCACGGGATCGCTGATGAGCTCGACGTGACGGATTGGATTGTAGAGGCGTATCGGCGGCGGTTGGCAAATGTTGCTTAAGCCTGCACGAAGTGAAGGACTCAGGGACACTTGAGGGATACATTGTTAGGCCACTGCCCCGGTAGATCGTTGGTATAACACCAGTATCTAGGGGTCTTGTTTCAAATCCCTCCGTCTCCGCAAATCGGGCCGATCATGGAAACATGGTCGGCCCTTTTGCGTTTAGACGTTCCGGCTTGCTCGATCATTGTGGGCGCAAACAAAAACGGCCCCTTCGGAAAGGGGCCGTCGGACTTCAGTCGTGTTTGCAACCGAAGCGTGGTATGAGTTGACAATACCCGGTAAACAGCGAAAGCCAAGGCGAAATACCAAATGGTGAACGAGAACTCCCAGCAGGAGCGCCTGGCCGTTTATATCGATGGATTCAACCTGTACCACGGCCTACACGACAGTAGTAACCGTGCAAATCTGTAGCTGAATGTCGTAAAGCTGTCTAGATCGCTGCGCCCACGCCAGAGACTCGTATCCGTCAAGTACTTTACCTCTTCCGTACTCAACGACCCTGACGCACAAAGCAGACAAGACCATTACCTAGACGCCCTGGTCGCCGCTAATCCCACAATCCTTGAAGTAATTCATGGCCGGTATCAGCAAAAGGAACGGCGCTGCTTTAAGTGTGGCCACAAATGCATCAGCTACGAGGAAAAGGAAACGGACGTCAACCTTGCAACATCGATAGTCGTAGACGTTGCCAAAGACATCTTCGATACCGCAATGATAGTTTCTGCGGACAGTGCCGTTGCCCCAGCAGTTCGAGCTGCCAGGAAAATCCGATCAAACATGTTCATTTTTTGCGCCTTTCCTCCAAAGCGCTCATCATCCGAACTCAAAGAATTGATGCCAGCCTCCTTTCAAATAGGCGTAGCAAAGATCCGCAATGCCCAGCTGCCGGACAAGTTCACGAAGAACGGAAAACCCTATCAACGCCCCGACAAGTGGCACTAACGCCTTGCGCTATACCATCCCGCCCCAGGCCAGCGATGCCGCGGAGCGCGAATTACGCGCGATCTTCAACTGCACGTCCTTGTGTGTAGGGCCAGATGGGCCTGAGCGTGCAACTTGAGTTGATGGCGCAAGCAACACTTCCTCTCGTCCGCCAGACCGAGTATGTGGTGACAGAGTAAATATACGGTTGGGCCGTACACGCAAATGTCGGGAAGGACGATGCGACAAGACGAATCATGTTGGAATTCCGAGGACATTCGGGGCCTTATGTAAGCAGCCCACAACAGCCACAGATGATTCAGCCAGGGTTCTCTAAAGACGGATCAAGACTCATTCCAAATCCTCAGGCATCACCCCTTAAGAGCCTTTACTTGTTGTTCGGACGGGCACCAAGATCGAGGCCTCCACATCTTCTTATCACAGAGACATGGTCGGCCCCTCACACTGATGCGAGTTGAACTCTGGGAACCTAGGCCTCCTGACTTTCACCCAAGTTACGAACGGAAATCTCGAAGTGAAAGCGCGCTTGCAGAAAGTTTCCGCTCGGACTCCGGATCGATTTACCGACTTCGACTCCCAGCCCCAAGTCCCCACATTTTCCACTACCCTCTACCAGACAGGGGTTGTAACGTAGGTCTCACACTTGGGAGGTGTTATGGAATTTACACACGGAACCCCCTGTTGGATGCAGGTGGAGTTCAATGACCTGGATTCCGGTACCGAATTTTTTCGCCGAACAGCTGGATGGGAGATTCCTCCAGGCGATCCAGCAATGGGAGGATACGCAATCGCCTCCATCGCAGGAAAGCCAGTTAGCGGAATCTGGCCAGTGCCAGCGGAAGAGTCCGAACCAGACGCAATAGATGTCTGGATCTCGGTCGACAAGATTGAGAGCGCACTCGCGCGAGTTAAGGAACTCGGTGCGGAAGTTATCGCAATGGATGGCGTTGAGATCCAGCAAGTGATGGAGCTCGGCAAGCAAGTTTTCCTCAAGGATCCTTCCGGAGCTCACTTTGGGCTGTGGGAGCCGATCACCTTTAACGGGATTGACGTCATGATGGTCCCCGGTTCACCGTTCTGGTTCGAGCACCTCAGCCCCGACCCAGCCACCTCAGCCGCTTTCTACGCCAACGCTTTCGATCTGGATTTGGTCAATCACGGCGACGAATACTGGACGATCAAGGTGCCCGGAGCACCGGCAGACGCATACGGTTTTGCGTTCCCACAACAGGACGGGAACACCAAAGCCACCTGGTTTGTTTCACTTTTCACTGACGATCTCGACAAGTCAGCGGACCTCGTTCGCGAAAACGGTGGAACTGCCGACGAAGAGTTCGTTGACATGGGTGAAATGGGCAGGTTCACCTACGCAACGACCCCTGCAGGGGTCCCCTACGGCCTGTGGGAAGCCAATCTTGACGGCATGGACTAACCCGATTGAACTCTTCAGCCGCTGAGTGGCAATGACCAGTGAGGGCCCGGTTCTATCAGATGGAGCCGGGCCCTCACTGGCGGATGAGCCGCCTGATCGGTCACTGTCAGGGAGCAGGAAACTCTGTGGCCGGGTTTTCCTGCTGCTGGTCATCCTCGTCGTAGTTACCGCCCTTGACGGTGATGAGGACGCGCGGCTCACTATCGTCAGCATTCATCGCGTACGCCACGCCGGCGCCCGATGCCATGCTGAGAATTGCTGCCATAAGAGCTGCAATCCGAAGCTTGCTAGTCATTTCATCCTCCTTAGTGCGGTACCTGTGTTCTTGTGAAGAATTGGGTTTCGCCCCCAACTACCTCGACAGGAGCATCGCCCGAATTCAGTGGTTGCCCGGATCAGTCACCCGAGTCAGCGGACGGGGCGGACCAGCCCGAGTCAGCCGAAGGTGCTGAGTATCCGGAATCAGCTGAGGGAGCGGAGACCGGGGACGGAGCCGAAACCGGGGAAGGTGCTGACACCGGTGAGGGTGCCGAGTAGACGGGGGCCGGTGCCTGGACCGGCGCCTTCTTAACGGGTGCGGGCTGCGTCGTGGCGGGCTGACGTGCCGGAGCAGGCGATGCAGCGGACGGAGCCGAAACCGGGGAGACAGCCGAGACCGGGGAAGCTGCCGAGACGTTGATGACGTTCGGGGCGGGTGCCGGGGAAGCAGCAGAGACCGCGGACTTTGCCGACGGGGTCGACACTGCCGACTTGGCGGACTGCGTGCTCTTGGCCGACTGCGTGGAGACGGCGGAGACTGTGGTCTGTGCCGAACGTGCAGAAGCCGTTGAGTTCGAGTCCTGTACGGAGTTGTTTTGGAGCTGGACCGCGGGGGTGACCTGGTCGTTGTTCGAGTCGGCAACCGCGAGGCCAGTGCCTGCGAAGATCGAGAGGGCGCCGAGTGTGCCGGTGGCGATCCACAGTTTGCGTGACATTTTTTCCTACTTCCTATTGCCGCTAGTAACGGGGCCTGAGTTCCCGTGGGATTTCCTTGATGCTTATATTCAAGCGAGCAGATATGAAGCGAAGAGGAGTTTCAGATGAGAAACCTTTCATCTTCCACTCAGGGTATTTTCAGCTCGGGCGCGTGCCGGATTATCTAGCACTTCTGCGACTATGGAGGAGGGTCATACCCTCATCAGCGCGTCCCGCTGTTTCAGAGAGCAATGGTGGGCTTAGTGTCCAGTACTCTCATCACGAGGGTCGGCAAATGGGATGTTGGCGACGCGGTAGGGCTCGACAAGCTGGTCGTAGGTTCCTTCGCCGAGACTGTCGCGGAGAATAATGCATGCAACGAGCGCGAGCGGACCTGTCACGCATGATGAGTTGGCAAGGAAGTACAGTGCCCGACATGCCATCGCATACTGGCCGTCAAAGACCGTCCCATCAAAGATACATTCAATGAATCCGGTTTCATGACGAGTCCGAGAATAGTCGGCAAGTACCTGTCTACCGGTTTGCTCGACGGCGTGGAATGAGTCTTTTCCTTCATCGTCGAGAAACAGGTACTGGTCGATCAGGTCTTCGATGGCTTTCCCGTGGGGGCCGAACACTGCCCAGTCGGGGAGCTCGTCGATGATACGAATCAGATGGCTGTCGACAAAGGTTCCTCGGAGCATGAGGGACGGCCATTCCGGATAGTCGATGATGGCACCGAGGTGCTCGCTTGCCGGGTGGATTGCTCCGCCGGGATTTTCTGCAAACATCGCAAACCGATCTTGTGCGAGCGTCTGCGCATTGACGAGGTCGCCAGGGAATGGCGGCAGACCCTGCTGGCCCCGCTCCGGAATTGCGATATACACATCTGTGCCGATGTAACTCATCTGCATCGTTTTCCCCTGTTGCAGTTGTCCACAGCCTAGTCTGCACACAACCAATTGCCACGGGTGTCCGTACCTGCCTTATACGCGATCCGTTTACCCGACATTTTTGGACGCTCCATACCCCTTCGTCACCGACAATTTCCTGGCTTTGAATCACGGAACGAATCCCGCATTAGAGGAGTCTTCCCTGTAGGTCAAGGGTCTGGTACTTTATCTTGTCGGCAGTCCACCCGGAGGGCTCAGCCTACTTCACGCCAGGTCCACGTTTCTTTCTGAAAGCGACATTTATGCTCTGGAAGCTTATCCGCCACTATTTGCGGCCTTATTCGGGGCAGGTGGTTGCTGTCGTGGTCCTGCAGACCTTGACGACACTCGCCACGCTCTATTTGCCGAGCCTCAACGCCGACATCATTGATGAGGGTGTTGCCCTCGGCGACACGGACTACATTTGGCGCACGGGCGGGGTCATGCTTGTTGTTGCCCTCGTCCAGCTGGTTACGGCAGTTTTTGCCGTCTGGTTTGGTGCGCGCGCTTCGATGTCTGTGGGACGGGACCTGCGCAAGGCCGTCTACTCGAAGGTTGATTCTTTCTCATCGGAGGAGATCGCTAAGTTTGGCGCGCCGACTCTCATCACCCGTGGGACGAACGATGTGCAGCAGGTCCAGATGGTCCTGCTTATGACGTTGAACTTCGTTGTCATGGTGCCAATCATGTCCGTCGGTGGGATTGTCATGGCAATCCGGGAGGATCCCGGCCTGTCCTGGCTCGTGTGGGCGTCAGTTCCGGTCCTTCTCGTCATCCTTGTCATCCTCATGACGATCCTCATGCCGCTGTTCCAGAAGATGCAGGACGCGATCGACTCAATCAATGGCGTGATGCGCGAACAGATTATGGGTATTCGCGTTGTTCGAGCTTTCCGCCGCGAGCGCTACGAGACAGACCGGTTCACGGACGCCAACTCAACACTTACCGATATTTCGGTTCGTATCGGCCGGCTGTTTGTCATCATGGGACCGCTGGTCACGATCATTCTGCACCTGGCAACAGTAGCGGTCCTGTGGTTCGGCGGCCACCGTGTCGATCAGAACTTGGTCGACGTCGGTTCACTGACCGCTTTCATGCAGTACCTTTTGCAGATCCTGGTCGCTGTCATGATGGGTACCTTCATGTTCATGATTTTCCCGCGCGCGATTATCTGTGCCCGCCGTATCGGTGAGGTTCTGGACACCGACACCTCCGTCCTTGAGCCGACCAGTCCGCGGGTTCCCGATAGCACCGACGGTGCTGTCGAGTTTCGGAACGTTTCCTTCTCCTACCCGGGTGCCGACTCACCAGTTATTGACGAAATTTCGTTTACTGCCCGCCCGGGTAAGACAACGGCGATCATCGGTTCCACCGGTTCTGGCAAGTCCACTCTCATTAATCTTATTCCCCGGCTGTACGACACCACGGCTGGCGAGATTCTTATTGACGGTGTCCCCGTCAACAGCTTGAGCCGCAGTACGTTGACCGGGGCCGTGGGTCTCGTACCTCAGCGCCCCTACCTGTTCTCGGGTTCCGTTGCCGACAATCTGCGTTTCGGAGCACCCGGCGCTACTGAGGAGGACATGTGGGAGGCTCTCGATACTGCTCAGGCGACTGAGTTTGTGAAGGATCGCAGTACCGGTTCCGGGGATGCTCTCGCAACCGGGCTTGAGTCCGCTGTTTCCCAGGGCGGCACGAATGTGTCGGGTGGTCAGCGCCAGCGCCTCTGTATTGCGCGCGCCCTCACGGCCCGCCCCAGAATCTACCTTTTTGATGATTCGTTCTCCGCGCTGGATGTGACAACCGATGCGAATCTCCGGGCCGCGTTGAACAACTACACCGAGGGCGCCACCGTCATTATCGTTGCCCAGCGAGTCTCAACGATTACCGAGGCCGACCAAATCCTGGTTCTCGAGGAGGGCCGGATCGTTGACCGCGGAACCCACGAGGAGCTGCTTGCTAGTTCCGATACGTACCGGGAGATCGTGGATTCTCAGATCAGTCAGGAGGAGCTCGCATGAGCACCGATAAGAACGCCAAGAATGACGGCACGCTGACCGACCAGGAGATCGAGGAGCTACAGGACTCGGTTGACATGGGTGACTGGGGCGACGCTGCGCCGCCTCGCAAGGCGAAAGCATTTTGGCCATCGGCTATTCGCCTTTTGGGCCTGTTTGCTCGGGAACGAATTGCCCTGACCGTGGTTTTCATCATGGTGGTCATTGCCGTTGTTCTCAGCGTGTGGGCACCGTCCATCCTTGGCGACGCCATGAATGTCATCTTTGGCGGCTTCATTTCTTCCGGCATGCCGGAAGGGGTTTCTCGCGAAGATGTCATCGCGGGACTGGCCGCGGCCGGGGAAGCTCAGCTCGTCGACATGCTGTCCGGCATGCAGTTCACGCCCGGAGCGGGCATTGACTTCGGTGAACTTGGCCGGCTCATCGCCATCGTTTTGGGCATGTATGTTGTTGCCCAGTTCTTCATGTGGTTGCAGGGCAGGATTCTCAACGACATTGTCATGCGCATGGTGTTCCGCATGAGGGAGGACATTGAGAGGAAAGTTAACCGCCTTCCCCTGGCCTACTTCGATACGAACTCGCGCGGTGACATTCTGTCGCGCACCACGAACGATGTCGACAACGTGCAGAACGCGATGCAGCAGGCTTTCACCTCTGTCATCTACTCGGTTCTCACCATCATCGGCATCATCTTCATGATGTTCTCCCTGTCCTGGCAGCTCGCCCTTATCGCCCTCATTGCTCTTCCCCTGTCGGGAATTGTCGTCGGCATTATTGGCACCCGCTCCCAGAAGATGTTTACGAGCCAGTGGCGGCATACGGGCCGGCTCAACGGACATATCGAAGAATCGTTCACGGGCCACGATCTTGTGACGGTTTTTGGCCGCCAAGAGCAGATGGGTGAACGTTTCGATGAACGGAACGAGGAACTCTACGAGGCTTCGTTTAAGGCCCAGTTCTATTCGGGCATGATCATGCCGATCATGCAGTGGGTGAACTACCTCGGCTACGTGGGCATCGCCGTTGTCGGCGGTCTGCGTGTCGCCAACGGACAGATGACTCTCGGCGCCGTGACTGCTTTCATCCAGTACTCGCGCGAGTTTAACCAGCCGCTCGGCCAGGTCGCCGGCATGGCCAACATGCTGATCTCCGGCGTGGCCTCTGCCGAACGCATCTTCGAGCTTCTCGATGCTGATGAGCAGGATCCGGACCTGCAGGAACTTGCCGACCAGGGAGTCCTCGACCCGTCGGGACCCCAGCCGGCGATTCTCTCCGAGCCCGTAGAGGGCCGTATCGAGTTCGATCACGTCGCCTTCTCGTACAGTCCCGACAAACCTCTGATCACCGACCTGTCGCTCACGGCAGAGCCTGGCCAGGTCGTTGCAATTGTTGGTCCGACGGGTGCCGGTAAGACGACGCTCGTCAACCTCATCATGCGGTTCTACGAGATCCAATCCGGCCAGATCCGCCTAGACGGCGTCGACACGCTACTTCTCGAACGCGGTGAGCTACGCTCCCGGATTGGCATGGTCCTCCAGGACGCTGTCCTATTCGGCGGAACCATCATGGACAACATCCGGTACGGCCGGCTCGACGCAACTGACGAAGAGGTCATCGCAGCTGCAAAGGCCACGTATGTCGATCGTTTCGTTCACACGCTCCCCGACGGTTACGACACCATCATCGAAGACGGCGGCGAGAACATTTCCACCGGCGAACGTCAGCTGATCACAATTGCGCGAGCGTTCATTGCTCAGCCGGCACTGCTGATTCTGGACGAGGCAACCTCGTCTGTCGATACCCGAACCGAGCTTCTTGTTCAGCAGGCCATGGCGGCACTGCGAACCGACCGCACCTCCTTCGTGATCGCACACCGGCTCTCCACGATCCGCGAAGCCGACATCATCCTGGTTATGGAAGAAGGCGCGATTGTTGAGCAGGGAACTCACGAGGGCCTGCTCAAACAGGAGGGCGCGTACTACCGGCTCTACATGTCCCAGTTCACCCAGGGTGAAGACCCGGATGATGAGCCAACCCTGGACACTCCTGCTCTCCCCGAAAGCGGTGGCATGCCCTTCTAGTAGCTGAATGTCCTGGTAACAGAGGAGAATCCCCCTGCGGATCCCTCGGAATAGAGTGGTGGGACCTTGATCGTTTGGTCGAGGACCCACCACTCTTAATTCCCAGCTTGACGAACGCCGGTTCGGTCACTGTCACGACCTGGTCAATGAGGGTTCTGACCGGGGGCTGACCCGGCTAACACCTAAGGTCAGTTACTTGTCCGCGAAGCCTTCCTGCTCATCTGAAGTTGTACCGAATCCGGCGGCAACCGCACCGGCCACTCCCGCTTCGCCAATAGTGACGTTCTGCTGAGCGCTGCCGAGGTCGGCCGGCATACATCCGTCAGGTCCGCAGACGTCACCTTCGGCACCTTCAAGGGTGACGAGTTTGGAGAGGTCGAGCCCGTCAAAGCCGGAGGTCATGCGAGCTCCTTAACCTGGCGGAGAGCTCCGATGAACTGGTCAAGGCTGACAGCTCCGGGAATGGCAAGCTTCTGGTCAAGAAGAATGTAGGGAACTCCGTTGACGCCAAGTTGCCGGGCAAACTGCTGGTCCTGTCGCACCAGGGTCAGGTACCGCTCATCCTCCAGGGCAGCCGCTGCGCCTTCACGATCGAGGCCCTGCTGTTCTGCAACATCGAGGAGAGCCTCGGTGTCGAAAGGGTTGAGCTTGCCTTCGAAGTATCCGGTCTGAACTGCCCGGAAGTAGGCCACGCCCTTGTCGGTTCCCTGCTGGGTCGCGTACTGGGCGATCCGGTGGGCGGGAACCGTTGGTCCCATCATGCGGTCGGTTTCGTACGTGAGGCCTTCAACCTCCGCTATCTGGCGCATCTGACCTTCCATCTGCTCCACCTGCTCGCGGGCCACACCCTTGCCTGCCGCAAGGTGGTCCATGCCGCTCACGTGTTCGGTCACGGTGGGGTCAAGCTCAAACGAACGGAGCCGAATATCAGCGGTGATTCCTTCTTCTTCAAGTGCACGCCTAAGGCGGGCTTCGCCGATGTAGCAGAACGGGCACACGATGTCTGTCCAGAGGTCAATACGCATATCCGCGCTCATACTTCACCCATCTCTTGGTTGATCCACACCATGGTAAGCAAACCGGTTCTTATCCGGAACAGATTTGCTTATCAGCAGAAACGGGAATCTTCTATCAAGCATCGCCTGCCCCGGCTGTGGCAGACTCGATCTATGGCAATCTCTCGACCGGAACTCATGCCCGTTCTCCTCGGCACGGATGTTGGCACCTATTCGTGCGCGAGAATGTTCCACGAAGCTTTCGGATGCACTTCGGTCAGCGTTTCCGGCATGTCGCGCGGGTCTATTTCCCATTCGAACATCATCGATCCTGTCTATGTTGGTCGGGGCGGCACCCTCAATGATCAGCTCATGATCGAAACTCTCGAGAAGATCGCTGACACAGACCGAACCCCAATCATCATGCCGTTCATGGATCGGGACGTTGATCTTGTCCTCAACTACCGGGACCGGTTAGAGAAGGCCGGCTATGTCATTCCACTTGCACCCACGGAAACGGTCGAGCGAGCATCCGACAAGGCCGTCGTCAACGCGATCTGCAAAGAACGTGGGCTTCCCACAATAACAACGGTTCCGGTCCCCCTGGATACGGATGCAGGGACATGGCCGGGGCTCCTGGAATCGATTACGTTCCCCGCTGTCATTAAACCCCGCGATGGTGGGATGGACTACGGCAAGTTACAGTTCTCTGGCCAGCGCAAGGCCTATGACGCACCCGATCTGGATTCGGCCATGAAAACCCTGGCCAAGATCCAAGACGCAGGATTCGCGGGTGTCATGCTTGTCCAGGACATGGTGGTGGGTGATGACACGCAGTCATGGATTGTGACGGGCTATGTTGATTCCCGCGGCACCATCACCGCTATCGCCACCGGTCGCCAGATACTTGGCCTGCACCAGAGTTCATTCATTGGTAATGCCGGGATTATTCACGTCACCGACCACCCGGAACTCCGTCGAATAGCCGGGGAAATGATTGATGCTCTCGGACTTCGTGGCTTTTTCTCAATCGACATCAAGATTGATTCCCGCACCAATATGCCGCACGTTCTCGACGTGAATCCGAGATGGGGTCGCGGCTCCTACTATTCCGTGGTTGGAGGCGTAAACCTGGCCCGGGCTATGGTTGCCGACTTCATTGACGACATTGCGCTTCCTCCCATCGTTGCCGAAAAAGAAGGCGTTTATGCTTTTGTTCCACCGGTAACGGTGCTCCGCTGGGTCAGGGACAAGGACCTGCGTAGGCACCTTGTAAAGCTCATGCTTAAGCGCCGCCCAGTACACCCGCTCTCCTACTCGAAGGACCCCAATTTTAAGCGATTCGCCTACCGCTATGCTGCTGACTTCAACCAGCTCAAGGCGCTAATTCAGAATTACCCAACTCCGACGGAAACAACCTTCTAAGTCGGCCCAGTTCAAACTTCTGATTATAGACCGCACAGGCAATCTGGCCGTCTTCACACTGCGGCAATCTGACGTACACGATTCTCCTAGTACCCCGAATCTCCGGACCCCAGTACCACGAGCCTCCGGGGATTCTGGAGAACGTAACCCAGCATCCAGTGGGAGTTCTAGGTGACTGCCCGTAGAGGATCCGTCACCCAGCACCTTCGAATCATTTCAGGGGGATTGCGCCGACACGGATGAAGAACTCGCGTACTCGCTCACGTGCAGTTTCGCGAACATCCCGGCCTTCAGAAATTGCCTGTACAGCAGCGCCGTCAACAATCGTCAACACGAGTTGGGCCGAAACAGAACTTTTCATCCACGACAGGACCTGCTCAATGGCCTCATCAAGAAGGTTTCGGCTCTTGTTGTACTGCTTGTGCACTTCCGGGAATTCCGTGGCCGCAACCAGTTGGACGTAGTGGTTCTCCAGATTTTCATCCTCGGGGAGGCAGGCTCGCAGGATCACATCAACAGCTTGATCCACCGACTGCGGCGGACCGCTCTCTTCGAGAGTTTCAACAACACGGTTAGCGCGAGCGACCCAGCGACCAAAGTTTAAAGTAGCGGCCTGCCCCAGCAGGTCGTCGAGCCCCGTAAAATAGTACGTTGTCGCAGAAAGGGAGGCTGACGCTCGCGTCGCCACTTTTCGATGAGTTACGCCCGCAGGCCCTTCTTCATTGAGTATCTTTGCGGCAGCCTCCACGATGGACTGCCGTCGCTGCTCGCCCTTAGTCAATCGCGCCGACTCGGTCACGCTTCTTCCCTCCTCCGCCACTTGCGCCTACTACGTGCCCGATCCTAACCCAAAGCCATGGTCAAACCGGGGAACCATGCAGATCTGCCAGTCCGCGAACTCGTGGCATAATCTGCTTTTACCCGAAGGTCCCAAACCAATAATCGCACAGAATGGTACGCTTGTGCTAGAAATTTTGAGATGAGGTCAGGGACGATCGCATGGATAATTCTTTAGCTACCACAAGTGTGAACGATAAGGACTCGGCAGCGCAGGTCGAAGACGTGTCTGCCGACTACGACACGCTTGTCCGAAACAATGCCCGGCTGGCATCGGCGTTGCGCGCCTCTCGTCAAGAGCTAGCAGCTCTTCACGACCAGGTCCGCCAGCTAACTACCGCACCCAACACGTTTGGCGTCATCGCAGCCACCAATAAGCCAGAGCGCACCGTTGATGTCATTGTTAGCGGTCGGAAACTTCGTTGCGCCGTGGCGGATACCGTACCCCGCGCCTGCCTTTATCCCGGTCGCGAGGTTATTCTCAACGAGCATATGTGCGTGATTTCGAGCGAGAGCTTCGACGAAGTTGGCGATCTTGTCATGGTCACGGATTTCTTGAGCGATAATCGCATCACCGTGCGGGTACGAGACGAGGAAGAGAAGGTGCTCCGGCTCGCCGAGAGTCTCATTACCGCCGGAGGGAAGCCGAAGGTTCGGCCCGGCGACACTGTTCGTGCCGACGTGCGGGGCGGCTTTGCCTACGAACGACTTCAGCGGGAAGACACCGAAGAACTGATGCTCGAAGAGATCCCGGACGTCGACTACGCCGATGTTGGTGGACTGAGTGGCGCAATCTCAGATATTAGAGAGGCAATCGAGGTTCCGTTCCTTTACCCCAGTCACTATCGTGCCCATCAGCTCCGAGCACCCAAGGGCATCCTGCTCTACGGCCCACCCGGGTGCGGCAAAACCCTGATCGCAAAAGCTGTCGCAACTTCCCTGGCGCGCACAGCGGCAGCAAGATCCGGCGAATCAGAGGCGCGGTCGTACTTTATTTCGGTCAAGGGACCGGAGCTACTCACCAAGTATGTTGGCGAAACCGAGCAACAAATCAGAAGAATCTTTTCCCGTGCCCGGCAACGCGCAAAGGGCGGCATGCCGGTCATTGTGTTCTTCGACGAGATGGATTCCCTGTTCCGCACGCGCGGGACCGGTCGGTCCTCCGATGTTGAAACAACGATCGTGCCTCAGCTCCTTGCCGAACTTGATGGCGTTGAAGAGCTGGAAAACGTCATCATTATCGGCGCTACGAACCGTGAGGACATGATCGATCCCGCTATCATCCGGCCGGGTCGCCTCGATGTTAAGATCAAAATCTCACGCCCAGACAAGAAGGCAGCTGCCGATATTCTCGCCAAATATTTGGTACCGGAACTGCCGCTCGCCGACTCCGAGATTGCCCGTGCCGGCTCTCGCGAAGGAGCTGTTACCTCCCTTATCCAAACGATCGTCGACAGTCTTTACGTGCGCAGCAACGATTCCGCACTGGTCGAAGTCACGTTCGATTCAGGCGACACCGAGATTCTTTATGCTCAAGATTTCTCTTCTGGAGCGATGCTGACAAACATTGTGGATCGCGCAAAGAGACTGTCAATTAAGGACCAGCTCAATGGACTGCCTGGCGGGATCTCCTGCGAACACATTCTGCAAGCCGTGACCGCCGAAGTCAGTGAGAATGCAAGCCTTCATTCAACCGGGACCCTTGAGAACTGGGAAAGAATCATTGGTCGCCGCGGCCAACGCATTTCGCGGGTCCACCTTTTGAGGAACACATGACCGTTCGAAGAATCATGGGGATAGAGACCGAATATGGAATCTCGCACCCCGATAATCCTGAAGCAACCTCCGAAGCAATGTCGAGGGAGATCATCTCCGCATACACGCGGGCTACCAGCAAGCTCGGTCACACCGACGATGTGGCATGGGATCTAGCGGGCGAAATGCCAATGTTGGACACTCGCCACCCGACCATCAGTCGGGAGCATATCGCCAGTCGAAACAACATCCATCAGGTAGCATCTCTCACCGCACAAGAACGATCGTGGCAGCGAGGCACCACGAAAGTTTTGCACAATGGTGCCCGTTTCTATGTTGATCATTCCCACCCCGAATATGCTTCGCCAGAGTGCTTAGGGCCCCGTCAAACAGTTATGTACGACAGGGCGGGCGAGCTCGTCATGCAACGGGCAATGGCCCAGTTGCAGGAAGAGACCGGCACCAGCCCCGCAATCTACAAGAACAATGTTGACGGTAAAGGCTCATCGTATGGCTGTCACGAAAACTATCTCGTTGACCGAGCAGTACCTTTCGACGACATCGTAGCCGCCCTCATCCCGTTCCTCGTCACCCGCCCAATACTTGTAGGGGCGGGCCGGGTAGGACTCGGACAGGCGTCCGAGGAAGCCGGATACCAGATGTCACAGCGTGCGGACTACATCGAGTCAATCATCGGACCAAACACGACGTACGATCGGCCGATCGTCAATACGAGGGATGAGCCGCACGCCGAGCCGCACCTTCATCGCCGGCTCCACGTGATCAGCGGAGACGCAAACTGCGTACCGTCAAACACGCTTCTCAAACTTGGCATGACATCACTTCTTCTGTGGGTACTCGAAACGAACGGTTTGCCAGATGAGTGGAAAGCTCTTGAGCTGAAGGACCCCGTTGCGGCCGTGAAGGTCGTATCTCGCGACCTCTCGCTGTCGCAGGAGCTTGAACTTGCGGACGGTAACCGGATGACAGCCCTGGATATTCAAAGCACGTACCAGCGCACGGTGGATGCGTGTCTCATCGAGTACCACAACGGCCGGAGCCCCGATGTGGAGACGTCCGACATCCTTTACAGGTGGCGGGACATGATCGGTTTACTCGCTGACGATTGGCGGCAAACGGTTGGCGATATCGAGTGGGCAACAAAACTTGCCCTGCTCGAGGCACGGCGCTCCCGCGATGGTCTCGACTGGGACGCTCCCGAGCTTATGGCTATGGATCTTCAATGGAGTGACGTACGCAAGGAGAAATCTCTACCGGATAAGCTCACCGAGCGAGGGATCCTTGAAACGATGGAAGCAGATTCATGGATTGAGCACGCTGAGTTCACTCCCCCGGCCGGGACACGAGCGTGGTTCCGTGGCGAACTCATTCGCCGGTTTCCTGGGCAGATATATTCAGCATCGTGGCATTCAATCGTTGTTGAACTCGATGGCGGTAAGCTCATCCGCATCCCCATGACCAGCCCCGACGCCGGGTCCGCGATGCAATTGGAGGATAAGCTCAACGCCTGTCAGTCTGTCGAAGAGGTTCTCGACCTGGTTGGCGGCACCGGGCAAAACACTCTTGCCGACCCAGATGTCTACGCGAAAGTTGGAGCACGATGACTGAGAACCAGAGTTTTAAACACCGTCAGGATCGGGAGCCGGAAGGTAGCGAGCCACCACCCGTACCATCATCGGCTGCCGCCCAGGATTTCAGTGCCGTCCTCAACGACATTGATGACATCCTCGAGGAGAATGCCGTGACATTCGTCCGAGGCTTCATTCAGGAGGGCGGTCAGTGACCCGTTCGGGCCACCTTCCCCGCATCCTGGGGCTCGAGACCGAGTATGCAATTGTCTCGCATCGGATCATCCCGGAGCAGGGAAAGGACACTTCCCCGCTGTCACCCGCGGAATGCATCGACGAGCTTTTCCGCGGCACAAGCACCCAGAATCGCGCACGCAACCGCTATTTGTCCAACGGGGGAAGGCTATACGTGGACCTCGGATCTCACCCGGAGTATGCGACGGCCGAATGCTCCAATGCTCGCGATGTAGCGGTTAATGATCGTGCAGGTGAGCACCTTCTACTCGACCTATTGAACGCCGCGAACGAACGGCTTGCAATAAAGAACATTCGACTTCATTTACTCAAGACCAACACCGATTCGGGTGATGCGACGTTCGGGTGTCACGAGAACTATCAGGTCTTGCGAGAAACCATTGAGTCTCTCGACCCGGGCTTCATTTCCTTTCTTGTCACCCGAATCATCTTGACGGGTGCGGGCGGCATTGACGTCAAGGGGAATTATGTCCTCTCCCCGCGCGCGTTTCACATTCACCAGGTGACCTCGGCAGATCCCACCAAGCAACGCCCCCTTATCGTCACCCGAGAGGAAGCACATGCTGATGCGGAAAAGTATGCCAGGCTGCAGGTGACATTCGGTGACTCAAACATGGCCGAGACCGCAACCGAGATGAAGCTACGCTACACATCCACCGTTCTCGACTATCTCGAAGGCGGGGGCACACTCGCAGACCTCGCACTGGCAGACCCAATCGCTGCCCTCCGAGACACATCACGACTGGGCCCCGACACGGCCCTCGATCTCGCCGACGGGGGCACGACGACAGCCCTCAAGTTACAAGAGCATGTCCTGCAGCGGTGCGAAGAACAGGGCAGTAGCGAACTCTCGGATATCCGCCACATGATCAATTGCCTCAAGGCTGGCGATAGCCGGTCAATTTCAGACTCGGTGGACTGGATCTGCAAACGCGGTCTTCTCACGCAAGCCGCGGCGAAGCATCAACTTGATTTAGCCTCCCCTCTTATTTCTCGACTTAACCTGGCCTTCCATGACATCGATGAAAAACACGGCCTCGCGGATCGGCTACGGCGAGCAGGGAACCTGAAGACACTCTTTGATCCGGAAGAGATCGCAAGCGCCAAAACCAATCCGCCGGGCGATACTCGTGCTCGAGTCCGCGGGTACTTCATTTCGGAAGCCGACAGGCTGGAACTCCAGTACTCGGTGTCGTGGACCCACGTCCGGCTAGATTCACCTCCACAACCCCAGATTGACCTGATGGACGCGAGTAGTAGCCAGGACAAACGCGTTGCTGCCCTCGTCGAGAAGATGAAGACTCTTCCGCCGCAAACACTGAGCGCCCTTGCCCGACTGAAGGCTGGACTCGGACCACTGCATTAAGGCCTAACCCGATCGATCTACCCGCAGCCATGTGCAGTTGAATCAGTCGCGTTATCACCGCGCGGGAGTTCGATGACAGACACTTCTGTCGGAAGTTCCAACCGATAGGAACCTCCCACAGAAATCGGTATTGCCAGCTATCTCTGCCACCCCTTCAATGAGGATCATTCCAACGCTTGACCCACAGCGCTTTTGAACGGTAGCCGCATCGTCTTTGGATGCGGCTACGGCAAGCGTCCCCAATGCACGAGTGTGCGGTTTTGATCGCCTACGTTGTACGGTTCAACGCTCTACGTGAAGTGCTGGATCAACTTCATCTGACCGCTTTCTTCGGTCTCGCGCGACCTGAAGAAGGATTGGCCCGATACCTCCGATGATAATGAGCAGACCACCGACACTACCGACGACAGTCATCGCTTCGCTCCAGACAAGGGCACCCAGAATCAAGGCGACGACACACTCCCAGTAGGCGACGGTGGACAATTCCACCGCAAGAAGATGTTTGCCTGCCACCGGTAGCAGCCCGATCGCCATGAGGCCGGATACCAGGAAGAGAACAACAGCCCACGCCCAATGGTTACCTTCCATGACTTCAATAGGGTTGGTCGGGTCGATCGCAATGAGCCAGTAGATCATAATGACTAACGCGCCAACAATGCCGAACACAAAGTTCCAGAATGAGCGAACTTCGAAAGAAATGTCGGGGCGGTAACGGTAGAAGAACAGCGCGAGACCGTAGAAGACACCCGAAGCAAGACCAAAAATATCGCCCATGGTCTTGTTTGGAAGCTCAGGATTTACTGAGAGGCCAAGTCCAAATGTAAGACCCGTTTCAGGACTGAAGGCTACAAGCCCCACCATCATCAGCATGCCGATGAAAACAAGACCAAGGAACACCGCATGGGATTTGCCTATTCGTTCCTTCAGGAAGATCGCGGCAAGGATCGCCGAAAACAGTGGACCGGTGTAAATCAGGAATACGGCGTTGGCGATCGTCGTCATGAGTGTCGCTGAAACAGAGAAGGCAAGGCTAGCCCCAATGCAGAAACCACCAGCTAATACTGCAAAGGAAATCCGCGTCCTACGGGGCTCAGGAAGTTTCTTGACGAGCGCAACAATCAGGAGCATGCCGAGGGCCCCGACTGTCATGCGTCCGATCGCAAGAAAATCACCCGTGATATCGCTGACCCCGGTTTCAGGGTTCACCGGCGTTGCGAGTCAGCTAAAGGTACCGACCAGCCCCATTCCCGTTGCCGAGATGATGATCGCTGCGAAGCCAAGTTTCTTGTTTGGGGCACTCGTTACAGCTGTAGAATCAGTTTGCGTCGCCATTATTGAATCCTTACGTTAACTTCAGCATCGTTGCTGATGAGTAAATTCGGTATGAGATCCCGCCTAGGACGGTACGGTTTCCGTCCTAGGCGGGATTGTTTTGCCCCACGTCTGTCTTTGGCTACTTCTGCTCCGCTTCCCCAGGCTCGTCCCGTACGGACGGGTCGAGCCCAAGATCGACGGGGTCGATGGAGGGATGGATGTTCGGTGCCGCAAGTTGCTCCGGGTCACGCTTGAGACGGTTCGCGCGCTTTACAGTCATCCCAATCATGAGAATGATGACAAGCGTGTACGGCACGGCCCCGATGATTGTTCCCGTTTGCACGGTGCCCACAACATCTTCGCCACCAATGCTGAGTAGCAGGAGCGCGATACCAGCAATGCCAAGAACGAGTGCCGTGCGGTACGCCTTCGACGATTTACCGTCTGATGATGCGAAGCTCGAGAGGGCATGAACACCAGAATCTAGCGACGTGATGTAGTAGGTACCAACAAGAATCGTTGCTATGAGAAGGAGTATGAACGAGATTGGCCCGAGTGGGATCTCGTGCAGCATCGCAAATAGCCCGAGCGAGGTATCCTCCAGTGTTGCACTGGTAACGGAGCCACCTGACTGTTCGTCATAGTGAAGTGCAGATCCACCGAGCACACCGATCCATATCACGCAGATCAGGGTGGGAATGCCAAGCACGCCGGTAACGAATTCCCGCAGAGTTCGACCTTTCGAGATGCGGGCGATAAACGACCCGACAAACGGCGAGAACGCCCACGACCAGCACCAGATAAAGACAGTCCAGTTTCCGTTCCAGCTTTCAGTCCAGTTGAGCAACGGTTCGTGGTTGAGCTCGGCATCCGTCCACATGCCCATCCACGGCGCATTGAAGAGGAACTGGCCGACTGATTGCGGGACAACCGACAGGATATACAGGGTGGGCCCGAAGATTACCACGCCAACAACGAGCGCAATTGACAGGATCGAGTTGGTCTCGCTGATGATCTTCATGCCCTTTTCGATGCCGACATAAACACTGATCGCCGCGATAATGCCAATGACAATAATGACAACCGTGCGAATCGCGGTCGAATTTTGGACATCAAAAGTCTGGGAGATTCCCGATGAGAGTTGCATGGCAGCAAACGCAAACGAGGTTGACAGGCCGAAAACGGTTGCCAGGATGACGATAACTTCGATCACAATCCCCATACCGGGGCGGATTCTCTCCGGGAAGGCATTGATAACCGCATCGCGGAACGTCAGTTCCCGCTTCATATTGTGGAATGAGATTGCGAGGCAGATGGCAACGAGACAGTAAATTGCCCAGGCATGAAGGGACCAGTGGAAATAGGTCCACATGAGAGCACCATCATTTGCTGTCACACCGACCGAGCCGGCTAGCGGGTTGTCATTCTTTACGAGGATTGGTTCGGCAACGGACCAGAAAATTAGTCCGATTCCCTGCCCGCATCCAAACAGCATGGAGTACCACGCAAAGTTTCCATATTCTCGTTTGGCGCCCCTGCCGCCGAGCCGGATGTTTCCGCGACTCCCTAATGCCATATAGAGGCAGAATATGAGGGCCACGGTGGCAAGAAGGACCAGATACCAGGTCAAGCTGCCCGTGACGGTAGTTCTAAACGAATGGATGAGATTCGCTGCACCGGTTGCATTGAGAAGCGCAAGCGCGACGACTGCACCGATCAGGATAAGGCTGACAATGCGGATGATCGAGTTGTCGCGGTTACGCGCTCTCGCCTTTGCCTCAAGTCTCGCATCAAGGTGGCTGGCCGGGTCTGGCGGCTCACCCCGTTTTCCAGTACCACTAGTCATAATGCGTCACCATCACCTTCACTGCACGGACAGTTGCTCACGCAGGGCTTGGGACATCCCATCGACAACCGATTTTGTCAGTAGCCGACCCTTCTCTGCGGTCGAACCTGCGGCGGAGGAGAGACAACCCGACTCAGGTGTCCGGGATGGATCGACCGGGAAAGCATCAAAAGGCGGGAGTTCTGCAGCAGGCAGGTCCATCACCTTGTCCATGTGCACAAGATCCGGGTAGTACTCGAGCATGATGGACGTCTCCATGACGCCGCCGTGCTCCACGTCCCATCCGGGGAATCCATCCGGATAGAGTTCTGCAATGGTTTCGTCAGTGACGAAATCCCAGTAGGACAGCAACAAAATGGTGGGAGTCGTTTCACCAGAGTGCGCAATGTCCCTCATCGCCAGATCAACACCCTCGTAGAGGAACTGGTAGTTCTCGTAATGCCCGTTGATGAAACCGATCTTCTTGACGCCGTGTCGGTGGAACTCTCGCACGAGGGTGCGGCAGGTTTCAATGACGTGAGAAGCATCGAACCCGAACGAACCGATGATGTGGTTGCCGCCGCCGGAACGCTGCTGCGACTTGTATCCCGTCCAGATTGTTGGGCCAACCAATGCATCAATATTTTCCGCGGTTAGCTCTGCCATCTTTGTGGACAGCATGGCATCCGTGTAGAGCGGCATATGCGGCCCGTGCTGTTCGAGAGCGCCAACGGGAATGAGGACAATGGCCTCTCCGTCCTTGATGGCTTCCCGGTAGGAAAAGGCATCGAGGCGGGTAATGTTAACTTCTTTATTAACCATGATTTCTCCAATATTTGTGTTGAAGCGTTGAAGGCATCTCGCTAGTGAATCCCGGCCATTCCTTCAGGCGCATTTGCCCCTGCTGGTTTCTTCTTTCGCGTCGAGGCAAAGATTTGGAACAGTCCGCCAAAGAGGATGAGGCCGCCACCAAGTGCCTGCATGGCGGTCAGTGATTCGCTGAAGAGCGCGATACCGAGGATGGTTGCCATGATGGTTTCCTGGTAGGAGATTGTCGCGAGCTCGCCGGCAAGCAGGATCTTCGATGCCACAGTCAGCAGGTAGAAAGCGATGGCACCCGTAACGAATGCGGCGATGACGAGGACAATCCAGCCGCGCGTTGTCATTTCCGAAAGATCAGGCTGCGTTGCAAAGACCAGGATGAGAAGAGTGACGACAGCGAAGCCAAAGTTCGTAAAGGATCGCACGTCTGAATCAACATCTTGTCGGTATCGACTGGTAAAGAGGTAGAGGCCGTAGGCGAGACCCGATCCCAAGGCAATAAGGTTGCCCGTCATGTATTCAGGGTCGAGGTCGAGGCCGATCGTGAATCCGCCACCCGAGGAATAGTTGATGATTCCGATGATCAGGAGGCAGCCGATAACGACCGACGTGAGCGATACGGCAGTCACCTTCGTGAATGGTTCCTTCAGGAAGATACTGGCCAGAATTGTTGAGTAAATGGGACCTGTGTAAATGAGGAACGCCGCATTCGCGAGCGTTGTCATCTGGGTGGCAACAACGTAGAGGCCTGACAGAAGACCGAGGAAGATACCGCTCCAGACAATTGTCGGGGACATCTTTAGTTGCTTGAGCTTGAAGAATCGCTGAGTAAAGAGGAAAATCAGCGTCATCATAATAAGGCCCGCGAGGCTACGGCACAGGGCGATAAAGATGCCGGGGGCCTCAATGTAGCGCGAAAATGCGCCAATACCACCCATGGCACTTGACGATAGGAACATCGTCACGAAGCCCTTGATCTTGGTACTGGTCTCGGTAGTTGCCATGAGTGGCGCTCCTTCGAGTGGAGGGCGTCATTGCCCTGTGGGTTATCGCCGCTATCAGCCGGCGACAGGTTTCGGTGTGGTTCGAGGGACCAGATTGCATCAGTGTAGCCTCGTCACTGGCCCTCGCGAATGACTATGGAGTTTGAACTTGGGTTTAGAATTGGTGGGGTTGCACTTTGGGGGAGCCGGTTGTTGTCCCGGCTCCCCCAAGCCCATGCTGGCGGACTAGACGAGTGTCGGATCCTCGACCTGGGTCGAGAAGTAGTCCTCGCAGTCGCCTTCGCGGTAGACGTCTGCCGTGGCACAGTGGAGGCCACCGCCGAAGGCGTAGGCGTCACGGAAGTCAACCGGGATCGGGTTCATTCCGAGCTTCTCCATCTGCTCCAGCTGGTGGACCTCGGAGGCCTCAACGATCACGTTCTTGTGGTCGAGTACGAGGCAGTTCATCGAGAGCCACACGGAGGAGTAGCACAGCGGCGGCGGCTCCTTGTGGGCGGGCGGTGCCGCATCCACAATCTGCCAATCGTTCGCTTCGAAGATCTTGCGCTGCTCTTCGGGCAGACGACGCTCGGGGTTGTTGATGATGAGGCCCGGGCGAAGTGGCACGAAGGTCGCGTCGATGTGGATCGGGTAGGGGTCACCCGGGAAGTTCACTGCGTGAATGCGGTGCTCCGGGTAGTAGCGCTTGAACCACTCCATGGCCTTACGGTTGGTGGTGAGGCCGTGCTGGATGAAGAGGTCCTTGCCGAGACGCAGTACGTCAGCAGCGTCCCACATCGGCTCTGCTTCGGTGGTAACGAAGTCGAGGTTCGCGGTGCGCTCGAGGCGCTCCTCCAGGGTGATCTGCTCATCGTAGTAGTTGTGCTTGTACGACTTGTCGGTCAGACGGGGGCGCGGGGCCTGCGACCACTTGAACTCCGGGTCCTCCTCGAAGTACTGGTTCATGAGAGGCCAGTATGCGAGGTACTCGAAGTAGCGGCAGCGGAACGAGTTGGCGGATGCCATGATCTCGTTACCCATGGTGAGCAGGATGTCGCGGGGCGGCATCTGGGTCTGGCCTGAGGGCACCCGGAAGTCGGGGGTCATCATGGCCTGGTTCCACTGGATTGGAGTTGGGCGGTCAACCTTAACTCCGCGGTTCTCCAGTTCCTTTGCGAGGCGGTCGAGTGCTTCGTTTGCCTTCTCCACGGTTTCGGTGGGACGGGGGCCCCACATACCGCGCATCTCCGAGTCGACAGGGACCTTCTCTGAGGTTGCCGGCTCTTCATCGGGGATGACCGTGAAGTCAGCCTTTCCGACAATGACATGCTTCAGCGGGTCAAAGTCGTTCCATGAATTGACGATTTTCGTCATGGTTACTTTCCTCCTGGTATCAACACCGTTGTTGGTGCTGGAGTTCTGCGGAGATTGCTCCCCGCCTGGCTAGAAGGACGTTCCTTCCAACCAGATGTTTGTTATTCGGTTATCTTGTCGGGATTGAATGTATTGGGGCGTCCGTCGACAACTCCGCCGTAGTAGCCGCCGGGGGTGATGATGGTGCCGGCCTCGCCGTTGATGATCTTCACGCAGTCCTCAAGACGGCCGATCGCAGCGACATTGCCGGTCAGCTCGACGAAGCGGCATGCAGCTTCAACCTTCGGTCCCATGGATCCTGCAGCGAATCCCTTCGACCGCATCATTGCCGGTGTGGCCGAACGGATCTCCGTCTCTTCGGGAGTTCCGTAGTTATCGAGTACCGCCGGCACGTCAGTGAGGATCATGAAGATGTCTGCGTCGAGTGCCTCGGCAAGGACTGAACCTGTCAGGTCCTTATCGATAACTGCTTCAATGCCAACCCGGTTGCCTTCTTCATCGCGAACAACGGGGATACCGCCGCCACCCGAGCAGACAACGACAGCTCCCGAATCGACGAGCGTGCGGATGATCCGGGTCTCAACAATCCGTTGGGGCTGCGGAGAGGGGACTACGCGACGCCAGTACTTGCCGTCTTCGCGCATGACCCATCCGCGTTCCTTCTCGAACTGCTTTGCCTCATCCTCCGTGTAGACGGCACCCACGAACTTCGTGGGGTTCTGGAAGGCGGGGTCGCCAGCAAGAACAAGCGTCTGGTTAACAATTGAAGCAATGGGCCGATCGGGCAATCTATTCTGGAGTGCCTGCAGCATCCAGTACCCGATCATTCCCTGGGTCATCGCACCGAGCGTGTCAAAGGGGTACGGCTCGGATAGTGAGTCATCGTTCGCTGACTGGAGGGCGAGAACACCCACCTGGGGACCGTTGCCGTGTGTCAGGACAAGATCGTGCTCATCAGCCAGCAGCCCAAGCGAGTTGACAGCCGATTTCACGTTCTCGATCTGAGGGTTGGCATCGGGCTTCTGACCACGTTCAAGAAGCGCGTTGCCTCCCAAAGCTGCAACGATTCTCATGTCACTCCTCACCAAGCGTGGCGACCATGACGGCCTTGATGGTGTGCATGCGGTTCTCTGCCTCGTCGAAGACCAGGGAGTCTTCCGATTCGAAGACATCGTTGGAGACTTCGAGACCGTCGAGGCCAGTCTTCTGGAAGATGTCTTCACCAACCGTGGTGTTGCGGTCGTGGAATGCCGGCAGGCAGTGCAGGAACTTCGCGTCCTTGCCCGTTGCGTCGAGCAGTTCACGGTTCACCTGGTAGGGCGAGAGCTGCTTAATACGCGCATCCCATACTTCGTCCGGCTCACCCATGGAAACCCAGATGTCGGTGTAGATGAAGTCGCAGTCCTTGACGCCTTCCTTCGGATCGGTTTCGTAGGTGATCTGTGCACCGGACTTCTCGGCGAGCTTGGCTGCGAGTTCCCGAACCTCGGGGATGGTCTCAAGTTCCTTGGGGCCGACCATCTTGACGTTCATGCCGATCAGGGCACCACCAACGAGGAGCGAGTTGGCGACGTTATTGCGAGTGTCACCAACGAAGGCGAAGGTGATCTCGTTGTAGGGCTTCCCGGATGACTCATGCATCGTCAGCTGGTCGGCGAGGACCTGGGTGGGATGCCAGTCGTCGGTGAGGCCGTTCCAGACGGGGACGCCGGCGAGCTTCGCAAGGGTTTCTACGTGCTCCTGCTTATGTCCGCGGAATTCGATTCCATCAAACATCCGGCCGAGGACGCGGGCGGTATCCTCAACGGATTCCTTGTGTCCCATCTGCGACCCACTCGGATCAAGGTAGGTGATGTTGGCACCCTGGTCGTAGGCACCGACCTCGAAGGAGCAACGGGTCCTCGTGGAGGTCTTCTCGAAGATCAGAGCGATGTTCTTGCCCTTGAGGTACTGCTTCTCAGTACCGGCCTTCTTCGCCGCCTTGAGCTCAGCTGCTAGTTCAAGAAGGTAGAGCCACTCTTCTGGAGTGAAGTCGACTTCCTTGAGAAACGGTCGGCCTTTCAAATTGATGGTCATGAGCCATGGTCCTTTCAATACGGGAGGGTGTTGGTTAGATTTCGTCTCGAATAGTTGGGCAACTCATGCACCTGGGGCCACCGCGGCCACGGCCGAGTTCTCCACCTGGCATGGTGACGACTCGCACTCCCTCGGATTCCAGGTACTCGTTGGCTGTTACGTTGCGGTCGTAGGCAACAACGACGTTCGGTTCGAGGGCGAGCACGTTGCAGGAGTCGTTCCACTGGCCACGTTCGGCTGCGAAGTCGTCTTCCGGGGTGGTGAGGATACGAACCTCGGGAACATCGAGGGCCTTTGCGAGAACCTTGTGCATATCTTCGCCGGGGGCGGTCTCGACGTTGATCTCTCCCGGACGACCACCCTTGGTGATCGTCACGGTAGGAAGCATTCCAAGGTGGGCGTATTTGAGGAACGTCGTCTCGTTGACCATTGTCATAACGGTGTCGAGGTGCATCTGCGCACGCTCACTCTTCATGAGGACACCGATGACGCGCTGTGCTTCACCGTTCCAGAGGAGGCTACGAGCAAGGCGTTCAAATCCGGCTGCCGTGGTGCGTTCAGAAATCCCCACGAGAACGGCACCGTTGCCGATGACCTCAACATCGCCACCTTCGATCGTCGCAGCCCTGTCTGCCATGCCGCCGGACCACTTCTTAAAGTCCTCGTCCCTGAACCTGGGGTGCCACCGGTAGATCGCTTCGAAGTTGATGGTTTCGCGCTGGCGAGCAACCTTCTGCATGGAGTTAATGGAGACACCATCGAAAACCCAGCAAGAGGTGTCGCGGGTGAAGAGGTGGTTGGGGAGGCAACGGAGAACCATGAAGTCGTTCTCTGCCCGAGCAAGATACGCCGAGTCCGACCGACCCATAATAGCAACAAGCTCAGTCTTGGTGATGCCGGCAATGACCAGCTCGGCCAGATCCTTGGGCGACAGGCTATCCGCGTACTCCCGCATGATCTGCGTGCCGTTGATGCCGTACCACCGCTCTTCAAACGTCTCATCGCTCACGTAGTGGCGGGCCTGTGGGTTTTCGAGCGTTTCGGCTAGCAGCTCTTCGACGTAGAGAACCTCGACGTCCTCTTTACGCATCGAGGCAACAAAATCATCGTGTTCTTCCTGGGCCTTCTGAGTCCACAGAACATCATCGAAAAGCAGTTCGTCTTTATTAGTAGGGGTAAGGCGGTCCATCTCGCGCCCAGGGCGGTGGACAATTACCTGGCGAAGCTTTCCTACTTCAGATGCAACGCGGAATGTCATCGGGGATCCTCTCGTCATTGAGATTGATTGGCACGCCATTAGTCTGAACCCGATTAGTACGCGAGTGCTAGGACTTTAGTACTTGCGTACTTAATGTTTTGTCGCCCACAAAATTTGGACCGCGCAATTCGAGCTGTGAATGACGCAACTTTCCGCGACAATTCAACGAACTTGAGCACTTTCACACGAACGCACGCAAAGGGGAAAATAGGACCGCAAAAAGGTGCAGAGGTAGTTGCACGATTGCCAACCATGTTCACAGGAGCACTTCGCCACACCCTCATAAGCACGCACAGGGCCTTCATCTTGGCAGGCTCCGAACCGCCCTTCACATTCCACTCAATTCCCCAATTTCCCGGCACTGAGGGAATTAAGAACAGTAGCTGGCTCGTAGCACGCCCGCGGAAGCATCCAATCCGAACCGGGCACCTTCGAAGCCATGCGCAACCGCAGGCCACTCCCCAAGCCCCCGATACAACTTCTCGTTAGCACTGCGAGACCCAAAGGCCCGAGCCAGGCGATAACTCTTACGACCGGTCAGAGGACCGGCGCCCCAACGACCGGTCCAACGATCGGCACCCTCCACCACCGACCGACGGCGCATGCCGCACCGCGAGAAGGTCATGATCTTCCTGGGGCGGGGCATAATGGTCCCATGCGTTTTACCCGACTTTCTCAGTCCGCCTACGCCCGCTTCATCTATAGCCAGGAGCGGGTGCTTTTCCCGCAACTCCCCGGCTATGCAGAGGAGAGGCGTTCTGAAGGTGCCGAGATTCTCGAAGTCGGGGTTGTGGACGACGTGGACGGCGAAGAAAAGATTGTGGCCGCCGCTCTGCTCCGCTACCAGCCGTGGATGAAGGTATTTAAGCGGATCAATATCGCTTACGGCCCGATCATGGACTACTCGAACCGGGATCTCGTTCGCTTCTTCTTCTCCGAACTCAGGACGTTTGCAAAGAAGGATAGGAGCGTCCTCTCGATCCGCTTCAATCCCCTTGTTGCGGAGAAGTTCTACGACGACATCACCCCCGTGGAGCACAATCCGGTTGCCGACACTTTCAAGGCGACCATGTCTGAGCTTGGCGGCATCAATGTGCAGAAGGAATTCTACGATTCTGCTGACATCCAGGCACGCTTCTTCTACACGAAGAACATTGCGGGAATGTCGTTCGATGACGTCATGAAGTCCGTTGGTCAGGTTGTTCGCACCGGATTCAACCGTGTCGGCACCCCGGGCGTCACCATCCGCTTCCTCGAAGCGGACGAGTTTGATGTTCTGGAGGAAATCCTCGACCACACGTCGGACAGGTCGGAGATGCAGAAGATCTCCGCGAATGCGATGGAGTTCTACAAGGGACTCAAGCGGGCCAAACCCGAGAAGGTCTTCGCCCCCGTTGCGACACTTAACTGCGACGACTACCTAGCTGGCGTCGAGTCGGAAGCCCAGGAGCTGCGAACCAAGGTCCGGGGCGTTGACGAGCAGGAGGCAATGCTTCAGGCAGAGGGCAAGAACCTCGCAAAGAAGCAGCGTACCGCGCGCAACGAGGCCAACAACCGGCTGAAAGTACTGGAGCGACGCGCTGATGAAACCCGCAAGCACCAGGCCGAGGCAGGGAACGAAATCGTTCTTGCCGGTTCTCTTTTTATTACCTGCCCGAATGAGCTTGTCTACCTCCTTTCTGGTTCCTACCGCGAATACCAGTCCTACTACGGCATTTACCTCATCCACCGAGCCATGTTTGAGTGGGCCACGGAGAACGGAATGGACCGCTACAACACGTTCGGAATCACGGGTATCTTTACCGACGACGCTTCGGACGCCGGCGTCCTGCACTTCAAGAGGCAGTTCAAGGGCGACGTTGAGGAATTTGTCGGCACCTGGGACATCCCGGTCCGCCCACGCAGGGCCCAGCTTCTCCGCACGCTCGGATAAGGCCGGAACCCATCGGCTGAGCGCCCCTCACATCAAATGGTGACGGCTTTCATGCGAACTGAGTTCGCACATTGCCCAAAAAGAGCGCTATGATGAATGACGTCCAAGCGACACGCGCCCGTAGCTCAACGGATAGAGCATCTGACTACGGATCAGAAGGTTGGGGGTTCGAATCCCTCCGGGCGCGCAGTATAACCCCGACTCACATCAGAGAGTCGGGGTTTTTCTCTTCCACACCGAGCACCACCCCGAGGCTAATAGGCCACACCCCCAATTCCAGCCAAAGCATGCAGACGCGGACTTTCCCGTGCGAGAGCATGGCCATCCCAGAATAAAGACACACTTTTTGACACTTAACCCACTCTTGACACGCAACCCTCACCGTCCAGCCCAGAGTCGCAACTCGTCCGCGATGCTCAGTTTTGGATTGCCGAATCGGAGCTCAGTTTTCAACTGCCGCTCATCGGCGGCAGCGGCCAAGGCATAGTCGGTGGTTAGCGCCTCGGAGTAGCCCGTGCCCTGCACGGGCTAGCGGCGCCAGGACTGTCGCAGGGTTGACATGCGCCCTCACAGATCTGCACGTCGCCCACGGAGCCCACACAACGACGGGAATGTGGCCCCTTGCATTGCGTTACAGTTGCATCACAATTGCATATATGCGTTGCGCTTCTGCGGATATCAGACTAAGGTGCCAAAGAAATTGGCGGATTTTCGAAGATGTTTTACCTCGACTTGAGAGCCAGTCAATTTACTCCTCGCATGATCATTGCATTAATGCAGAAATCTTGTATTTTTTACTATAGAGTGAGTCACATTTGGAGTCTGAAAATTCTCTGGGGGATTCACCGTAAACGCCTAGCCGGTGCCGATTACTCGGAAACGAGGAAAATTTTCGTTATTTAACTGTTATTTGTACGGTTCGCGGGAAGTTTGGGAGTCTTGTCGAGGTTGACCCGCGTGTGGAACAATTCGCGATTCACGTCACACCCGGTCCTTATGCGCACTACGTAAACCAGCAGTACTGAAGTTATTGATTTAGAAGTAAGGAAAGTAGATGAAGGGTCTCCGTTGCGAGAACGTCTACAAGGTTTTTGGGAAGGATGCGGCCAAGGCGACAAAAATGCTCCAGCAAGGAGCAAGCCTTGACGAAGTTCCCGACGACGTTACCGTCGCAGTAAACAATGTGAGCTTTGAGGTTGAGCCTGGCGAAATCTTTGTCGTTATGGGCCTGTCGGGCTCCGGCAAGTCCACCCTGCTCCGCACCCTGAACGCTCTCGGCCCAGCAACAGGCGGCAAGATTTACATTGGCGATGACGAGATCACGTCGATGTCGAAGAAGGCGGTACGTAAGCTCCGCGGCGATTCGATGTCGATGGTGTTCCAGCACTTCGCCCTGCTCCCCCACCGCACCGTGATCGACAATGCGGCATATCCGCTGGAGATTGAGGGCGTCGGTAAGGCTGAGCGCCTTGAGCGCGCAAAAGAATCTTTGAAGACGACCGGCCTTGAGGGCTGGGAGGATAACTACCCGTCCGAGCTGTCGGGCGGCATGCAGCAGCGTGTGGGCCTGGCTCGCGCACTGACCGCCGATGCACCGATCCTGCTCATGGACGAGGCGTTCTCGGCACTTGACCCGCTTATCAGGCGGGACATGCAGGAGCTACTCCTGGAGATCCAGGAAGCTAAGCGCCGCACCATTATCTTTATTACCCATGACCTCAACGAGGCCATGTTTGTCGGCAACCGCATTGCGGTTATGAGGAGCGGTTCTGTTGATCAGATCGGCACGGCCGAGGAGATCCTGACGAACCCGTCGAACGACTACATCGAGCGGTTCGTCCAGGACGTCGACCGTTCCCGCGTCATTACCGCTTCATCGATCATGGTGAAGCCCATGACCCGCCTGTACATGAATGACGGCCCGAACGTTATTCTGCGCAAGCTTGAGGAAGTTGCTTCCCCGGGCGGCTGGGTAACAAACGGCGGTTCGCGGGTCCTTGCTGGCGCTGTCTATGCGGATGAAATCGTTCAAGCTCTCCGCAAGAACCCGCGCCTCAATTCGATCGAAGAGCTGATTCACCCGATTCACCCGGGTGTCGGCCCCGATACTCCGCTCAACCAGGTTGTCGCCCCTGCGGCAAGCGATCGACTCACGGTTCCCGTCGTCTCTGAGGACAACCGTCTGCTCGGTGTGATCCCGAATGTCACGCTCCTGCGTGCACTCGGCCAGGAGGATGTTGTTATGCCAGTGGATCTCAGCGCTAATTCGGCTGCGAGTGCGTCGTCCGCCGTCGAGGTCGATCACGATGCCGTTGAACTTTCTCAGGAGTCCGCGGCAGGGAATGAGGCTGATGCTTCGTTCGATGCTGATGGCACGACCGGAGAGGAGATCAAGTAATGGCTGACGATCTTCTGTTCAGAATCCCGCTCGGCGAGTGGGCCGATAAGGCCGTCGAATGGGCCAAAGCAAACCTGAGATCCATCACGGACTTCCTTTCCGATGATGTGCTAAACCCGATGTACGACTTCCTGCAGAATCTCCTGCTGACTCCGAACTTTGCGTCAATCGGCATCATCGTTGTTTTGATCCTCCTTCTGTGGAGGGGTGCCAAGGTTGCACTGTTTGGAGCTGGCGTCGTCATGGCCAGCTACGTGGCAGAGACCTGGATTGTCAGCTCTGGCGCCGTGGGATTTAACGTATTTGTTCTTGCCGCTCTGTTTGTCGCGGGCGCTGCACTCGCCTATTCCTGGAGGCACACCGCACTTGCTGTGTTCGCCGGTATCGGCGCATATCTTGGCTTCCTTTCGAAGACCTGGATAGCTGCTAGCGATGGCCTTGAGGTTAATCCCTATGTCCTCGGTGTTATCTACATTGCGATCGCCGTTGGCATCTACTTTTGGAAGGGTTGGCAGGCTGCTGTCGCCGGCCTTGCTGGCATTGCCCTCGGTTGGGCAACAGAGGTATTGATTGCTGACGCCACAGGCCTTGGCCTCAACGCGTACATCCTCGGCGGCATCTATGTCGCAATTGCACTGGGCGTGTACTTCTGGAAGGGCCAGAAGGTCGCACTCGCCGTGTTTGCCGCACTGGCTCTTGCCTTCGTGATCGAACGCTGGTTCCTTGTCACCTACGAGCTTGACGGAGAGCAGCTCCACGGCGTTGATTACCTGCCTGAATGGACGATGATTGCGCTCCTCGTCTTCGTTGCCTATGCAACGAAGGGTTGGAAGCTTGCTCTCGGCTCCGCTCTCGGCTTCGCCGTGATCTACGGCGTCGACCAGTGGGAGAACGCGATGGCGTCCTTCGCGCTCGTCCTCGTCGCCACGATCATTGCGATCGTCATCGGCCTTCCGCTCGGTATTCTCGCCGCTAAGAATAAGTACGTGTCCGCGGTAGTCCGTCCCGTTCTGGACTTCCTGCAGACCATGCCGGCGTTCGTTTACCTCATTCCGTTCGTCATGCTGCTCGGCATCGGTGTCGTCCCCGGTATCGTTGCCACGGTCCTCTTCGCGATTGCTCCCGCCGTCCGCTTCACGGAGCTCGGCATTAAGCAGGTCGATAAAGAGGTTGTCGAGGCAGCCCACGCGTTCGGCGCACACCCCGCCCGTATTCTTGGTCAGATTCAGCTTCCGCTGGCGAGGGCCACAATCATGGGTGGTATTAACCAGGTCATCATGCTTGCCCTGTCCATGGTCGTTATCGCCGGTATGGTCGGCGCTGGCGGTCTTGGCCGTGACGTCTACACCTCGGTCACACAGGTCAACATGGAGCTCGGCGCCGAATCCGGTCTCGCCGTTGTTATCCTTGCTATCTTCCTGGATCGCACCACCGCCGCATTCGGCCGATCCAAGCACGACGAAGTTGGCAAGTAACCACAGTCCCCAGCAGAACCCCAATCCGAACGCAATCAACAACAACCCATGATTCATGGGGAAGGGAAATATGAATTTTCGGACGAAGAGAACCGTTGCCCTAACCACGGTGGTTGCCGCCGGGCTGCTTGCAGCTTGCGGTAGCGACAACGGTGACGCCGAAGAAACAACAACCGCAGGTGGTGACACCTCGGGCAACACGGGAGAGATCCACATTGGCGTTCCTGCCGGCTGGGACGAGGGCGTCATCATTTCGAACATGACGGCCGTAACCCTGGAAGAACAGGGCTACGACGTTGAGCTCACCGACGCAGAGATCGGCGTAATCTTCGCCGGTATCGGCAGCGGCGACATGGATCTGCTCATGGAGGTCGCACTGCCGACCCTCCACGCTGATTACGTCAACGAATACGAAGACACGATCGAGGACCTTGGTTGGTGGTACGAGGAGAACATCTCCAACGTCGCAGTCAACGCCGATGCTCCCATCGACTCGCTCGACGAGCTCGCCGAGAACGCCGATCTTTTCAACAATGAGATCATCGGTATTGATGGCGGTGCTGGCATTACCCGCCTCACCCAGGAAGAGGTCATTCCGACCTACGGCCTGGAAGGCATGGAGTTCAAGATCTCCTCGACGGCCGCGATGCTCGCTGAGCTCGATGCCGCTATGTCCGAGGGCCGCAATATCGCGGTAACGATCTGGAACCCGCACTGGGCGTACGACGCGTACGACATCAAGAACCTTGAAGACCCCGAAGGAGCATTTGGCGAACCCGATCAGCTCCACACTTTTGCCCACGAAGGCTTTAGCGAAGAATTCCCGGAAGTTGCTGAGATGCTCGGCCAGGTTCACCTGTCCGAAGAGGATCTCAGCCGCGCCGGTAACTTCATCATGAACGAGAACGGAGATCAGGACACTTACGAAATGACCTCCCAGTGGCTCGACGACAACCCAGAGGTTAAAGAGCGCTTCACGCTCGATGCAGAAGACTGACCTGCTCGCGGTTAACTCCCGCGGATAACGACCTCTCGACGAAAGGAATGAAAAGATGATGATTCGAAAGAAGGCAGGTGTAGCGCTTACCGCTGCACTAGCAATGTCAATGCTCGCCGCATGTGGCGATGACGAGTCCGCCGACGAGACCGCCGGCAACGACACCACCGAAGGCACCGAAGAGACCGAAGGCGACGACACCACCGACACGGAGGGTGACGACACCGAAGGTGATGACGCGACCGGTGGCGGCTCCGACGAGGAAATCCTCATCGGTGTTCCGGCTGGCTGGGACGAGGGCGTTGTCGTCTCCCACATGGCCGAGATTGCTCTCGAGGAGCAAGGCTACGAAGTTGAGCTCATGGACGCTGAGATTGGCGTGATCTTCACGGCTCTCGCAGATGGCGACATGGACCTTCTCCTTGACGCGTGGCTGCCCGTCACCCACGCAAACTACATCGAGGAATACGGCGATGACATCGAGGAGCTCGGCGCATGGTACTCCGATGCGAAGCTCGCTCTCGCAGTGAACAGCGATGCCCCGATCACCTCGATCGACGAGCTCGCTGAGAACGCTGACGTATTCAACAACGAGATCATCGGCATCGACGGTGGCGCTGGCCTGACCCAGACCACCCAGAACGAGACCATCCCGACCTACGGTCTTGAGGGCATGGAATACAAGATCTCGTCCACCGCTGCTATGCTCGCTGAGCTCGATGCAGCCATGTCCGAGGGCCGCGACATTGTCGTAACCCTCTGGTCCCCGCACTGGGCGTACGGCGCCTACGACATCCGTGACCTCGAAGATCCCGAGGGCACCTACGGTGGCGCTGAGGAGATCCTCTCCTACGGCCGTGCTGACTTCACCACCGACTACCCCGACGTTGCAGAGATGCTCTCCAACTTCGAGCTGACCGCTGAAGAACTCTCCGATCTCGAGAACTACGTTCTCAACGAGAACGCAGACCGCGACACGGCAGAGACCGTTGCCGAGTGGATGGAAGAGAACCCCGAGGTTGCTGACCGCATGAACGTTGGTAGCGCTGAGTAACATCGAGCACCACTCAGAAGAAATCTGAGTAATAAGCTCAACCAGGTGGGGCCGCGAAAGCGGCCCCACCTCGCATCTCAAAACACTCCTTCTCCGCTTCTCACCTACGTTTTCCACCCAATAGGGCCAAATTGGGACTTTAGTCCCACCACTACGAGTTTTCACCGGCACTCCGGGGAAAGGTAGCTGCCGGGGAGTTTTTCGTTGATATCTTCCGTATAACTTCTTACCGGAGGTCAACAATTGGCGATCAATCTTCGCTAGCATCTCCGTATTACGAACGTGGCATCACCCCGGGCAGAGTCGCCCGGCGCAGCCCTTTTTGCGCCCCGCTTTCCGGGGTAATACCACTCGGCACCGATGACGGTCGCCGAGAGAGGAAAGCATGAGCCAAATAACCGGACAGACGATCGCTCTTATCGCCTACTTCATCATCATGATTCTCATCGGATGGTGGGGGTATCGGAAGACGCAGGACTACGACGACTACATGCTGGCGGGCAGAAAGCTCCACCCGATCCCAGCAGCGCTCTCCGCGGGCGCCTCTGACATGTCGGGCTGGCTCCTCATGGGCCTCCCCGGCGCTATCTATGCTGCGGGCCTCGTTGAGGGCTGGATTGCCGTGGGCCTCACCATTGGTGCCTGGCTGAACTGGAAGTTCATTGCTCCCAGGCTCCGTTCTTACACGGAGATCGCTCGGAACTCGATTACCGTCCCCTCGTTCCTGAATGCACGCTTGGCGGGAACCGGCCGCGCCCTGCGGATCTCGGCCGGCATTATCTTCCTGGTCTTCTTCATCTTCTACATTTCCGCCCAGCTCGTCGCATCGGGTAAATACTTCGAGTCAGCCTTCGGTTGGGACTACATCTGGGGCATGATCCTCGTCTGCGTCATCGTTGTTCTCTACACCTTCGCTGGCGGCTTTATTGCCGTTGCTTGGACGGACATGGCGCAAGGTCTCTTGATGATGGCGGCACTGCTGATTGTTCCCGTCGTTACCGTCATGCAGTTCGACGGAGGTGTCGGCGAGACCACCGACATCATCAACAATGCGGAGCTATCAGGTTCCGGCATAGCCAACGGTCTCGATCCGTTTGCGAACCTGACCATCATCGCTGTCCTGGGTGCTATCGGCTGGGGCATGGGTTACGTAGGTCAGCCCCACATCATCGTGCGTTTCATGGCCCTGCGTACCCCGCAGGATGCTGTCACGGGCCGTCGCGTTGGCATCGGCTGGATGATCCTCTCCGTCGGTGGCGCCGTTCTCACAGCCGTTGTCGGCATCGCCTACTTCCATCCAGAAACCGATCCACTGGCCGACCCGGAGACGGTCTTCATTTCGCTCACGGGAGCGCTCTTCCATCCGCTTATTAGCGGCTTTATTCTCGCGGCTGTACTCGCTGCCATTATGTCGACCATCTCCTCCCAGCTGCTCGTGTCCTCCTCCGCTCTTGTCGAGGACGTCTATTCGGGCATCACCGGCAAGGAGATGGGTAGGCAGAGCGGCACCATGTGGGGACGCGTTGCCGTTGTTATCACAGCTATAGTCGCCGCGCTCCTGTCGATCACTCCATCTGACACGATTCTTGATCTTGTTGGCTTTGCCTGGGCTGGCTTCGGTTCAGCCTTCGGCCCCGTTATCATCCTTGCCCTCTTCTGGAAGCGCCTCACTTCCAGGGGAGCCATGGCGGGCATGATCACCGGTGCCGTGGTCGTTTTCGTCTGGGGCAATGTGGATGCCGGTGGCATCTTCGACGTGTACGAGATGATCCCGGCATTTATTCTCGCCCTTCTCGTCACCTGGGGTGTTTCCCTGATAACCCCCTACAACGAGGCAATTCAGTCCGAGATCAATACCGAGTTTGACCGCGCGGTCGCCCTTACCAAGAAGTGGGATCCCGCCGGGGCCAAGACCGCTTCCGGCAAGCACTTGGACGAGAACCCGCCTGCACCAGCACAGTGAGGTCAGCGGCCTCATAGTCTCTAGCGCGCAAGCATCCATCTCAGATGCAAGACCCTCTGGTCCGTCCCTGATCCCCCTCTGCCCAACGCCAGTCCGGTGAGCAGAGGGGGATCAGCACGATGCTCATACGTCTCCGTTACGATGTAGCGGTGCCCGATCAGTCTGCTCCTCTCACGCCCTGCCATTACTTCAATGAGGGCCTGTGCCGGTCATGCACGCACTTGGCAACGCCCTACGAGGAGCAACTTGCTCAGAAGCAAAGCTTCTCGGAGACCATCCTGGAATGCGATTCTTGGCTACCACCTGTTGCCAGTGCAGAGTTCGGATTCCGTAATAAAGCCAAGATCATCATTGCGGGAACAGTTGCCGAACCAACTCTCGGTATCCTGCGGAACGGCGCCGGCCAGGACCTGCGGGACTGCCTTCTTTACAACCCGATCATCACCGAGGCACACGAACCGCTGACCGAGTTCATCACCAGAAATAAGCTCACCCCCTATTCGGTTCCAGAACGGACCGGTGAACTGAAATCGATTATTGTCACGGCTAGTCCACACGGCAGGCTCATGGTTCGCTTCGTCCTGCGCTCCCCCGACTTTGTCGAACGCATTTCCAGCGATCTGGATTGGTTGGCAGAGCATCTTCCGCTCGATGTAGCAAGCGCCAATATCCTTCCCGAGCACGTTGCCCTCCCCGAGGGCCCAACCGAGATCCACCTGTTTGGTGACCCGCTGTTGGACATGAGCCTGGGCCCATTGGATCTGCGCCTACGCCCGCAGGGATTCTTCCAAACGAACACGGAGATCACCCGCGTTCTGTATGCAACGGCGGCAGCCTGGGCTGACGAGGTCGACCCTTCCTCAGTCTGGGATCTGTATTGCGGCGTTGGGGGCTTCGCAAAATCGATGGCAGCGCCATGGCGCACTGTTACCGGGGTGGAGCTATCCGAGGAAGCGGTTATCGCCGCGGGCGGCGCACCACTATTTGTGGCCGGGGACGCTGGGCAATGGGCGCGGGAGCAGGGCACTGTTCCCGATCTGCTTGTTGTGAATCCACCGCGCCGAGGGATCGGTGACCTTGCCGAATGGATTCGTGATTCCAGCATCGACCGGGTGCTCTACTCGTCCTGCAATCTCGTCTCAGCCGCAAAAGACATTGAGATCATGGGTTTCAAGGCCGAACGGGCACAGGTGTTTGACATGTTCCCCCACACCGATCACCTGGAGTGTTTGATTATGGCGGTGCGGGAGGCCGGCCAGCAAGCTAGCGACCACCCCAATAATTCAGCAACCGCAAATGGTTTCTGAGGTTCCATTTCAGGTTCCATATCCTAAGCAATCCACCGGCAGATCATTAGATCGAACCAACGAGTGCCGCGTTCTCTCCGGTACCTTTTCTCTCGAGGTGGATAACGGTGCCAGTCGACAGCGTGAGTTCAGTTCCGCCCGGGATCACCGCTCCGGTAACAAGTACATGCGAGGCGAGCTCAAGCAGGACTCGCTGGAGGTCTTCCGGCGAATCACCGGTCAGGAGAAACTCGTCTTTTCCAACATCGGCAAGTCCTTCGGTAAATCCGTGGAGCTTCCCCATTCGTTTAGCCAGACCAAGTTGAACGAGCGCTAGGACGGGCGGGGAGCCGTCGGGGGTTGTTTCAACAACTTGGCGGTAGAAGGCAGGTTCGTAAACGGTGCCATTTGCGAAGACTCCAACGACATGTGAATCAATGAGGGAGGAGACGAGACGGGTGTGGTCCCATGCTCGTTCAAGGAAGTCTGCTCCTGCCGTCTCGATTTCCAGGCTGGCGACATGATTGTCGGTAACTTCTCTGGCTGCTGGCCACAGGTAGGCTCTGTCGGCAATGGGGCTAAGCTTGTCCTGCTTGGGCCCGGGAGTGATCCGGGCCTTTTCGTGGAACAGGACGCCATCCTCAACGGTGCCACCAATCGTCCTTGCCAACCGGTCAATGTCGACGGGTTCGGTCAGGAGCAGTGTCGCAACGAGACTTCCGGCGGCTTCCCTGCCTTCTGCAACTGCCCCGCTTGTGAGGGCACGATCCATGGCGGCAATGAGGGCCGTGGCATCCTGACCAAAGTTGTCAGTCACAGGTTCGTAGGACGTGATGGTGTGCCCAGTGAGCGTAAGACCATCCCCGAGGTAGCCGCCGGCAACACCGAGCAACCAGTCCTCGGATCCCGGGAGACGGAACTGCATCGCGAAGAAAGTGACGCCGGGGCCGTCGATACGGCCGAGCACGTCAACTTTGTCGGGCCGGTGGCCATCGCGAACCAGCCAGTCCCTCATTTCCCGCACAGCATCCTTTGCCTGCTTCTTCAGGGCTTTCAGCTCACTCATGGCATTTTCCTTTTCGTTTGTCTCGTCGGAACCGCTGTGAGCGGGTCCTCCGGCCACGGATGCTTCGGGTATCGACCCCGGTTCTCTGCCCGCACTTGAGAGTACGCTCCCCGCCAAAACGATCCCAGATCATCAGTAACCGCAAGCGGCCGTCCCGCTGGCGAAAGTAGGTGGATCTGTAGGCGGACTCCCCCGGCCAAGAGCGGGGAGTCCTCCCATCCGAAGCATTCCTGCAACTTCATCGCAACGTACGGCTTCTCACCGCCGTAGGTGATCTTGGCCGTTCCACCAGCGGGTGACTCGATTCGTTCGGGGGCGAGCTTGTCGAGCTCTGTTGCTTCGGGCCATGGCAGGAGCCTACGCAGACATTCGGTCGCGTTTGCCTGGAATTTCCCGCCCTCACTCCACCGATCTAACTCGGGCCCTAGCCATTCCTCCACCCGGTCAACCAGCGCCGGATAGGATACGTCGGGCCAGGGCTCGCCGAGGTGATGATGGAGGAAGCCGAGCCGATGTCGCAGGCTGATCGCGTTTTCTGAGCAGCCAAGGAGAGCAATATCGTCCCGCAAGGCGCCAATCACGATTGGACGTGCCGCCGCGGGGTCAATGGTGGCGGGTCTTCTCGACAGCTCGATGGCTCCCAGGCTCGTCACGGACCACGCTTTCACACGACCATTGCTGACCTCGTGGACGATCCGCTCACTTGATCCCATCTCGTGAGCAAGGTCGGAGGCGATGGGGATAGCGGAACGGATCATTGCATCGGCCCTGCCAGTGTCAGTCATGTCGGCGATGGCGAGCCATTCGGATCCGGTGAGCGGTGATCCCTGGGGCAGGACCGCACCTGTTCCCATGGCAGTCAGATATGTGCTCCCACGGAGCATGGCGATTCGGTCCGGGTAGGCGGCGGCAACGACCGCTCCAATTGCCTCATCGGCAGACAACCCTTCGCCATGCCGGTGGGGTACGAGCCCCGCCAGCCTTTTCGCGGACTGTTTCCAGGACTGGGTGGGCCTGCGGATCATGTCCCGCCATGCAACTGCTAGATCAGCCCCGGCTATCTGCTGGTCCTCCTCGAGGAGAGCAATGATCTCGGTGGCTACTTTCGTGCCAATCTCATCATTCAACCGGAGCAGAGCCGCAGCAGTTCTGGGGTGTGCGGGAATGCTTGAGATTTTCTCCCCAAAGGCAGTGATTCCCTCGTCATCCACCGCCCCGAGGCCCTCCAGGATCTTCCGTGCAGATTCAATGGCGGCAACGGGCGGTTTATCGGGCAAGCGCAGATCTTCGACCTCTCCCCACCGCAGAGCCGACAGGAGGAATGATGTGAGATCGGCGGTGCGGATCTCGGGTTCGGGGTGCTCGGGAAGTCTCGACCAGCTGGTCTTACCCATGAGTATCCGGGCCTGACCGGGGCCAAGGCGCCCGGCTCGGCCGGCCCGCTGGGCGGCACCCGCCTTTGATTCACTGACGGTGACCAGCCGGGAGATTCCCGACCGGTAGTCGGTCCTGGGCTCGCGGGACAGCCCCGAATCAACCACCCGGGTAACTCCCGGGACGGTGAGGGAGGACTCCGCTATCGAGGTGGCCAAAACAATCTGTTGTTCGTCGCCCCCGGACAGAATCGCATCCTGTTCTTTCGCGGGAACCGAACCGTGAAGGACTTTCACGTTTGGGTGATCAAGAAGGTTTGCTACGGTATCAATTTCTTTCCTGCCGGGAAGGAACACGAGAACACTTCCCGCGTCCTCGTTGGCCGCTTGCATGGTCTCATCCGCCACCTGCCTGAGGAAGTCCCTTTCAACGCCGTAGATTCCAAGAGGGTTTGGGCCTTGGCGGTAGAGAACGTCAACGGGATAGGTTCTGGCGAAGGCTTCAACGACCGGGGCCTTCAGCAGATCTGACCAGGACCGCGCCGCGAGCGTTGCAGACATGGCAACGATCTTGAGTCCGGTGAGATCGCGGATATCGAGGAGAAGGGCTGCCGACAGGTCCGAATCGAGGTGCCGTTCGTGGACCTCGTCAAGGACAACTGCTCCAATCCCGGCCATGTCCGGATCGGACAGGATCCTGCGGAGGAGAACGCCGGAGGTCACGAACTCGACGCGGGTCTTTGCCGATCGCTTCGTATCGCCTCGCACCGAATATCCGGCAGTCTGACCAACGGGTTCCCCGAGCAGGTGGGCGAGCCTTCGGGCCGCAGCCCGTGCTGCCATGCGCCTCGGCTGGGAAACAAGAACGGTTCCTTCAACGAGCTTTGACAGGTAGGGCGGGACAAGTGTGGTCTTTCCCGTGCCGGGTGGGGCAGATAGCACCGCCGCACCCACACCGGTCATGGCCTTACCGAGGTCAGGCAGGACCTCCCGGACCGGCAGGTCCACATTCTCAAGCGTCTCCACGCTCTCTACGGTAGTCGCTCGGCAGGCTCGTCGCCTGTAGTGTCGTGTCATGGAGATCATCGAAAATGGCGCACTGGTCGACAGCGGGGGCCTGCGGCTGGGCAATGCCTCCGAGCAGCGTACGGGCGTGACCATTGCCGTTATTGATTCCGGTGGAGCCGCTGGCGTGGATGTTCGCGGGTCAGCACCCGGTACTCGAGAAACCGATCTGCTCGATCCCACGGCTGCCGTTCAGCACGCTAACGCAATCGTGCTTGCCGGTGGCTCAGCTTTTGGTCTCGCCGCAGCTGACGGTGCGATGCTGGAACTCGCAGAGCAGGGTAAGGGCCTGGATACCGGCATGGGGATCGTCCCGATCGTGCCTGCGGCCGTGATCTTTGATTTGCCGGTGACGGGTGGCGCCAAGCCCACTCCCGACCTTGGCAGGGAGGCGGTCCGCACTGCCGGTGAGAACCGCGAGCGCGGCTGCGTCGGTGCCGGCACGGGCGCCACGGTCGGTAAGTACTTGGGGCCGAACGGTGTCATGAAGGGCGGGCTGGGCCAGGCCGCGGTCCGTAGGGGAGATCTTGTTGTTTCGGCTGCTGTTGTCGTTAACGCTCTCGGTGACATTTTTGATGGGGATCAGAAGATCGCGGGAACACATTCCGCAGAGGGCTTCTTGCCGACCACTGAATATTTGGGTTCCCCGGTGGGGCTGACAAACACGACAATCGGAATCGTGGCAACCAATGCCGCTTTAACGAAGGCGCAGGCAAAGAAAGTTGCTTCTGCTTCGCACGATGGTTTGGCGCGGTCGATTCGGCCGGTTCACACGATGGATGATGGGGATACTTTGTTTGCGGTGTCGACGGGAACCGTCTCTGCGCACGTGAACGCGGTGTGCTTCATGGCGGCGGAGGCCGTGAGGCTTGCTGTGCTGGATGGGGTGCGTTCAGCAACTTCCCTTCCGGGGATCATAGCTGTGGAGGACTTGCCATTCTCCAAACCCAGTAATTAACCGTGGGCGTTTACACAGTTCTTCCTTATCGGGGGACCGCCGGTCCCTCTAGATGAGGCCAAAGCGCCCCAAAAATTATTGAATGAACCCCGGGCTAACGGCCAGTAACTTTTCTATGCCAGAATTCCCGCTATTCTATCCATGTGAGCGAATCCGTTTCCGATCCACGTGTTGTCACAATTCAGGAGAAGGACCAGACCTGGATTATCCTTGACGACCCTACGAGCCTTAATGCTCTCGACGCACCGCTCGTTCGTGCGCTCGCAAAGGAAATTGAGTCGGTCAAGACCGGGACCCTTGTGATCACGGGCCGCAACGGCGCTTTCTCATCGGGCGGTTCACTCAAAGTTCTTAGCGAGCTGTCCGAGCTTTCCAAAACCGATGTGCTGGGTGTGGAAAGCATCGTCCGGGAGGGCGGCAATGTTATCGAGGACCTGCTGTTCTCCTCGGCAACAACAATTGCTTTGATCGATGGCGCATGCGCCGGTGCAGGGATTGCGATTGCTCTGGCCTGCGACTATCAGCTCGCCACTCACCGGACACGGTTTAGTAGCGCATATGCTTCTCTTAACCTTCCGACCGATTTCGGTACCTACGAGCTCCTGAAGGAACGTATCGGTGAAGAGGAAGCCACTAAATTCATCAAGAACACCGACCTTATGGGGATTACTCGCGCACAGGAGATTGGCCTGGTCGATGGCCTGATCGAACGCACGGACCGCAAGGGCGTGAAGAAGGCGATCAAGGATCTGAAGCCCCGTAGCCGCAAGGCCCTTCTCAAGCATATTTCTGCGAACCTCGATTCCGAGGCCGCAGTATTCGCGCGTGCCATGACAAATCCGAGGACGCAGATCAAGATTGAAAAGGCTGTTCGCAAGCTCAAAAAGTAGCGCCACGCGAAAATCAGACTGCCACACTCTTCGCGGTCGGGACGTAGCACTCCCTGGGAAGTTCCTTTTCGACTCTTTCGTCGTTCCATCTGAATCATTGCTCCTATCCGTTACGACCCGACCCCAGTTGTTCTACTCTCAATAGGTGAACCACGTCGTTTGCGCTTGTTAGCCTTGGGCCTATGCGATCACCTGAGGTAACTTCCGGGGAGCCAACCGTGACTCGGAAGCGTGCCATTTGGATGGACGTGGTCCGGGGCCTGGCCATTATTGCCGTCATCTACGGTCATGTCGAGAACGTTGCGAAAATTGAAGCGGTCTTTGAGCGTGAGGACTGGATGGTCACGACGAACATGACGCTCGTGCTGCTCCGCATGCCGATGCTCATGTTCCTATCCGGAATGCTTGTCCCGCGATCGATCGCAAAGGGTTGGAAGATGTTCCTGCCCGGGAAGTTCACCAAACTGGCCTGGCCGTATGCGGTGTGGATAGCAGTTTTCTTTACCGTTGTGTGGATACGCGGCGGTGCTGAGCTTTCGCAGATTCCCATGGAGATCATCAATCCGGAGAACCCGAACATGACTCCGCTCTGGTATCTCCGGAACCTGTTCTTCTACTACCTCATTGCCCAGGCACTCACCTGGCTTCGGCTACCCCTGTGGTCGGGCGCCGCACTAGGTTTCGGTATCTGTGTCTACCAGGTGATCGACAATCCTCAGATCGATACGACGCCGCTTCGGTGGGGCTATTTGATGACGTTCTTTTTCCTCGGCTGCCTCACCATGCAGCACCTGGATAAGATCTCCCGGTTCTGCCGCAAACCCGTCGTAACACTGTTGCTTGCCGTTGCTTTCGTTATCCCGGTCTACATCTACCTCCAGGGAATTGCGCCCGTCAGGTACCGGCCGGAGTTCATTTGGGGACCGATCGCCTTTATCTGCCTGATTCTCGCCTTTGCACCGCTATTGAAATCATCGCGGTACACAAAGCCACTGCAGTTTATCGGCCGCTATTCGCTCTACTACTACGTCATGCACTACCCGATTTTCCTGGTCTACGCCTGGTGGATCGCACCGCACGTCGAGATCGGAACAGCCCACTATCCGGTGATGATGGCAATCGGGCTCATTATCCCCACTCTCACGGTCTACGCATGCCAGAAGGTCCCGGCCCTACGCTGGATCTTCTTCGAGCTCCCCTGGCCCCGCAAGAAGGCATCGGCCCGGTAGAGCAAGTATGCCCGCTCAACTGAGCGGGCACGACAGCGGTACTGTCAGAGACGGTTCGTTAGGACCTTGGTTCGGCAGCTACCAGGCGGCGTAGCGGGACAGTGCCGAACGGACAACTTACCCCGTGAATTCGGCTGTTGCGTTAATAGCTTCGCCACGTTCGATTCCTTCGAGGGTTTGTGCGTTGACGGTGAATTCCCACAGGTGTCCAGCAACGTCGACATAGGTGAGGGACGTGTAGGACTCTGTTGCGTAGGTGACGTCGATGATGATGGCGGGATAGCCAGCAAGTTCAGCACTCTCATCCCGGAGCGTGATGTTTGCGTCGGCTGCGAGGTTGTCTTCGAGGAGATCAATGAAGAAGTTTGCTGAGAACTCGTACTCTGGGTCGGAGAAGTCTTGTGCGAGCACATCGTCCCAGTCGTTGCCGCTCCACAGGTACTGGTAGTCAAATCCGGCCTTATCGGCCTCGTACCAGTCTTCGGGCACGGTCACTTCCACCGTGTACTCAGTATCTTCCCCTTCATCACCATCTCTCAGGACGTTGATACTCGAGTCGTCGGCCGTTCCACTTTCGCTACCTTCGCTCGACGACAGGCTGTCGTCACCGAGTTCGGAGGTTCCAGCTCTCTCTGTGGTGGCCTCATCGGAGTCGTTTGAGACACTCCCGCATGCACCCAATGTGAGAAGCCCCGCGGCGAGGGCCGCGACGAACTTAGTGGAAGTCAATTGTGTGTACCAATCTGTCGACTTCTGCCAGACCCTCGGAGTGGAGGGCGTTGGCAGTGATTTCCTTAATGCCGCCGTCAACATTCAGGTAGTAAATGTTGGCGACATATCCGGGGCCTTCAACCGAGATCCAGAACCCGTCGTAACCATCGATCGTCAGTTCCCCTTCGTAGGTGAGTGTAGCGTCCCCAAGATTTCCTGCAGCCTCGAGCTGCTCGATATAGGTCTCGGGAGACTCAATCTGCGCCCACGGGCCCAGCGGTGCCATCGAAAGGTTCTGGCTGTTGTCCGACTTGGTCCAGAAGAACACCGAGTAGGCGGTCTCGAGCTCTTCCCGATAGGTCCAGTCATCCGGCAGGGAGACTGACATGGATCCGTCTACCGCGGTAGCGTTCGCTGGATCCTGCTCCTCGGGTGGAATGACAGTCTCATCCTCCGTTGGATCAACGGTTGGATCATCCGTGGAAGCATCGCTGGGATCACCCGTCGGATCTTCCGTGGAAGCATCGGTGCTTTCATCCGTAGGATTGGACGTCGTGGGTTCTTCGGTTGTTTCTGTCTGCGTCTCGGTTGCATCCGATTCGGGATCGCTCGAAACCGATCCGCATGCGGACAGGACAAGTGCTGCCGCTCCCACGGCACTCATCAATGATTTACGCACGGCACTCCCCCATCCTTTACCGTGCCAGTCTAGTAGACACGAACTCAGAGGAGTAACCCTGTCATGAAATCCTTTTCACCACGACTGCGTATGGGAGATGATGGGGGTATGGACACGCTGTGGCAGATCTATCCCCTTGGAGCTACCGGGGCGCCAATTCGGGACTGGACAGATCCGGGAACTGACGAACATCGCCTCCGCAGGTTGGAGCCTTGGCTTGATCATGCGGCGGGAATCTCCGACATGCTTCTTCTGGGTCCAATCTTCACCTCGGCTACCCACGGCTACGACACTCTTGATCACTTCACTCTGGATCCGCGCCTGGGAACGGACGATGACTTCGACAACCTCGTAGGTGCCGCCGGCGAACGCGGCCTCGGCATCATCCTCGATGGCGTCTTTAACCACGTTGCTGACGGTCATGCCCTTTCTGATCGCGTCGCCCGGAACGAGGACGGTTCGCCCCGCGTCTTTGAGGGGCACGGCAGTCTCCTCGAGCTCGACCACGCGGATCCCGCCGTTATCGACTACATCATCCGTGTTCTCAGCCATTGGCTAGATCGGGGCGCCATGGGTTGGCGCATGGATGCGGCCTACCGGATTGAACCGGCCGTGTGGGAACAGATCCTCCCTGTGGTACGAAAACAGCATCCCGAAGCCTGGTTCCTCGGGGAAGTCATCCACGGCGACTACACCTCATTCACCGGCAAGAACCGTCTCGATTCCGTCACCCAGTACGAACTCTGGAAGGCGATCTGGTCCAGCCTGTTGGACGAGAACTTTTACGAACTCGAATGGTCACTCCAACGCCATGACGAGTTCCTTGAGTCATTCTCACCCAATACTTTTATCGGCAACCACGACGTCGAAAGAATCGCGTCAACGGTTGGCAGATCCAAGGCGGTCGCAGCCGCAGTCATCCTCTTTACCACCCCGGGAATCCCTTCCATCTACTACGGGGATGAGCTTGGCTGGAAGGCAACGAAGGGCGAGGGATTCGAAGCGGATGATCCGTTGCGTCCCGAGCTTCCGCGCACGCCTGCCGATGCAATCGACGATGAGTCCCGCCTGATTCTCGACATTTACCGCTGGGGAGCTAATTTCCGCCGGGAGCATCCCTGGCTGAAGACGGCCCGCACCGACAAGCTGCACGTCACCAACACTTCGTTCACGTACGTCACCCACGGCTCGGGGCAGGAAATCACCGTGGTCCTTGACCTGGCGGAAAAGAACGCGCGGGTCGAGAAAGACGGCCGGATCATCTGGACCCTCCCCCACATCGACGATTGATCCGATAGTGCACCCACACTTAGAGTTCGGTTATTTCTTTGCCGTCAGGTAGGTGAGGACTGCACGAACCCTGCGGTTCTCTTCCCCCACCTGCAAACCCAGCTTGAGGAACACGGATGCCACATACTTCGATACGGCTCCTGCGGATAGGAATAGTTGGGATGAGATCTGGCTGTTGGACAGGCCCTCTGCCATGAGAGCCAGCACTTCCCGTTCCCTGTCGGTCAGGCTATCGAGAGGCCCCGACCGGGCCCGTGCCAGCTGGCTGGCAACCTCGGGGTCGATCACAATGCCACCCGAAGACACGACACTCAGCGAACGCAGAAAGTCCCCGACCTTCGCAACCCTGTCCTTGAGCAGATACCCGAAGCCACCTCCTGCACCGGTGAGGAACCGCGAGGCATAGGCCGGTGCCACGTACTGGGAGAGAATCATGATCCCCAGATCCGGATATTCTTCCCGGATCTCCGCCGCAGCATCAAGACCATCGGTTCCCATCCCGGGCGGCATGCGAACATCGGCGATAACAACATCGATTTCTTGCCCGGATTCCAGCGCTTTTTTCACGGCACGAACAAGGCTCGGAGCATCGTCAACAGCCTCGATGATTTCGTGTCCCTGGCGTTCGACAAGTCCGACGAGCCCCTCGCGGAGCAGTGCGGAATCGTCCGCGACAACTATTTTCACAGGTACCCCGATTCTCCAACATTCAATAGCAGTGGCATGGTGGCACGAAGCTCTGTGGGGCCACCCTTGGGGCTGGATAGCTCAAGGGTTCCCCCGAAGGCAGCTAGCCGTTCCTTCATTCCAGACAGTCCCCGACCGGGGGTAATAACAGCCCCGCCCTGCCCCATATCCGTCACCGTAATGTGCAGGCTTTCGTCCGCGATAAGGAGAATAGCGGCGGGGCCACCATACTTTGCCGCATTGGTCAGAGCTTCGGATACGAAAAAGTACCCGGAGGCCGTGATTCCCTGCGGCAGGGAAGGTAGCGGGTGCGGGCACCGCACCTCCACCTGATCAAAGCGCCTTGCCAGGTCCCGCACTGCCGCTTCTAATCCCATATCTGTCAGCACCTGGGGATGGATACCATGAACCGTTTCCCTTAGTGCTTTGATCGCGAGCGCAGCATCGTCTTGAGCTGCGGAAATAAGTCTGCCTTCAACCGTGTTTGGGTCGAGGCTCAGGGAGGCTTCTCCCATTTTCATGTTTGCGGCCACCAGGTATTGCTGGGCTCCGTCGTGCAGGTCGCGTTCGATCCTGCGCCGTTCAATCTCGAATGCTCCCACAATTTCCCGGCGGGAGCGGCGTAGCTCTGCCAGGTTCTCCGCATAGTTCCCAGGCACGTTCTCCCCACCATCGGCTTGACGGGTTCTGGTGAGCTGTAGGCCGAGGATGAGAATGACGGTGAAGGCCGTAAGGACGACCGCCCGGGGCCCCTCAAGCTGGAGTTGTGCGGCAACGATACCGAGAACGGCAAGGCCGATGACCACGTTGAGGGCTTTGGGGGACATGGCTCTATCCTAGTGGGGTCAGGCCGAGGTGAGCAGTAGAGCTAGGTCCACCCATGGTTGGAACTGAGCTGGATGTTTAAAGCTGTCCGAAGAGGGTGGAATGGGAACCATGAAGAACACATTGAACGCAACCCACCTCGTGAAGACGTACGGGTCGGTCCGGGCCCTTGCCGATGTCTCGATCACTGTCGAGGGTGGCGAGTCTGTCGCCATCATGGGCCCCTCCGGTTCCGGTAAGTCCACCCTTCTCCACACCCTGTCGGGGATTCTCCGCCCCGATTCCGGCACCGTTCGCCTCGGCCCCGTCGATGTGACGAGCCTGTCGGATAAGGAACGGTCGACCCTGCGTCGCGAGCGCTTCGGCTTTGTTTTCCAGGATGGTCAGCTCGTTGATGAGCTCACTGCACGCGAGAACGTTGCATTCCCGCTTCTGCTGAGCGGCTGGAAGCGGAGCCGGGCGATGCGAGAGGCTGATCAGTGGCTGAGCCGCCTCGGCCTGAACGACATGGGTGGGCGTAAGCCGGGCGAGATGTCGGGCGGTCAGGCCCAGCGCGTTGCTATTGCACGTTCCCTCGTTCACAGCCCCGCTGTTGTCTTTGCCGACGAACCGACGGGTGCTCTTGATCAGGCTACCGGCCACGAGGTCATGCAGATTCTCACCACCGTGTGCCAGATGTCCAAGGCGACGCTCATTGTTGTCACGCACGACATGGAGGTGGCGAAGTGGTGTAACCGTCTCGTGGAGATCCGGGACGCCCTGATCCACGATGATCGCAAGCTTGGGGTGGGCCAGGCATGATCGGTATTTCTTCACGCCTCGCATGGTCGAGGATCACCACAAACCGGTCCGGCCTCGATGCTCTCGCGATCATCGCCTTTGCCGTTACAACGCTTCTAGCTTTGACGGTTGCTGGCGGCACCAGCATGTTCGTGGAGAGGCAGGCAAACCCACCGGAGTCTCTCACGGCGATTGCCGCGGCCTCCCCCTATCAGCCGTACGCCCCCGACATCGCGTCCCTTTACGTTTCCCTCGCAGTCATTGCCTGCGCGATTCTTGTCGTCCCGATCCTCAGCCTCGGTGCCGGCGCGGCACGGCTCGGCGCCTCCGGCAGGGCCAAGCGCCTCGCATCGCTCCGCCTGATCGGCATGACCGGCGGCGAGGTTGTCCTCATGTCGGTCATCGAGTCCCTCGTTCTCACAATCGCGGGAGCAGTCTTTGGTAGCTTCCTGTTCGCACTGAGCCTGCCGATCTGGAACTTCGTGTCCTTCCATGGCGAGTACCTGAGCCCCGCGGAAATGGTCGGACCCTGGTGGGTCAATCTTGCCGTTCTTGGAGTCATCCTTCTGCTGTCCGCAATCTCCACCGTGATCGGACTGCAGCGGGTTGTCATCAGCCCCCTCGGTATTGCGAAGCGAGAAACCCCGAAGGCCCTGCAGTTCTGGCGAGTCATCGTCTTCTTCGCTGCCATCGTCATCTTCTTTGTTGGCACACAGAGCTTCAACGTCATTGACTCTCAGCTCATCGGCTTCTTCTTTGTCGGCATCCTTCTCATGATTGTTCTCTTTGCGGTGAACCTCATTGGCCCCTGGATAATTCAGATGGTGGCTAGGCCGTTCACGAAGACCTCCAATCCAGCATCGCTCCTGGCTTCCCGTCGGCTTATCGCACAGCCAAGGGACGCATGGCGGAACGTTGGTGGGCTTGCCTTCATCGGCTTTATCTCGGCTTTCACGATCACCATGCCGCAGGTTCCGGACGACCCGATCTTCAACCTTCAGCTCCGCGACGTTGGTACGGGCACCACGCTCACGATGCTCATCGGCCTGCTTGTTGCCGCCACATCGACACTGATCAACCAGGCTGCCTTTACCGTGGACCGGGCCGAGCAAACCGTGGCCCTCACCCGCATGGGAACCCCGCGTAAGGTCTTCGCGGGAGCCCGCTACCGCCAGGTGCTCCTACCGTTGATTACGACCCTCGGGTCTCCATCCCCCTCGGTATCCTCATCATGCGCACGATTCTGCTTGGCACGCCCGAGCTTGCCACCGAGTCAAGCAACGGGGTCACGCTCGCAATCGTCATCGTCCTCGGTATCGTCCTCTGCACGGCAGCGGCGGGAGCCTCCCGCCCCATCGAGTCAAAGATCCTCACCTCCGACTACCGAAGAAACGACTAAATCAACCGAGCACGCCATGTCACGAGCAGGGTCCGCACCGCACCCCTGGCCGCGTTGGCAGCTGGACACTAAAGTCCTCTGGCAGGAACTTGGGAGTCATACCCGGCTCCTGCCAGAGGTCTATGTTTCGCCTTACCCCTGCGTGTTGAGCGAGCCAGGGTTCCCGACCGCCAGGCCTGACACGGTATTCACCTATTACCCAACCCAGACCGCTACCTCTGCGGTCAGGAGCCGTTCGCCTTCTTCGCGTAGAACCTGCCGAGGGTCTCTTCCTTCAGCTCCGCAAAGGTCCCGTTGTCGATAGAGTCTCGGATCGAGTCGACAAGCTTCACCGTGTAATGCTCGTTGTGGATTGTAGCGAGGGTGTTGGCGATCATTTCTTTCGCCTTGAACGTGTGGTGCAGGTAGGCCTTCGTGTAATGCGTGCATGTGTAGCAGTCGCAACCCTCAACGAGCGGGCTGAAGTTCCTCTTAAATTCAGCTCTCGTGATGTTGAACCTGCCGTCGGGTGAGTAGATCGCAGCGTTGCGGGCCACGCGGGAGGGGTTCACGCAGTCGAAGGTATCGGCACCCGCCTCGATCGCGGCAAACAGGTCGTCGGGCTCGGAGATTCCGAGGAGGTGGCGGGCCTTGTTCTCGGGAAGCTCTTCGCTCACCCATTCCACAATCGTTCCGAGATTTTCCTTCTCGAGGGCACCACCAATACCGAACCCATCGAAGGATTGACCATCAACTTCCATGGACCCCACGTCCCGAGCCGCCTTCCGGCGAAGGTCCTCGTACTGAGCGCCCTGGATAACTCCAAAGAGCTGCTGGTAGGGCTTGTCGGCACGGTCGATCGTCAGTTGCTTGTGCGCAACGAGACAACGCTCCGCCCACAGTCTGGTCCGTTCAAGCGCTTCTTCCTGATATTCACGGGAGTTCAGCAACGTCGTAAGCTCGTCAAAGGCAAAGATGATGTCGGCACCGAGCTCGTGCTGGATCCTCATCGATACCTCGGACGTGAAACGTAGTTTCGTGCCGTCGAGATGGGAACGGAACGTCACACCGTCGTCATCAATGTGTGCGCGGCGGATCTTGTTCTCGGCTACCTCAAGATCCGAGCCATCGCGGCCCTTCTTACCCGTGCCGGCGAATTGTTCTGAGAGAACTTTCTTGTAGCCGGTTCCAAGGCTCATAACCTGGAATCCGCCCGAATCCGTATAGGTGGGGCCATCCCAGTTCATGAACTTCCCAAGCCCACCGGCCTCGTCGACAATGTCGGACCCGGGCTGGAGGAATAGGTGATAAGCATTGGCGAGAACCGCCTGCGCACCAATGTCTTTGATCGACTCCGGCAAAACAGCTTTAACCGTTGCTTTTGTTCCCACGGGAATGAAAGCGGGGGTACGAACATCGCCGTGAGGGGTGTGGATCGTGCCCGTTCTCCCCTGGACTCCGTCGAGCCGCGAACTAACTGTGAACGTCACTGGATCTCCTCGTAGGCGGGTTCGTTTTTCTTCACCCAGGCTACAACCCAGTAGGTGATAGGCAGGAGCAGGAACTCAACAGCAACCTTGTAAATGTAGCCAACAATCATGAGGTTGAAGATTGTCGAGGCCGGCATGACACCAGCCCAGGCAACGAGGCAGAAGATCGCAGTGTCTGCCGCTTCACCGACAACCGTTGAGCCCAGCAGGCGCACCCACAGATTCTTCTCACCGTACTTCTGCTTAAGTTTCACCAGCACCCAAGAGTTCAGAAGCTGACCAACAACATAACCGGCAACGGAAGCAAGAACGATTCTGGGAACAAAGCCAAGAACCGCCTCAAAAGCTGCCTGGTTCTCGTAGTCGGCTGCCGGTGGCGCGATTTGCACCAGGTAGAACACGGCGGAAGCAATGATCGAAACAACGAGACCAAGGATGATGGCCTTCCGTGCCGGCTTAAAGCCGTACACCTCGGAGATCACGTCCCCCAGTACGTAAGTCAGCGGGAAGAGGATCGCTCCCCCATCGAAGATCAGTTCTCCACCAAACAGGTTGAGCTCGATGAGCTTGGTGGCTCCGATATTGGACAGGAGCAGGAAGGATACGAAAAGAACAACGATCGTGTCGTAGTGGCCGCGGCGGACCGGTGCAAAACGGGCAGACATTCAGACCTCGGGTACAGATAATGAAGGGTACTGATTCGGCGCTGCCACCACCGGAATCACGCATGATGCGTTGAGCGGATCGCTCCGCTCAGGCATAAGTGTAGCGAAAAAGAACAAGAATCAAGGGCGGGTCCGCTCTCGCCTGAATGATCTTCCCTGGTTGCGCACGTAGCTCCCGGACTAAGCACCTTGAATACCGGCACCTCGCTGAGCGGGAGTCCTCGCTTAGGACGCGGTCGTGGGACACGTGCATTACAGGGTGGAGGTGGTGGAGAACTCCTCTCTTCTACTCTCGGGCATCCCCGCTCTGACCGTCACGACCAAAGCGTGAAACTACCGGCAAAATTCGAGTCCGTGCGGTTCCAGTTTCGCGGATCTGAGCATCACGGAAAGCATCGAAAACGAAGGCTCGGGTAAACTTTGACTCGAGCTGTTCAGCCTCAAGTAGCTTCGCCATCACTTACTCGAAACGCATCGACTTATAGCTCCACAGTGACTCTTCAGCATCTCTGTCGATTGAAGTTTGGTTCAGAGAATTCTCGATGCCGTCCTTGTCGTTCCTCGAGGCAGGTGACGCATCAATGACAAGGGTAGTCCCAGCGCGGACCTTGAAAGGCGCAGAGTCTGCTTCCCAGGCTCTTGTCTGATCTTCATTTTCTCTGATGTGCTGGCAACCCGACAGAAGTCGGACTCGACCTAGGACCGTAGCATCGCTTGTCTCGGGAACTCAGCCACTGGCGGGGCTATTTTCCGCAAGTGTGAGTCCTGGCTTTTAGCCTTCTCCAAATCTGGACAACGGTGACATCAATCACCCACCGGATCAAAAGTACTCCACGACTCCATCGCGCATTTGCTCAAGAGAGTGAACTCCCGGTCTCGGCCGCGAACTGCTGCTCCTGCCAGTCAGCGTAAGAGCTGCCGGCCTTTGATGCCAGGCTGGTTGTGAGTCAGTGCTCATGATTTGGAAGGTCGGTTCAAGATGACGATTGCGCCTGGTTTAACTGTTGAAGAAGTCCGCGATTTTGTGTACGAGTATGAACGCCAGCCCCATGGCAGCAAGCGTGCTTGGCTGGCAGTACAAGGCGTGAGCTGGGGCCGGTTCCGTAGGTGGCGCGACACGGTGTATGACGGGAGTGTGGACCGGGGACTGATTCCACGACAGGGTAGTGTTATGGCAAGTCCCTCCCAATGACGCCATAGCGCGAAAAAGAATGCCATGCAGGAAGCTGAAAATGAGCGGCTCCGTGCACGTGTACAAGAGCTGGAAGCAACGAACGAGGCTTGGGAAAAGCTATCGGGCTCGTGCATCAGTTGAGCGAGCAAGAGCCCGGACCATCACAGACGAACGAGCCGAGCAGTTCCTCATAGGTGAGAACGCGCTGGTGGTGGAGTTAACCCAGGTGACGGGTTCACAGCGAAAGGCTCTGGTATTGGCCGGGGTGGCACGCTCGACGTGGCAGTATCGCCACCATCCGCGGCCCAAGGTTAATGACCCGATCCCCCACCATGAACGGGACTACCCAACACGGGTCAGTGCTCATGACCGGGAACGGATCGAGGAGTTCATACTCGCCGGCTGGGCCCGTGATGAATCAGTGGAACACTCCTTTGTAGCGGCATGGGATCAGGGCGTGATGCTCGCTTCTGTGCGGACCTGGTGGCGGATCGGGGCAGAGTTAGAGCAGAGCCTACGCCCCAAGATCCCCACCAAGCGTGGCCGGGGTGGACCACGACAGGTGCCCGTCGTCTCAGCGACTAGGCCCGGCCAGGCATGGTCCTGGGATATCACCGATCTGCTTACCCCGTGGCGCTCGGTTGTACTCAAGGCCTACAAGATCACCGATATTTACTCGCGTGAGATCGTTGGCTACCGGGTCGAGGAACGTGAAGCCGACCATCTTGCCGTTGACATGTTTAAGACCGCGATCGCCCAGCACGGGGCACCCGAAGTCGTGCATGCGGACTGCGGGCCAGCCATGCGGTCCAACACGTTGGGTCAGACGCTCGCCGATTACGGGGTACGGCTGTCACATCATCGGCCATACGTGTCCAATGACAACCCGTTTTCAGAGGCAGGATTTAGGACCATGAAGTACCGGCCCCGGTTATCCCCGGGTGTTTGCTGATCTTGACACTGCCCGTGCTTATCTCGATGACTATGTGTCCTGGTACAACACGAGCCATCGGCATTCAGGGATCGCACTATTCACGCCCCGTCAGGTCGGTGACGGCACCTGGCGCCACACCTGGAACATCCGAGACAAGGCACTACAACAGTATTACGAACACCATTCCCAACGATTCCGGAAAAAGCCTCAAACCCCAGCCTCCTCCGACACCGTCGGGATTAACCTCCCCAAAAACACAACAACAAAATAACCCCCAACTGACTCACCACAGCTTGACACCGAGCGTTGCACGTTCATTTTGATACAGGGCTTTAGGTGTGCGCATTAGCTCCCGAGGTGTGCGCAGATTCTGAGTGGTGGGTTCATTCCAATGGTTTGGCTAGTCACAGTCTTTCCCGACGGGTGACGTTTCGGCATTGATTGGGACGTGAAGCAGTATTTCGTTAAGAGATTCGGGTCAATAACTCTTTTACGCGCTTGGTAATCTCGTCGCGGATTTCGCGTACGACCTCTACCGGTTCACCCGACGGATCAGCGACCTCCCAGTCTTCATGGTGGGTTCCGGGGAAAATTGGGCATGATTCGCCACATCCCATCGTGATTACCCAATCGGCCGTCTTCACTTTCGCCGGATCAAGTTTTTCTGGCTGCGCAAACGGCTCTAACCCTATTTCGGCGAGGGCGTCGCGCACCTCGGGGTGTACTTCCTCGGCCGGTTCGGTGCCTGCGCTCATGATGGTCACGTCAGATTTAGCTAGTTCTTGCGCAATGGCAGCTGCTATTTGTGAGCGACCAGCGTTTTGTCTGCAGGCAAAAAGGATTCTGGTCACGGCGGCTCCCTTTCGGCTTGTGGTTTGTTGAGGCACGTGTTTAGCGACAACGTCAAGGAGCTGAGTATCACAATCCGGGGCGATCGAGTAGTAGGCCCACTTACCCTGCTGTTCACGGCCTAATATGCCAGCATTTACCAGCCTGGTGAGATGGTGCGAAACGGTTGACCGACTGATATTAAAAACCTCGGGAAATGAACATGCACACACCGGGTTCGGTGAACAGCGGTATATGAACAGAGCCAGTTGCAGCCGCGTGACATCACTGAGTGCCGCAAAAATATCTGCCGCGTCCTGACATTGACCTTCGTCGGCGATTGCAGGTGCGGGGCAGCAATTCGGAGCGTGTTGGCTGGTCATACAAGAACTCTATCAGACGTTTCGACGGACATCGAAACGTGTGATAGAGTTTTCATCGATTCGACAATCATCGAAATGTAAGGAGTTAATCGTGCGACAAATCGATATCTATGAACCGGCTTTGTGCTGTTCTTCCGGGGTATGTGGAACCGACGTAGATCAGGCTCTCGTTGATTTCAACGCGGCGCTGACCGCCCTGGATAAAGAGGGCATTACCGTCACCAGGCATAATTTGGCGTCTGCCCCTACTGATTTTGCGGCTTGCGAGCCAGTTCGCGCATATGTTCAGGTAGCTGGCACAGACGGCCTGCCAGTTACTGTGGTTGATGGCACTATCGTTGCTACTGGTTCTTACCCGCAACTTGATCAGCTCCGTCAATTCGCGGGGGTAGCCCTGGAGGGACAGACGACTTTGCCCGTCGTTGAGTCTGGTTGTATTGGCGGAAGCGGGTGCTGCTAATGTCCCTTCCTGAACTGAGCACCAAGTTTGCGTTTTTCACCGGTAAAGGTGGAGTCGGAAAGACTACGGTTGCTTGCTCTTTAGCTACCCGTACGGCAGGTGAAGGTAAGCGAGTACTGCTAGTATCAACTGATCCAGCCTCGAATATTGGGCAGGTATTCGGCCGTGAGATCGGATCGGGCGGAGCAGAGCTAACCGACCTTGTGCCCGGCGCTACCAGTTTTGATGCGGTAGAGATTGATCCGGAGGCAGAAGCGGAGCGGTATCGCGAGTCTATCCTGGGTCCAGTTCGTGGCCTGCTGCCACCCGAGGTGCTAGCAACAACCGAAGAAACCTTGTCCGGTTCCTGCACGGTTGAAGTCGCTAGTTTTAATCGATTCGTCGACTATCTAACCAACGAAGACATTACTAGCCACTATGACCACATCATTTTCGATACCGCCCCGACCGGACACACTCTGCGGTTACTGTCCTTACCCGGCGACTGGTCTAGTTTCATTGATAAAGGCGCGGGTGATGCCTCGTGTCTGGGGCCGATGTCGGGGCTAGAGAAGAACCGGCAAACCTATCACGAGGCGGTCGCTGCTCTGTCTGACCCGGCACAAACTTCACTGGTTCTGGTGGCCAGGGCTCAAATCTCGACCCTGCAAGAAGCTAACCGTTCCACCGGTGATCTATTTGAGATGGGAATCAAACCCACACTGTTGGTGATCAACGGGATCCTGCCAGTGAGCGCCGCTACCGATCAGCTGTCGGAGTCTATTTACGCCCGGGAACAAGCACTACTTGATGGCCTTGCCGCAAATACTGAGCTGAGCGCGATCAAGAGTGTTCCAACGGCACGGATCGAGTTGAATGCCAAACCGGTGATGGGGGTAGACGGCCTGTTACATCTGGGCGAGGCTGACGGTAATGAAACTTCGAGCGCGGGCCCCGCACTAGAGCCGGGCTTTACGCACTCCATTTCAAATTCGCACGTTGGTTTATCCCATCTGGTAGATGAGCTAGCAGAGGGGAAACCGAAACTCGTCTTGTGTATGGGCAAGGGCGGGGTTGGGAAAACCACCGTGGCGCAAATGTTGGCATTGGAGCTCGCTAAGCGCGGCAAGCCAGTGCATCTGTCCACCACGGATCCTGCGAATCACCTCGATGTTTCCCTCGAAGATCGCATCAAAGGTTTGACGGTGTCATCTATCGATCCTGACGCGGTGACGGCTAGCTACCGTGAAGAAGTGCTCGCCAGCAAAGGCGCTTCTCTCGATGCCGACGGGTACGCACAGTTGGAGGAAGACCTGCGCTCCCCATGTACGGAAGAAGTGGCCGTTTTCAAAGCATTTTCTGAGGTCGTAGCAACGGCCCAAAACCAGTGGGTCGTCCTCGACACCGCCCCCACCGGGCACACCCTGCTATTACTGGACGCCACTGGGTCCTACCACCGCGAACTCATGCGCCAATCCGGGCGTGACGATTCCGCGACCACGCTCCAACACCTGCAAAATACGGAAGTGACTCGACCAATCCTCGTGACACTGCCAGAAACCACACCAATGCTCGAGGCACAATCCCTCGCAGCCGACCTGTCGCGAGCAGGTATTGAGCCGTGGGCATGGGTAATCAACCAGTCACTCCCAGCAACCGAGACATCATCACCGTTCCTGCTACGACGAGCCAATGCGCAACAGGAGATAATTAACTCGGTCGCTGATCAGGCAGGGGTACCAGTGGTTCAACTGCCCGTCATGCTCGACCATGAACTATGCAAATAGCGATTTACCGAAGCTAAGTCGTATAGGTCACCTCGTCTCTTCTGCCAGTTATAAATTGGGGGACAGACGAGGTGGCCATTTTTATTCTGAGACTTGAATGGCTTGAATCCGCTTTTGCGGGCACACGGTAGCATTCGTTCATCCGGAAACGCGAGCATCGGATTCCATCCGCAACGCCTTACTGGGTCATCCTTTCTACCTGGAGTGCGTCGAGGGTACCGGTTCGTTGTAGCTCCCGAGCTCAGGATTTGAACCGGATGTTGATAATACCGTCGGGGTGAACCGTCTTCAGTTTGTTGCTGGTGTTATGCGGGTGCCAGCTCCGGGTGGGCAGGTGTTTCTAGGTTAGCGTAGTACAGGGTCTCGTACTCATCGGGTGTGAGGTGAAGTGTCCCGAGTTTTGTTCCTAGGCATTTGCCATGATTTCTATTATTGCCTGCGGCGGGTTAGTAGTGCCCCTTAGAGTGGTGTAGCCCCCGGGGTGGTCGTGAGCGTCGTTGCTGACGTGGACGCGGTCACCGTGGGATCCTTCGAGAAAGCTCTCTACTTCCCACTCGAAAGGACATCACCACGATGACCGCCCCTCATATTATCGACCCTGCAGGCCTGCTCCGCGAAGCCCTCGCTGAAGCATCCCCGGATCTGATGCGAGACCTGCTCCAGACCATGATCAACGCCCTGCTCTCCGCCGACGCTGATGCCGTGGTCGGGGCGGAATGGAGCAAGCCCAGCCCCGACCGGCTCACCCGGCGCAACGGCTACCGCTACCGGCCCCTGGATACCCAGGTCGGCACAGTGGATGTTGCTGTCCCAAAACTGCGCTCGGGCACGTATTTCCCTGCTTGGCTGATCGAGCGCAGGAAACGGGCCGAGACCGCACTGATCACGGTCGTGGCTGACTGCTACCTCGCCGGAGTGTCCACGCGGCGGATGGTTAAACTCGTCAAGACCTTGGGCATCCATTCTTTATCGAAGTCGCAGGTCTCGCGCATGGCCACCGAGCTCGACGAGCACGTGGACCAGTTCCGCCACCGCCCCTCGATGAGGCGGTCCCCTTCACCTTCGTCGCTGCTGACGCACTGACCATGAAGGTCCGTGAGGGCGGACGGGTGATCAACACGGTCGTCCTCATCGCCACCGGTGTCAATGCCGACGGGCACCGAGAAGTCCTCGGCCTGCGGGTTACGACCAGTGAGACCGGGGCCGCGTGGAACTCCTTCTTCGCCGACCTCGTCGCATGATGCGCCCTGAGCGGGGTCCGACTGGTGACCTCCGATGCTCACCCGGGCCTGGTCGAGGCGGTCGCCGCAAACCTGCCCGGAGCTGCCTGGCAGCGGTGCCGGACCCATTATGCGACGAACCTGATGAGCGTGTGCCCCAAGAGCTACTGGCCGGCAGTCAAAGCGATGCTGCACTCGGTCTACGACCAGCCCGACGCTCCCAGTGTCCACGCCCGATTCGATCGGCTTTTGGACTACGTCGGCGATAAGCTCCCTGAAGCTCACGATCATCTGGACGGCGCACGTGCCGATATCCTTGCCTTCACTGCCTTTCCGAGCCCGGTGTGGGCCCAGATCTGGTCCAACAACCCGGGCGAGCGCCTCAACCGCGAGATCCGTCGCCGCACCGATTCGGTGGGGATCTTCCCCAACCGAGAAGAGATCATCCGCCTCGTCGGCGCCGTCCTGGCCGAACAGACCGATGAATGGGCCGAAGGCCGACGCTACCTCGGACTCGACATCCTCGCCAAGAGCCGCTTCCACACCGTTGCCGACAATGCAGGAAACGTAAGCGACGACCCACTCGAACTGACCGCCTAACCCCCAAACCGACAACGAAGGAACACCGGCTACACCACCCAAAGGGACTTGACCCGGTCCGGAGATTCCCGGCACAACCGGAAAGACTCCGTCAGTCCATCATGTGTTCGATTGCCCAGTCCCGTAGCACATCAAGAGACGCACCTAGCTCCTTACCGGCTTCGGTGAGCGAGTAAAGGATTTCTCCCTCTGACTCGTCCCGTTCAACGACTCCGATCTCTGACAGTTCTTTCAGGCGCGCCGAAAGCATTCGTTTCGAGATGCTGATGGTTGTCGCAATCTCTGTGAAGTGTGCGGGTCTCTGGCGGAGGACGTCAACGATCGGTCCCATCCATTTTTTGCCGAGGACATTGTAGATCTTCTCCATTGCCTCGCACTTCTCCAGTGGAGCATCCGGAGACCGCGGATCAGTCTGTCCTCCCATGAGGTCAGGATAAGTACTGAAAACTCGGACATATAGGACTATGGGCACAGGCTGTTCCCTGAATAGTGGAGATGCCGCCAAACCGAGCAAAGCGTTTTGGTCCTAGATTTGGCGAGTTCGATACGACCTCGTCAACAACCGTTGTCTCCCGAACTATTACCAGCGAGTAGTGCCTGCACCTGGGCTTTTCGTTCATCCTCACCGGATGCACTAAGTACCAACCGCCTCAATCGGGTCCCTCAACGACCGCCTATTCTTCGATCTCGACGATCTCAAGCACTTCGGCATTGAGGTCGTCGACGGTGACCTCGTAGAGGGCCTCTTCATCTTCGATCGTGATGATGTAGACGGGCACCTCGTCAAGGAGCGTGATGGTGGCAGAGTCGACGCGACCCGGTACGGATATCCCCGCAGCATCGATCGCGTCCGCCAGGGTCACAACCTGGCCTTCAAGATAGTCCTCAATCTCAGGGTCCTGTTCACCGATGAGATTGGTGAAGATACCGGTGCCTGCAAGGGTCACTTCGTAGAGCTCGTCATCAACAATGACGGAGACGACGTACGAGTTGATGACAGTGTGGATGGCAATCGCGGTGCCGTCCAGAGCGTTCTCGGCACGCTCGATTGCATCAAAAATCTCCCGGTTTGTTGGGCCGGTTTCGATGATAACGGGGCCCTCTGTTGACTCTGTTGAGGGAGTGGTCGTGGGGGCCTTTGGAACGTACGGTTCATCGGTTGGCACACACGCTGCTAGTAGTAGCACAGCCATCCCGACCCAAAGTCTTCCCATACCATTCATCTAATCAGATCTGACCAAACTTTGGCAGAACTTTGGGAGAGCTTCCCATATCTTTTTGGGAGCTCTCCCATTGTTCTTTCTGGCTTGTTGCCAGCATCGGTTCTTAGCCCCGCTCGACGTATCCGTTGAAGTGACGCCTGGCTGGCTTATCACCTCGGCCTTCGCGCCATCCTTCGTAGCTAACGCGGTTGCCTTCACGGGAGGTCGCAAACTGGACCTTGCCCGGCAGAGCAATCGGGGCCTCAAATTCGACAAACCAGTCACGGGGACCGTTGCTGCCAACTCCGGTTGCTGAATAGGCACGGGAGGCGGAGTACATGCCGTGGATGATCGGCTTTTTGAAGCCGAAGGGTCTCGACGTGAGGGAGTTTAGGTGGATTGGGTTTGCGTCACCGGAAACCTTTGCGTAGCGCTGTCCGGCGTCGGCTCCCAGCTTCCACTGGGCGGTTGGAATCCCGGGAGTGAACTCTTCCCTCTCGGGCCGTTCAGGGCGCGGCCCGCCCAGCTCGGAACCACGAACCAGGTAGCCTGCAGTGTCAACAAGGACCTCCTCGCCGTCAACAAGGACGGTTACCACGGAGTCGAGGAGCGTCCCCGCGTAGTGGGGGCGAGCATTGCCAATGCTGGCAATCATCTCCATCTCCTCACCGGCTTCGATACCTCTGGTCTGGGTGACCCGGTTCGTCATGTGGAGCATTCCCAGCAGGGGAAGCGGGAAGTCTTTCCGCACCAGTAGCGACATCGTGAGCGGGAAGCCGAGTGCGTGAATGTAGCCCGGATGCAGGTGGGTTGCCACCGAATCACCAACAAGGTGGGCGAAGTCAGCGTAGACGGCCCTGTCAGCGGTGACCTTTGCCCTGGCCTGAGTGTCGGGCAGGGTTCCTTCACTCTCCTTGCCCGCCTTCATGCGGACCGCCTGGAGGGCGGCCGCCGAGAACGTTTGGCCGAAAGTGGGAAGCTTGTCGTGCTCGATTACCATCATCGCCCCACAAGGTTTTGTCCACAGACCCGGAGGGTCTGTCCGACGTATCCGCCCGCGGGGAGGCTACCCAGGAACGAGACCGTTTCGGCGACGTCGAGGGGGAGACCACCCTGCTTGAGGGAGTTGCTACGGCGGAACACTTCGCGCTGAACGGCGGGGATCTTCCCCGTCATTTCAGTCTCAATAAAGCCCGGGGCAACGGCGTTAGCGGTGCCGCCGCGCTCGGCGAGGATCGGGCCGAGGGCCGCTACCATGCCCATGACGGCGGATTTCGAGTAGGCGTAGTTTGCCTGGCCAGCATTGCCGGCAACTCCGGAGGTGGAAGCCAGGGATACGAGACGGAACTGGTCGCCAATCCGGTCGGAGGCAAGCAGTGCATTGTTAATGCGGAGCTGGGCGGCAATGTTGACGTCAATGACGGAGTTCCAGCGGTCCTCGCTCATGTTGACGTAGTACTTATCGCGCGTAATTCCGGCATTGTGCACGAAGACGTTGACCTTGAGGTCACGCTTTGCGAGTTCCTCAACGATTCGTTCACCGGCGTTGTCGGCCGTGATGTCCATCTGCAACGGAATCGCGCCGATCTCGTTCGCGAGATCGGTGAGGGCGCTCCCCGCGGCGGGTACATCGAGGATGATGACCTTCGCACCGTCCCGGTGGAGGGTGCGTGCAATCGCTGCTCCGATGCCGCGGGCGGCACCGGTGACGAGGGCGACTCGGCCGGACAGGTGCTGTTCCCACAGGGTGGGGATGCCTCCGCCTTCGGCGGAGACCCGCAGGGTCTGACCGGTAATGAAGGCGGACTTGGCGGTGAGGAGGAAGCGAAGTGCTCCGATCACGGAGGAAGAGGTGAGTTCCACATCGTCGTCGACAAGGATCCCGTTGGCGGTGGTGCCGTAGCGAGCTTCCTTTGCAAGGGTGCGGATAAAGCCCTCGAGGCCGGCCCGGGCCGCGTTAACGGCCGGGTCATCCTCAAGCGGTGTGCGGGAGACCGTGATGACTCTCCCGCCCTTCTTCATCTTCTTGAATGCGGCAGGCAGTTCGGCGATGATCGGGCCGGTCTGGCCCGGCTCAACAATGTCGTCAAGGACGACAATGATTGAACCGATCTTGTCGAGTTCATCGCCGTGCCTGCGGACGTCCCCGTCCCAGGCTAGAAGCTGATTGGCGATATCCTCCGTGCCCTGCGAGTTACCGAGGACGAGCACGGGACCAAGGATCGGCTGCGGCCGATCCTTAAACCTTGGCAGGTCCGCCGGCTCAGGCAGGCCGGTTTTCTTGGCAATGAACTTGCCGGGACCGGACCGGACGAAGGACAGGTAGTCGAGCTTCATTGGTAGCCTTTCGGGGGTTTAGGTCAGCGTGCGGATTCGAGCAGGGCTACGGTGCCCTGTCCACCAGCTGCGCAAATGGAAATGAGGGCAAGCTTTCCGGGGCCCGCCTCGTAGAGCATCTTCGCCGTGGAGGCGACGATGCGGCCGCCCGTGGCAGCGAAGGGGTGGCCCGCCGCAAGCGAGGAGCCGTAGACGTTGAGCTTGGCGGGGTCGACCGTGCCAAAAGCACCGGGCAGGCCGAGTTCGTTCTTGCCAAACTCCTCGTCTTCCCACGCCTTGAGGATCATCGCGACGGTGGCCGCGAACGCCTCGTGGATTTCGACAAAGTCCATGTCGTCGAGGGTGAGGCCGTGACGCTCAAGCATTTCGGGGGCCGCGTACGCGGGTGCGGACAGCAGATCGGCGCCGTTCACGAAGTCAACTGACCGAGTGTGGATGTCGCGAATGTAGGCGAGCGGCTGGTGGCCGTGCTCGTTGGCCCACTCTTCGGAGGCGATAAGAACGGTGGAGGCACCATCGGACAGCGGAGTCGAGTTGCCCGCGGTCATGGTTCCCTCGGAGCCACCGAAGACAGGCTTGAGGGAGGCAAGCTTCTCCCTGGTCGAAACGCGGAGATTCTCGTCGCGGTCCAGGCCCTGGTAGCCGGTCATGAGGTCATCAAAGAAGCCCTTCTCGTAGGCCTCCATGAGGTTCTTGTGCGAGTTGTAGGCGATCTCGTCCTGCTCTTCGCGGGTGATACCCCAGCGCTCGGTGGAGAGCGCCTGGTGCTGGCCCATGTTCAGGCCGGTGCGGACCTCGGCAGCCGAGGGTGCGGACGGCTTGAGGTGGCCGGGGCGGATGTCCTTGAGAACCTTGAGCCGGTCCTTCGTGGTCTTCGCGGTATTGAGGCGGTGCAGGAGAGCCCGAAGGTCATTGCTGACCTCAATCGGAGCATCCGACGTGGAGTCAACGCCGCCGCCAACGCCAACCTCGATTTGTCCGAGGGCAATCTTGTTCGCGACCAGGCTGATGCCGTCGAGCCCCGTGGCGCAGGCCCGTTGAATATCGATGGCGGGTGTGCGGGAGTCGAGAGCCGATCCGAGGACTGCCTCGCGGGTCAGGTTGAAATCCTTGGCGTGCTTGAGCACAGCCCCTGCCGCGACGTCCCCCAGCAGTTCTCCCTGGAGAGAGAATCGCGCGACGAGTCCGTCGAGTGCTGCGGTCAGCATGTCCTGATTGCTGACATTCTTGTATGCCTTGCCAGCCCGGGCAAACGGAATCCTGTTTCCGCCGAGAACCGCAACATTGCGAGGATATTTCACGAGGTCTCCTTCGTTTTCCTTATATTTCAAAGGTATGCAATACCGAGAGTATCTGATACCGTCGGTTTTGTGAACCCTACTACATCGACCGACAGGCGATCAACGCGCTGGGACAGCCACCGTGAACAGCGGCGTGCCGAGCTTATCGACGTTGCTCGCAAGCTGATCCATACCGATGGTCCCGATGTGACCATGGCGGCGATCGCTGCCGCGAGCGGAACCTCGAAGTCGATTGTCTACCGGTACTTCCAGGATAAAGACGAGCTTAAGCGAGCGCTAGGTGATTCGATTTTGTCCCGGATGACACATCGCCTTGAAGAGGGCGTCCGGGCGGGATCCACCCCGGAAGAATCAATCAGGGCAATGGTTCGGATGTACGTGGATTCGGCGGCTAGTTCCACCAATGTTTACCGGTTCATCACTCAGCCCTCCGAGGGCCTCAACCAGTTCCTTGCCGACTGCTCCACTCTGATCGCGGAAGCGATGGATGACGAGCTACCGGAAGACCGCCGCGACTTGTGGGCGGTCGGAGCCACCGGATTCGTCAACGCCACGTTCAAGTGGTGGATGGAGTCGGACCGCTCGATGGACAAGGACAGCCTCATCACATTTATTGTTCAAGCACTGCTCACGGGAGTTCTCAATGACGACGACACTACCTCCAGTACCCACAGGAGCTAACGACGCAGGGGCCGTGGCCAATGCCACCGGCCCTATCTCGGCTAACGAGTCGAGCGAAAGCCCCACCGAATCCCATCTTCATGTCGACGACGATCACCGGATCGACATTAACGGCCTCACCAAGGTTCTTGACGGTAGGTGGCGCGACATGAGGGACTACGGCCGGTCGATTGCCGCTGATCCTGATTTCGCGCGGCCCATGAACATCTCCAAGGAAGATCACCGCGAACTAACGCTCCGACGACTGAAGAAGCTGGCGGAACGGAACTGGTCCGAGCAGATGCTCCCCAAGTCCCTCGGTGGCACGAATAATCCCGGCGGTAACCTTGCCGCTTTTGAGGAACTGGTTGCCGGTGACCCATCCGTGCAGATTAAGGCCGGTGTCCAGTTCGGGCTGTTCGCCTCCGCGATCCTCCACCTCGGCACCGAAGAGCACCACAAGAAGTGGCTGGCTCCGACCATGAGCCTCGATCTTCCCGGCGTGTACGCCATGACGGAGATCGGCCACGGATCCGATGTATCTGCCGTGGGAACCACGGCTACCTACGATCCGGAAACCGAAGAATTCGTCATCGACACACCCTTCCGGGCCGCCACAAAGGAGTTCCTCGGTAACGCAGCACTGCACGGGCACGCCGCGGTTGTGTTTGCCCATCTCATCACGAACGGCGTCAACCATGGCGTTCACTGCTTCTTCGTTCCGATCCGCGAGGACGGTAAGATCCTCCCCGGTGTTTCGGTCGAGGATGATGGCGAGAAGGGTGGTCTGAACGGTATCGACAACGGCCGGCTTGCCTTTGATCACGTGCGGGTCCCCCGCACGAACCTACTCAACCGTTACGGTGATGTGGCAGCGGACGGCACGTACAGCTCCGACATTGCCTCCCCCGGTCGCCGCTTCTTCACAATGCTGACCACCCTCGTCCAGGGCCGCGTATCCCTCTCGGGAGCGGCGATCAACGCTGCCGAACTGGCCCTCGGCATCGCCGTCACCTACGCAACTCAGCGCCGCCAGTTCGCCGACTTCACGGGAATCAACGAAGTGGTTCTTCTCGACTACCAGCTGCACCAGAAGCGACTCTTCCCGCTCCTCGCTCGCACATACGCCTCGGCCTTTGCTCAGGAGGATCTGCTCCAGGCGTTCCACGAGGTGTTCTCCGGTGAGGGAGATACGGAGGACAACCGCATTGACCTGGAGACCATGGCAGCGGCCCTGAAGCCCACCTCCTCCTGGCTGGCTCTCGACACCATCCAGGCATGCCGGGAGGCCTGCGGGGGTGCAGGGTACATGGCGGAGAACAGACTCGTTGGCCTCCACGACGACCTCGACGTTTACGCCACCTTCGAGGGAGACAACCACGTCCTCCTCCAGCTTGTTGGCAAGCGCCTCCTCGGTGAGTACGCCAACTCCATGAAGGACATGGACACGGGCAACGTCACCAAGTTCATTGCTTCACGGGCCGAAACAATCTCAACTCGACACACCCCCTGGCGCCGGCTCCTCCAGTCAGCCGCCGACCTTGGATCGGTCCGCCGAACGGCCGCCTCCCTACGGGACCCCTCGCTGCAGGTCGAACTGATCTCGTCCCGTGCCGAGGGCCTCATTGAAGAACTCAGCCTTGACCTGCGCCAAGCGTCCAGCATGTCCAAACAGGACGCGGCGGCTCTCGTCAACTCTCATCAGGCCGAGCTGATTGATGCAGCCAAGGCGCACGTTGACCTCATCCTTCTCACGGCCTTCAACAACGGTTTAGAGAAAATTGAGGACAAAGAAACGAAGGCAGTGCTCGTGCGTCTGCGCGACCTGTTCGCGCTGACAACAATCAAGCGGGAACTGGCCTGGTATCTCATGCATGGGCACCTCTCGCACGGCAGGGCACGCACCCTTGATGACTACATCAACCGCCTTCTTACAAAGATTAGGCCCCACGCCCTCGACCTCGTCGCGGCCTTCGGTTACACCCAGGAGCACTGGCGTGCCCCGATTTCCTCCGGTCTGGAACGGCAACGCCAGGAAGAAGCCGCAGACTATTACCGCAGACACCGAGCATCAAACGATGCACCAATCGATGAGAAGGTCCTCTACAAGAGGGAGCAGGACGCAAAGAAGAAGGCCGAACGGAATAAGGCTAGCTAGTTCCACCTCAACCGCCTCGTGCCTGAGACCCGAGTAATCGGAGCCCAGGTACGAGGCGGCCAAACATTCACCCGCAACGCCATCAATCCTGAGGGATAGGCCGGTTGTGGGCCACCAGTGTCACTACGTCAACCCTCCCGCCGTATAACACCGGCGGTGATGCCTCGGACGGAATCAGGTCAAGTGGCAACTGTTCACCAGGCTTCAGAATCGAGATGTTACCTGAGTGATGAAGCGCAATATTGAGAAAGCCCTCATCACCCTCCATGTCGGACTCACGGTAAGCGACAGTCGCAATAAGCCTTCCTGGAATCCTCCCGTTCCTTCAGCACTTTGAACCCACTTGTCAGCACATTTGCGCTTACATGAGCCAGATACATCACGATCCGATTATGAACGCGTCACAGCCGATAGATCCGGTTCTTCAAACCCAGCACTCAAGGCGCTGCGCTCTCTGTTAAGAACTGGAAGAGCGCCCTATGCACATTCCCAGCTATCATCGCCAAACAGTGAATACACGGCTACCTGCGGATGGATGAAAGCCACAGAAACCTACCCGCTGCTCACCACGAAGATCCTCTACCGCACAATTTAACACCTGTGTTTCAGGCAGTATGAACACTCTGACTCCTGAGTAGGTAGACAGCTTCCGGAACCCAACCGGAGATGCGCGTAAATCCGTAGGACGTAGAGAGCGGGCGCCACGAAGCAGTGAGATAGGTTCTACAATCCACACTCACCGCATCAAATTGCTCCCCGACTCGCTTCCAATCTGGGACTACGTCGATCTGCTTCAACGTACTGACATCTGGCCTACCACGTCCCTGTGCTGTCACCGTTGCAGGATAGCTCTCCACCAGCCTGATGAAATCTTCGCCTGACTTAATCCGGCAAACCCTCCGTTCATCCGGCACCGATTCCAGGTTCACGTACCGCCCCAAACGTTGAGCGAACTCCAACGCGCTGTCTTCGCAAAGAATTGTGTCATGCGGTAGCCCACCAATTAGCGGTAACGACTTTTTAAAGAGGTAAGCAGCGCGGAACAAGTTTGGCAGGCGAGTTCCATACCTATTCAAGTAAGTAGGCACCGACCACCACTCATTTAGGCTGGAATTCTCACCTAGCCGCAAATCGTTCTCAGCCCACGAGAGCTCAGCCGCTAAAATGTACCGGCCAAGAGTGCCCTCATCAATCACCGTGAGAAGGTCCCTTTCAAACATGTCGACCGAATGCAAAACCACTTCTTGAGGGAGTCCCGCCGTGAGCGGTTCGCTCGAACCACCAATCATTCGCAGTAGCTCAGAAAACAGTCGCAGTGTCTCAACCTCACCAGGAAGCTCTCCCGCTATCTCCACCATTGAGCGATAGGCGATCTCTGCTTCCTCGAGTAACCAAGGCCAGCGATCGTTCCTCGCCACTGGCGAAAGATCAAACTTTTCTCTCCCAGTCACGTGCAACGCAGAAATCCAGGCACACAGGTTGGGACTCAACTCAGTATCCATCTAAATCCCGCTTATTCATCGACTACAGCAGCTATTGTGAAACAACCCTTTGACTGCCGCCCTATTTCAACATCGCTAGACAAAACAATATTGGACCTTACATGACAGAACTGCGCTAAAGCACTGAATTTAGCATGTTTGTTCTCCAGCAATTTACAAATGGGCATCTTGCCTAAATAAACAGAAATTCAGAGACATTTAACAATCTCCCATATTGCTAGCGCGATGTTTCCACAGCGAAGAGAGTAATGACAATGTGTCGGGCCTTCTTGGTGCACCTTGCGGGAATGGTTGATGGCAATCTCCAGGAATTATTTACCAAGAGGCGTGAACAGAGTGCAGTATGACATCAGCAACTTAGCTACTGGCGAGCTATTAAATATCGCACGACGAAGAGTACGCATCTTGTATGGGGCTTGGGCATGCCATACTTTCCCACCCAGTGGCAGATAGAAGCGATAGGAAGAAGTGCTACTGCTCCAAGTACCGCGACCGGCTCATTTAGGAGTCCCTCCTAACTTCCCCCAATCTCGATAGATTCGGTTTTAGGATCTAGGTAGTCAACGCTAGGACACCGATGAGCAACTTCATTTTTGTTTCACCTGATTTCCCACAGATCAACATCAATCTGTGCGAACATCTTGCCGCCTCGGGTGTCCGTGTCCTCGGCATCGGGGATGCTGAGTATGACGGGTTGGATCACCGCCTCAAGTCGTCTCTAGCTGAGTATTACCGGGTGACCAGCCTCGAAGACTACGGTGAGGTATATCGAGCGGTCGCCTACTTTGCCCATACGTACGGTAAACCGTCCCGCCTTGAATCCAACAACTCGTATTGGCTCAGTCAGGATGCTCAGCTGCGGCGCGATTTTAATATCCCAGGGATCATCTGGGGCAGCTCCGATGCTGATTCGCTCGACATTGTTCGCGAGGCAGGTATCCCTACCGGTGAAGCATCGGGTCCCGTCCTGTCCTGGGACGGGTTTGTCGGAGCCGAACGGGAAGTCCTTTTCGAAGGGATTACAGCATGGCCTGCGGTGTCATCAACGGAATATGCATACCGCACTCTCAGCCTTGTTCCGGAAGTCATGAGCCAGATCGGACGCGACGTTGCTACGGCACTGCGTGCCAAGCTCACTTTCCTGCACGTTCAAATCGCTTTCCCACCTGATGCAGAACCTCGGATTATCCGGGTATCGCGGTCCGCTCCCCCGGCGTTCACGCTTGACATGCATAACTACGCTCAGGAACTCGACTCCTACCAGGTTTATGCGGCGGCAATCGCGTCACTCGATCCCCTTCTTAACCCAGTTGTTCCCCAACCGAACGGAAACCGGGGGATCGCGGTTTACGCATCACGGCAGGACGATGTCACCTACCGCCTCCATGCGAATGCACTTCACTCCCGATGGCAAACAAACATTCGGCTTGTTGAACGTAATCCCGAACAGTACCGGCGGGGAATGGGAGATACCTTCTATATCGCAGTCGTTGATACCGAGGAGGCTGCGGACAACTTTATTGCCGACGTTACGAAGCGAGCTGACTAGGTCAATGTGCACTGGCTGAACTTCTCCGGGACGCCATGAACAGGGCGTGATTCGGGGAGGACCACCGGGCAGTTTAGGAGTTAGTACAGCTCATATCTAACCTGAAGGTGCTCATGACACACGTGAACGCATGACTCCCAGGAGCTCAGGCGTTGCCCCTCACCGTGCAGCCAGCCCATTCATTCCAAGGTTTTGATTGCCCCGCACCGTTAGAACCGGTAGCTGAGCGGCGTTGTGCCGTAGAAAGGGCAGGTAGCGAGAACGCTGCCGTTCCAGCTGTAGTCCTGCATGCCCTGCATCATCCCCAGAACCTCCACCTGTGCGCTGTGGTTGACCGGGTCGGGCACGTCCGCGAGCGCAGCTGGAAGGTTCGGTGCCCGGCTTGGGCGGATGTTGGACAGGACCGACATGCCCCGCATGGTCTCCAGGGGCCCGGTGGTTTGCTCGCCCCGCCAAAAGCCTCGCACCGTCCAGGCTTCCTGCCCGCCGAAGGAACCGGCAAGGTCCGGGGCCCACGAGGGCTTCGCATAACGACGGGTTTCGCAAGTGTTTGCGGAATTGGTTTGTGCTGACTTATCGTCGTGGCCGGTGATCGCCAGGCGTTGGCTGTCGAAGCCGACAAGGCGTGCCCACGAGCCGTTTTCGCGAGCAAGCAGGCCGTGGCTGTCGAAGATGAAGCGGCGTTGCTCCGTCGGGGTGCCGCTGGCGGCTTCTGCCATGGCGGCAATAGCCCATCCCCACACGAGCTGCCGGTTCGCGTTGTGAAGCTTCTCTTCGATGTTCGCTCGGCGCGGCGCAATATCGTAGGGCCCGAAGACAGCGTCGAGCGGCCTGGGCTTGCCGGGCACGTACTCGTTCCAGAGCCGACCAACAAGGTCGAGGGCCGCACTGATGCCGCGATCTTCTGGTTCGAGGAGATGGACGTGACTGTGTAGCGCATGCAGCGAGGCGGCGGACCGGACCCGATTCAGTGTGGGCTCCGGCTGAGTGAGAGCATTCCACGCAGCAGAACTCAAGGAGTCCATATCGGCAATGACTAGAACATCGGGTTCCCAGCGGGGCAGCATCTCTCTGAAATGCTTACGAGTCCCCTCATTGTTTAAGACCGGAGCAATGTCATCGGCAATACCGTCGGTGAGCCAGGGCCGCTCCAGATCTGCAATGGCGACATGACCGGCCTCTTCGAGTTCGATACGGCCCTTCGAGGTTTCCCAGCGACCTGGCTGGCCCCACGCAACGAGGGCCGGGCGAGCGGTAATGTCGAAGGCTCCCTGCACCCATTCCGGTGCGGTGTCGACGTGGATCCAGGGATCAACATCTGAGGAACCGGCGACGATCATCCATTCGGCACAGTCATCACCGAGAGCTTGGAAAGTTAAGACTCCCACTGGTAGCCCAACCCCATCGTGGAGAGCCCTGCCGCCGAATGCTACATCGACAATGTTGAGGATCCCTGTGCGGGCAACAACAGCGCGGAATTCGTCGACGAGACTTGCCCGGGTGGCATGTCTCGTTCCTCTGTCCGCCATTGTCATGTATCTACTGTTAACTGGCAAAGTTAACCGGAGGTGACCAACTGACAAGGATCTGTCGTGAAATAGGTGACAGGTTAAGTAAATAACACTGATCTGGCACCGAAAAACTCTCATTGGGCATGCATCTGAAAGCTTTCAGTCATTTCACAGCCGACTGGGATGTCATTTTGTCGCAATTCACGACGGTATCGCCGCCCCCACATTAAGCCCCTTGTGCCATGATTTCGCTATCGCCGCAGACAGCGGTAACCGGGGCGGTCAGCACTCCATCTGACTGTCAAGCAAGAGGGTCGCGAGCTGCACAGCCAAGAAGCTTGATCCCTAACTGGCCGGCCAGTTCCAGCCAAAGTGGACCACGATCCCGACGGGAGAAACAGGATGACAGGTAACGAAAACCTTCGAATCCTCATAGCCGGTTCCTCCGGGTCCGGCAAGACTTCCCTGTGCCGGGAACTATCTCTGGCACTCAATCTGCCCTTCACGGAAATCGACTACCTCTACCACGGGCAGGGCTGGATACCGTTGCCGGACTTTGAAGAGCGAGTTGATGAGCTGACCCGTGGGCAACGGTGGGTGATGGAGTGGAGTACCGGTCCGCGCACTCGCTCCTTCTGGAGAGGGCCACTCACGTTGTGTTCCTCAACTATCCCGCCCGTATCCAGATGTACCAGGTCATCAATCGAACAATTCACCGTTCGCTACGGCGCACTGTCCTGTGGAACGGCAATATTGAGTCTCCGTTGCGCACCTTCTTCACCAACCGGCAACACATTCTCCGGCGAGCGTGGTCAACCCGAAACAAACTCCAAAGTTTCATCAACTCCCATCAACAGATGTTCGAGCACGTCGAAGTTCTCGTCTTCACGCATCCTTCTCAGGCTCGGCGCTGGCTCGAACTACAATCACTACATGAGTGAAAGCGTTCGAGTCGACGTGTGGCTATGGGCCGTGCGGCAGTTAAAGACGCGCACACTCGCCACAAATACGGCAAAGGCGGGACATGTGCGGGTCAACGGAGATCCCGCAAAGCCAGCCCAGAAAGTAAAAGTTGGGGATGAAATCCGACTGCGGATCGAAGGACAGGACAGAATCCTTGAAGTCACGAAACTCATCGTGAAAAGGACGAGCGCCCCGATTGCACAGGGGTGCTACATCGACCACACGCCACCACGGGAAAAGGTGTTCATGCCTCCGCTGTTCAAGCGAGAACGTGGGGCGGGGCGCCCCACGAAGAAGGAACGTAGGGAAATGGACAGGCTGCGAGGCTTGGATGCCAACTGGGGACGCTTCGAAGACTGAGACTCAATCGCTGTCCTTCAGCCCGGCACCTCGCACCGGGGCGCCCTGGAGTGTCTGTCCCTTGTTGATGTACCGACTTTCATATCGGGTTACCTACCTCCACCTGTCGTTTAGCCATTTCACAGGTAGCTTCGCCGTGGTTTCTGCGACACCGCGGACCCGTGCATCTGCGATACCAGCGCGCGCGGTTACACACATTCGGTCGGCGACACTCTGACCTGCTCAGGATCCCCCAAGACTTTGTCACAACCTTTCTCCACATCCACAGGCGGCTCACTCCTCACCTGTTGAAAGACATACGTGTAACTCAAAATCTCCAATCCTATCCACAAAGTTATCCACCGGTCATCCACAGAAATTCACAGAAAAACCGGGGTTATCCACCGAAAAACGGTAGTTATCCACAGACAAAGGTCAAAAGTCGAGACTATGTCCGCAGGCCCGTGCGGTAGTCTCTAAACATGCGTGAGATGCAGGAAAAGATCATTGCGGAGCTCGGAGTTAAGCCCGTTATCGACCCCGCGGAGGAGATCGAAAAGCGAGTCCAGTTCCTTGCCGACTACCTGGGGGCGACGGGGGCCCGCGGATTCGTTCTTGGGATCTCCGGTGGAGTTGATTCCACGCTCGGTGGGCGTCTCGCCCAGCTCGCAGTTGAACGGGTAAGAAAGAGTGGCGGAGGAGTCCAGTTCTTTGCCGTCCGGCTTCCCCACCACATACAGGCCGATGAGGATGACGCGCAGGGCGCACTCGATTTCATTAACCCGGACCGCAGGATCACGATCAACATTGGGCCGGCCGTGGACGCCTTCGAAAAGGAATACGACCTTGCGGCCGATCAGCGCATGTCGGATTTCAACAAGGGCAATACGAAGGCCCGAATGAGGATGATTGCCCAGTACGCGGTGGGCGGCGACGAAAACCTTCTCGTCATCGGCACCGATCACGCGGCCGAAGCAGTGACGGGCTTCTACACCAAGTACGGTGACGGTGGAGCCGACATCACTCCCCTCGCAGGCCTCAATAAACGCCAAGTCCGGGCCGTCACCCAAGCCCTTGGTGGACCCGAATACCTGTGGAACAAGGTGCCGACCGCCGACCTGCTCGATGATAATCCGATGCGAACTGACGAGGACGAGCTCGGCCTTCACTACGCCGACATCGACGACTATCTCGAGGGCAAGGACGTTCCCGAAGCAATTGCGGAAGCAATTGAACGGTACTTTGTTCGTTCCCAGCACAAGAGGCGCATGCCCGCAACTCCCTCCGACACGTGGTGGCGTTGAAACTTCGCCCGTTCTAGGAGGACGCTCGCTGACCGAACTCTGTTACCGACCTTCGTCTGCTTACCCCCGGCCACACTCATATAAGCTAAGTCACACACCATCGTATTCAATGGAGAAGGCAGGGGCTATGGCAAACGTTGCGCTCGTCGGAACTTTCGACACCAAAGGTCGGGAGTTTGAGTTTTGTCGAGAGATCTTTGAGGAGCAAAATATTTCCACCACCATGATCCACGCGGGACGTTCCCCTCGGAGATCCCAACCGATATTTCCAATGACGTCGTCGCCAGTGCGGGCGGTGCCGAACTCACCGCACTTATTGATTCCAAGGATCGCGGAGCCTCTATGGCTGCCATGACATCCGGGGTGCGAACGATTATCTCGGACCTGTACGCCAAGGGCACGATCGATGCCGTGTTCTCGCTCGGCGGCTCGGGGGAACGGCCCTGGCCACGGCGGGCATGAGGGAGCTTCCCGTCGGAGTGCCAAAAGTCATGGTGTCGACGATGGCTGGAGGAAATGTTGCTGAGTATGTCGGGACCTCCGATCTCGCCATGTTCCCCTCAATCGTGGACGTCCAGGGACTAAACTCAATCCTTCAGGATGTTCTGACCAATGCGGTTCATGCGACAATCGGCATGCTCAAGAGCACCCGCGAAGAGCACGAGAACGCGAAACCGCAAATCGCTGCAACGATGTTCGGCGTCACCACTCCCTGCGTTTCCCACGCCCAAGAGTATCTTGAGGAGCGCGGCTATGACGTTGTCGTTTTCCACGCGACGGGTGCGGGCGGCCGTTCTATGGAGAAACTCATCGAAGACGGTTACTTCGTTGGGGTTCTCGACCTGACAACGACGGAATGGTGCGATGAGCTCTTTGGCGGGATTCTCGCCGCGGGGCCGAACAGGAGCGAGGCCGCATCGAAAGCCGGTTTACCTCAGGTCGTGTCCGTTGGCGCAATGGACATGGTGAATTTCGGTAGTCCCGAGTCAGTCCCGGAACGCTATAGCAGCCGAAACTTCTATCCGCACAATCCACAGGTCACGCTGATGCGGACAACGCCGGAGGAGAACGCTCAACTCGGCACAACTCTCGGTGAGAAGCTGAACCTCGCCGAGGCACCCACCGACGTCCTACTTCCGCTACGCGGCGTCTCGGCAATCGCAACGGAAGGCGGCCCCTTCTACGATCCGGAGGCGGACCGAGTTCTCTTCGACTCCTTGACTACCACAGTCACAAACCCGCACGTCACAATCGAAACCATGGATACCGATATTAACGATCCAGCATTCGCCGAAGCGGCGGCGGAGAAACTCATTGCACTTATCAACAACTCGAAAGGAATTCAGAAATGAACACTCAAAGCCGTGAGGAGATTGTCGCGGGCTTCACCTCCAAAGTTGAGAAGAACGAAGTTCTCCTCGGTGTTGGCGCCGGCACCGGCATCACAGCCAAGTCGTCCGAGGCTGGCGGTGCTGACCTGCTCATCATCTACAACTCCGGCCGTTTCCGCATGGCGGGGCGCGGGTCCCTGTCCGGCCTCATGCCCTATGGCGATGCCAACGCGATCGTCGTGGAAATGGGATCCGAGGTTCTTCCCGTCGTCACGAACACCCCCGTTCTCGCGGGCGTCTGCGGCACAGATCCGTTCCGCATCATGCCGAGCTTCCTCCGGGACCTGAAGGCCCAAGGCTTCTCCGGTGTTCAGAACTTCCCGACCGTTGGCCTGATCGATGGCGTGTTCCGTCAAAACCTCGAAGAGACGGGCATGGGCTACGGCCTCGAAGTGGAGATGATCCGGGAGGCCCATAACCTTGGAATGCTTACCTGCCCCTACGTCTTCAATGCTGACGACGCAAAGGCAATGGCCGAGGCCGGTGCTGACGTCCTCGTTGCGCACATGGGTCTCACAACCAAGGGCACGATCGGCGCACAGACCGCCCTCACCCTCGATGACTGCGTCGATCGCATCAGGGACATCATTGCGGCCGGTAAGGAAGTAAATCCTGATGTCCTCGTTATCTGCCACGGCGGCCCGATTGCCGAGCCGACCGATGCCGAGTATGTCATCAAGGCACTTCCGGAACTGGCCGGCTTCTTCGGCGCTTCCTCGATTGAGCGCTTCGCAGCCGAGCGAGGAATCAAGGCGCAGACCGAGGAGTTCAAGGCCATCACTCGCTAACCGCTCACGCGGTCACCGAGCCTCAATGCAATAGCAGGGGCGGTGGATGGGCCAAAAAGCCTTTTCCACCGCCCCTGCGCCGTTGGCTGCTCGACCTTCTTGGGAGATCGTGGCCGAGCCTTCTTCTGAGACTTATTCCTCCCTGGAGGATCGGCCATCGAGCCTCGCTTTAGGCGTGCTGATCCTCAGCCTGGTTATCGGGCTGGACCGACCATTCCGGGGGAACGTCAACGCCCGACTCCTCGTCACGCTCCGCATCTTCATCAGTTTCGTGGATGATTCCAGCAGCGTGGTGGACGGGTGCGTAGATGGTGTAGAGCTGTAGCGGCTCATTGCCCGTGTTGATGACGTCATGCCAAGTTCCGGCGGGGACCTGGATGGACCAACCATCCGAGACTTCCTGCTCGAAGTTCAGGTTGTCTTCCGTCGGACCCATGACGCACTTGCCAACGCCGGCGTCGAGGCGGAGGAACTGGTCGGTGTCCGGATGTGCCTCCAGGCCGATTGATTCCCCGGGCTTGATGGACATGAGAGTAACCTGAAGGTACTTCCCTGACCAGACCGTTGTCCGATAGTTCGTGTTGTCGCGCGTAGCATTCTCAATATCGAATGCGTGGGGCGCGGGGCCAATATCCTTGATCGTCATCGCTTCCGTAACCTTCCAATCGAACGTGTGCTTCAAGTTTACTCCCCGGCGCTACAAATTCCTCGCAAAACCGGGAAAAGACCGACATTCCGCCGATTTGGGATACTCGCCTTTACCCAACCTCGATCGTGGCTATATCGCGTGCCACTTCGATCAGGGCAGCGGGCGAATGTGGTCCCGACGTCAGTTCACTCGGTAACGACTCCGGTTTACTCGGCTACTTCTTTGCCTTCCATCAGTCGCGCGACATAGCGGGCGATGACATCGACTTCGAGGTTAACCCGATCTCCGATCTGCAGCCCTCCCAGGATCGTTGCTCCGAGCGTGGCGGGAATGAGCGAAACGGAAAAGCTGTTCTCGGTCACCGCGGTGACCGTTAGCGAAACTCCCGAGACCGTCATCGACCCCTTTTCGGCAACAAGGTAAGCAAGGTCCGCTGGCATCGAGAAGGTCAGGTCCTCCCATCGGCCACCATCGGTGCGGGTCAGTAGCTCTCCCATGCCATCAACATGCCCCTGAACAATATGACCACCGAGCCGAGCTCCCGCAGGTAGGGCTCTCTCGAGATTCACCGAGGTTCCGGTGGCAGCACGGCCAAGAGTTGTTCTGGTCAGCGTCTCCGGGACCGCCTCAACCGTGAACCTACCTTCACCGGGAAGATCAACAACCGTCAGGCATACTCCGTCAACGGAGATCGAGTCACCCAGTCCAGCATCGGATGCCACAAGAGGGCCGCTGATCTCAATCTGTACTTCCCCGCCTTCCTGGGGAATGATCTCAAGAAGAGTTCCGATTTCTTCAACAAGCCCGGTGAACACGCTGGCCTCCTTTGACTGAGCCGCTCGCAAACCATTTGATGTCTGCCAGGCGGTGGGTTTTCCGCTAGATTCCGCCAGTCTAACAGTAGGCGTGAATCTCCTACGGGTCCTATTACCTCTCGGAGTTGTGCCTGTAGTTAGTTCTGCTTAGAGAGCGCGAGGAGGCGGTCAAGGTCGAGGAACGTCACCGTTTTCGGTGTCTGACTGATAATCCCAGCCTCGGTCAACGAACGGAGTTGCCTGCTCAGAGACTCTGGGCTTGTATCCAGAAGGGAAGCAATGTCCTTCTTTGCGAGAGGAAGACGGACTGTAAGGTTGCCGTCGTCTGCCCGCTGGGCAGGAAGATCGAGGAGGTAGTCGGCAAGTCGGGAACTTACGTCACCGGAGATCACGGCCTCGAGCCGGTTTTCTGCTTGTTGTAGCCTCTGGCTGACGCCCTGAAGCATGCGGAGTGCGATGCTTGGGTGCTTCGCTACGAGCTTGCCAAGGTCGCGGTGGCGGAACACGCACAATTCGGCAGGCTCAAGGGCAGTAGCCGAATGGTCGGGGCGGGCTCCCGTCAGGAATGCGGATTCACCGATAAAGTCGCCGGGGCCGAGGACTCGGATGATCTGCTCATGACCATCTGCAGTGGTGCGGGAAATCTTGACGTAGCCCGTGTGGACCACCATGAGCTGAGAGATGCTGCTTCCCGTTGTGTAAAGGCTTTCTGACCGGGACTTCTTCGTCGGCTGCGCCACGCCGGCAACGTCGAGCTGCTCTTCGTAGGAGAGCCCTTGAAACAGCGGAACCCTGCTGACACACAGGTCGCTCTCCCGGGTCTCGGCATCCGTACTCATCGCATTCCTTCCCTTTGACCCCATAGCCCGTTCGGCTACGAGGCCACAAGCTAAGTAACCGTCCCACCACCCTATGCCCCTAGAAGCTAATCGCGCCCCGATACGGCGACGAGACCTGCATTCCTTCACAAGTGGAGCCAGGTAGCACTGCTCCATCTACACCACCGACACTATGGGGAATACAAACGATCCGCCTTGATCCAGATCAAGTTGGAACTCCGATTGATGAACAAACAGGCGAAGAGTTCGGCAAACCCGTGCTCGCGTCATAACCCATCGCATGTACGCCGCTGTGCCCGTGTCACGGCTCGATTCCTAGGAATGAGGAAACGGCGAGATCCTCTCGGTATCTCGCCGTTTCCGGTGGTGCGCAAGGGGGGAGTTGAACCCCCACGCCCTCACGGGCACACGGACCTGAACCGTGCGCGTCTGCCTATTCCGCCACTTGCGCAGTGCTGGTAACCAGCTCGCCTAGTTTATCTTGCTTGTTGCTATTGCTCAAAGTGAACCCGGTGTGAGACGGCCGACGTCCGCACTAGTGGAGAGGTTAGGCGCGCTATCCGCGTTAAAGGTCTCTTTCCAGCTTACGCGTAGGGATGTGCAGGGCCGAGAGCTGTGCAATCAATGTCAACACTGGGGAATGTTGGTGGGAAGACTCCCCAGGAAACTCCCCCTGACCCTCGCTTGGGAGCAAAAACCTACTAGTCTTGATGTAGTTCCGGACCACCTGGCCGGCCGTCATCGGAAAGGGGAAAACGCGTGGGAGCTTTTGGCAAGTTCGAGCGCGGCATCGAGAATGCCGTTAATTCCGTGTTCAGCCGCGCCTTCAAGTCGGAGGTCAAGCCGGTCGAAATAGCGTCGGCAATCAACCGTGCGATGGACGAGGGGGCCGCGGTCTACTCTCGGTCTCGCACAATCTCTCCGAACCAGTTCCGGATCACTCTGGCGTCCGATGACTACGCGAAGATCGACCAGTGGGGTCGGGTCGCTATCGAGGATGAACTCAGCGATCACGCCATCAAATACGCCACCTCCCAGGACTACACATTCCTTGGTCCGATAGCCATTGCATTCGAGGAGGCCGAAGAACAGGGCACAGGCACCGTTCGCGTCACTTCCCAAACCGTTCGAGGAGCTGTTGCACCCGTGACTACATCCGTTCCCTCCGCAGCAAATCCCATCATCGATGTTCAGGGACAGCGTTACCTTCTGACGGGCCCGGTTACGATCATTGGCCGCGGCTCCGAATCTGACATTGTCGTTGACGACACCGGCGTATCACGCCACCATCTCGAACTGCGGGTAACGCCACGCGGCGTTATCGCTACCGATCTTGGTTCCACGAACGGCAGCTTCGTTGAGGGCCACCGGATCTCTGCCGCCACGCTTGTTGACGGTAATACGATCACGATTGGCCGAACGAGAATCATGTTCTGGAATAGCCCGGAGAGCTACGCATGAGCGAGCTTGTACTGACACTTCTCCACATCGGGTTCCTTGTCCTGCTGTGGATCTTTGTCATGGCGGTGACATTGACTTTGCGCCGGGACATTTACGGTGTGCGCGTCAAGAAGCGTGGGCAGAAGCCGCAACCGGTTGCCCCCGTTAACTACCACCAGCCCAAGGCTAAGGCCCCGCCAAAGCCTAAGAAGGGCGTTCCCACAAAGATCGTTGTGACCGACGGCCCTCTGGCCGGTACGACCGTTCCGCTTGGCACCGCATCAATCATTGTTGGGCGTTCCCCCGATTCCGCTCTCGTACTGAACGACTCGTATTCTTCGGCCAGGCACGCCAGGTTCTTTAATTCCGAGGGTTCCTGGTTCGTTGAGGACCTGCAATCCACGAACGGAACATTTGTCCACGGTCAGCGTATCGACCATCCCATCCCGCTGAAGGCAGGCGACTCGGTCACGATCGGCCAAACCACCTTCACCCTGCAACGCTAGGCGCTCAATGTCAGTTCAACTTCGCTTTGCCGCTCGGTCGGATGTTGGTGCGGTCCGCAAGAACAACCAGGATGCTGGTTACGCTGGACCGCATCTCCTGGTGCTTGCTGACGGCATGGGTGGCGCGGCCGGTGGCGACACTGCCTCGAGCGTCACGGTCAGCAAACTATCCGAACTCGATGACATTCACCGCGCCGACGATCTGCTACCGATGCTGCGGGAAACGGTCACGGAAGCTCACGACGAGCTGGTTGCCATGGCAACCGACGACCCGGCGTTGAAGGGCATGGGAACCACCTGTATCGCTCTCATGCGGTCGGGGAACAAGCTCGCTATGGTCCACATCGGTGACTCACGGGCCTACCTGCTTCGCGGTGATTCCCTCATTCAGGTGACGAAGGACCACACTCTCGTCCAGTACCTGGTCGACCACGGTCAGATCACGCCGGAAGAGGCCGAGAACCACCCGAAGAAGAACGTGATCATGAGGGCGCTTGGCGACACGGAGGGCGAGGTCGAGCTCGACGAGTCCGTGCGTGAAGCGGTCGTTGGCGACCGGTGGCTCCTTTGCTCCGACGGTCTGTTCGGTGTTGTCTCCAACGAAACGATCGCCCACACGCTCCTCCACTACGCAAACCTCGAGAAGTGCGTATCCCGGCTCATTGAGCTTGCCCTCGCGGGCGGGGCTCCCGACAATGTCACTGTTGTTCTCGCCGATATCCTCGACGATCGCGAGATCTCCGGTGCCAACGCGCCCTCCCAGATTCCTGTCGTTGTCGGTTCCGCCTCCGCAGAGTTTGAGAGCGGGAAGAGCAAGCGTCCAGTTCGCACCGGGGACGTTGCCGACCCGAACTGCGTTGAGGACGACGAAGCACCGAAGAAAAAGAAATGGCCGGCACGGCTTGCTGTTCTTATCGGTGTTTTCGTTCTTCTTGCTGGCGGCATCTTTGGCGCCTGGTTCTGGACGCAGTCCCAGTACTACGTTTATTCAGCTGACGGGAACGTCGGTATCTACCGGGGCGTCCCTCAGGCCCTCGGGCCCATTGAACTTTCGCACCTTGATGAACGCACCGACCTACAAATCGAGGATCTGACGCAAACGGCGCAGCGCAGGCTCGAGGAGCCCGTCACGCATTCGTCCCGGGAGGACGCCGAGAACTACGTCTCTGATCTTGAGGATGAATTCCTCCGGGACCAGATCGTTGAAAACGAGGAACAGAAGGAAGCCGACGACGCCACGGAGGATCCCACCGAGACCCCAAGTCCGGTCGACGGTTCCAACGAGGATCCAGCGGATGAGCCGTCGCAGACTCCGCCGCCCCGTTCCGACAGCGGTGGTCAGCCGACCGAGAGTGACACTCAGCCTGAGGAAACGCCCTGATGGCGACAGTCACTCATCTCGCCGCCCACCCCGGTAGGCTCCCCGAGTTCTTCCTCACGATCCTCTCGGCCGTGATCAGCCTGGGAGCGTATTCACTCGTGCATCTCGGAGCGAATGGAGAAATGCCGGGGAATATCATGGTCGTGTCCGCGATCTTCGGCGGAACAGCGCTGCTCGTTCATCTTCTTATCCGATGGGCCGCTCCCTACGCAGACCCGGTTATTTTCCCGTCCGCCATGGCACTCAACGGCTTGGGTTTGGCCATGATTGAACGGATCGACATTGCCACCGGAGGTAGCCAGGTCACCTCGCAGGCTATTTTCACGCCCCTTGGCATGGTGCTAGCTGCCCTCGTTGTCATTGCTTTACGCGACCACCGGGTGTTGCGAAAGTTCACGTACACGTCTCTTATCGTCTCCGCCGTTCTCCTTGTCCTGCCGCTTATCCCGGGCCTTGGCAGGGAGATCTATGGCGCAAGGATTTGGATCAGCATCGCTGGCTATTCCTTCCAGCCTGCGGAACTCGCAAAGATCTTCCTCGCGATATTCTTCGCCGGTTATCTCGTCGTCAACCGCGACAATCTGGCTTTGGCGGGCCCCAAGTTTCTGAAGATCCAGTTCCCGCAGCTCCGGCACTTTGCTCCGATCTTGCTGGCCTGGGCTATCTGCCTTGCCGTCCTGATCTTCCAAAAGGACCTCGGAACCTCAATCCTGTTCTTCGGCCTCTTTGTTTCCATGCTTTACGTGGCAACCGACCGGCTGTCGTGGATCGTTATCGGCGGGCTCCTGGCACTCGGCGGCGGCTTTGTCGTGTTTCAACTGTTCCCGCACGTCACGGCCCGCTTCAACGTGTGGCTGAACGCCATGGACCCAGAGGTTTACGATGCTGCGTTCGGCTCCTACCAGGTCGTCCAGGGCAATTTCGGCATGGCGCACGGCGGCCTGTTTGGAACGGGGCTCGGTCAGGGTTATCCCGGCATTGTTCCCCAGGCGAACTCCGACTTCATCATTGCCTCAATCGGCGAGGAGCTGGGCATGGCCGGAGTTTTTGCCATCCTCGCTCTCTATCTCATCATCGTCATTAGGGGCCTGCGTAGTGCTGCCTATGTTCGTGACGGCTTCGGCAAGCTCCTCGCAGCGGGCCTTTCCTTCACCATCGCACTCCAGGTTTTCGTTGTCGTTGGTGGCGTGACTCGCCTTATCCCACTCACCGGCCTCACGCTCCCCCTCATCGCGCTTGGTGGCTCATCGCTCCTGTGCAACTGGATCGTCATCGGCCTGCTCCTGCGAATCTCGGATGCTGCACGACGGCCCCAGGTGCGGTCCAGCGAGCCCCTGCCGCCGGCCTGGGACATTGATGACGAGTACTGGGATAGTGGCGACGAAGAATCAGCTGAGTCAGAGGAGAAGACTCCACGTGACGAGTCCGATGCTGACCGCACAGACACTCAGGCGGTGAACCTTTCGTGAACCTTCCCATCAGGCGGCTTGCCACTCTCGCAGCCATCATGTTCCTCGCTCTCTTGATCTCCGTGACCATGATCCAGTTCGTGAAGGCACCCGAACTGAGCGCCGACAGTCGCAACGTCCGAACGATCTACGAAGAGTACGGCCGCGAGCGCGGCCCCATCATCGTGGCCGACGAGACGATCGTGACGTCCGAGCCGGTCGACAACCTGTATTCGTTCCTCCGCACCTACGAGCAGGGGGAACTGTATGCCCACTCAACGGGGTATTTCTCTGTCGCGTTCAACTCGATGACGGGCGTGGAGAGATACGAGAACAGTGTGCTCGGGGGCTCCGACACGTCGCTTGCCATTCAGCGGCTCCGGGATCTCATTACCGGGGACGAGCAGCGCGGCGGCGGGGTTGAGCTCACTCTCGATCCAGAGATCCAGCAGGCAGCGGTCGATGCTCTTGCCGGGCAGAAGGGTTCCATTGTGGTTTTGGAGCCGAACACGGGGCGGATTCTTGCCATGGTGTCGATTCCTTCCTACGATCCGAATCTGCTTGCAACCCACAACTCTGCCGACGCTCAGGCGAACTATGATGCACTGATCGCGAATCCAGATCAGCCTTTGCTTAACCGCGCCACGGGCGGCAACCTGTACGCGCCCGGATCGGTATACAAGATTGTGACGGCCACGGCGATGCTGGAAAGCGGCGCCGACATGGATGATGAGATTGAGGCACCCACAGAGTATTCACCTCCCGGTACCACCCACGTTATTCACAACCCGGGTGAGGCAGCATGCGGTGACGGTTCCGGTGAGGCAACCTTGCTTCAGTCGATCCGCCAATCGTGCAATACACCTTTCGCTATCGCGGCCGTCGAGCTTGGCGAAGACGCGATGAGGGAGCAGGCCGAGAGGTTCGGTTTCGGTCAGTCCCTGTCGATCCCCATGCCTGTCACTCCTTCGCAGTTCCCGGACAGCCAGACCCAGGCTGAGCTCGCTCAGGTTGGTTTCGGCCAGTACGAGCTGAAGGTGTCGCCGATGCAGATGGCGATGGTCGCCTCGTCGATCGCGAATGACGGGTCGCTCATGACTCCCTATCTGGTCGACCGTACGCTCTCTGCCGATCTGGATGAGATCAGCACAACCAGCCCGTCGGAGTTCTCGCGACCCATGAGCGAGGACACGGCCGAGCAGCTGACGACGATGATGGTTGATGTTGTCGATAATGGGACGGGTTTCCGGGCTCAGATCCAGGGTGTGGACGTGGCTGGAAAGACCGGCACCGCCGAGATATCGAGCACAATTGCCCCGCACGCCTGGTTTATTGGTTTCGCCCCGGCCGACAATCCTGAGGTGGCAATTGCCGTTTTAGTGGAAAATGGTGGAAACCAAGGTTTTGGAACAGACGGTGGCTCGCTCGCAGCCCCCATGGCCCAGTCGGTCTTGCTGACCGCACTGAACGACTAGGTCAAAAGGAAAGGTAGAACATGGTGGACCAACTCCCCCGGATGTTAGCCGACCGCTACGAGGTTGGCCGGCTTATCGGGCGTGGCGGGATGGCACAGGTGTACATCGCCTACGATACGAGGCTGTCACGCACGGTCGCCATCAAGATCTTGCGTTCCGACATGGCAACGGACGACACGTTCCTCGCCCGCTTCCGGCGTGAGGCCCAGTCATCCGCTGCTCTGAACCATCCGTCGATCGTTGCCGTCTACGACACGGGTGAGGAAGAGGTCGAGACCGGGACCGGCAAGGTCACCCTGCCATTCATTGTCATGGAGTACGTCAACGGACAGACGGTCCGTGATCTACTTGCCGACGGCGACCCGATCCCGATCGACGAAGCCGCGCACGTGGCCGCCGGTGTCCTATCGGCACTGGAATACTCGCACCGCGAGGGCATCATCCACCGCGACATTAAGCCGGGCAACATTATGTTGACCCCGGACGGGTCGGTCAAGGTCATGGACTTCGGCATTGCCCGCGCACTGTCCGATCATCACTCGACCGTCACCCAGACAAACACGGTTGTTGGAACCGCCCAGTACCTGTCGCCCGAGCAGGCACGCGGCGAGGTGGTCGACATTCGTTCCGACCTTTATTCTGCTGGTTGCCTCCTGTACGAGATGTTGGTTGGCAAGCCGCCGTTCACCGGTGACTCGGCCGTTGCCGTTGCCTACCAGCACGTCTCCGAGGTTCCCACCCCACCATCAACCGTGACGGCTGATATTCCGGATTCTATTGACCGCGTCGTTCTCAAAGCCCTCGCGAAGAACCGCGATGATCGCTACCAAACAGCCGCGGCATTCCGCTCCGACCTGCTGAGTGCTGTCCGTGGACAAGCGGTCACCGCACCGGCCACCACCGCCTACGTGGCCCCCGCACCAATGGCCACACCAATCGCCACCACCGTGTTCCCGACCGGCCAGTCGGTACCATCCGCGGTTTCCGCACATACCGGCAACTATCCTCCGTACCAGACGGGCCAGTTCCCGGCGCAGGAGAAGAAGTCGAGCAACGGCTGGCTGTGGGCCATCATTGTCATTCTTCTCGCGGTTCTTGGCTTTGTTGCCTGGCAGGTATTCGGCAACGATGATCCACCAGAAGAACCCACACCAACAATCACAATGGTGGACGTTCCCAACCTCGAAGGTCTGGACCAAACCGAGGCGCGGACAACCTTGGAGGATCACAATCTTGAGCTCGTAATCGGCGAGCCCGTCGAGTCTGATGATGTCGAAGAGGGCCTCTTTGTTTCTTCCAACCCGGAGATTGGCACCTCTGTCGAAGAGGGCAGCACCGTCACCGTGTCGTTCTCGTCCGGCGTTGGCGAGGTCACCGTCCCCGATGTCACAGGCCTTAATGTCGATTCCGCTCGAAACCTCATCGAGGCCGAGGGCCTCGTGTGGGGCACCTCAGATTCCGTTGATAACTTCCCCGAATATGACGAGGGTGAAGTTGTTTCCTCGGACCCTGCCGCCGATCAGCAGGTACCGCGTGGGACACAGGTCAACGTTCAGGTTTCCTCGGGACGCGTCTCTATCCCGAATCTCCTCAACATGAATATTGATATCGCCACGGCAGAGCTGGATAATCTCAAGCTGAGTTACCGGATCGAGTACGAAGAAACTGCCGAAGCCGAGCCCGATACTGTTATCGCTCAGGACTACCGCGAAGGTTCAATCGTCGATACCGGCACCCAGATCACGATCACGGTTGCGGAAGAGCCCCCGGCCACGGAGGATCCGACGACAGAAGATCCCACACCGACCGAGGATCCGACGACAGAAGATCCAACCCCCACGGAAGATCCAACGCCCGACCCGACCACCGAAGAGCCACCTCCTACGGAGGAGCCTTCGCCTACCGAGGGAGAGTAGACCCGCGGGATGAATCAAGGGAGCAGTTCACGAGCTGCTCCCTTGATCTTGACGTCTCCCGGTCTTGGACATCTCCCAGTATTGCCCCGGGTAACTATCCGCGGTCGACTAGGGGCCTGAGCCCTTCAGATTTGCCGACGGCTTCGCTGTCTCCCGCGAGTGCCAACCAGTTGGCAAGCATGCGGTGCCCGCCCTGCGTGAGAATCGATTCGGGATGGAACTGGACTCCCCACAGTGGCAGGTTCCTGTGCTGGACCGCCATGATCACTTCACCGCTGGCACTGAGGACCGAGGCGGTTACTTCAAGCTCATGAGGATTCGTTCCGTCTTCGATGGCGAGGGAGTGGTATCTGGTTACCTCGAGGGGGCTCGGCAGGCTATCGAACACTCCGCCGCCGGCATGGCTGATCTGGGAGGTTTTGCCATGCATGAGCTCCGGCGAATGGGACACGGTGCCACCAAAGACCTCGGCAAGGGCCTGGTGGCCAAGACAGACGCCGAGCATCGGCTTCTGATTGTCTGCGCAGTAACGGATCATATCGATCGACACTCCAGCATTAACGGGAGTTCCGGGGCCCGGTGAGATAAGCACCCCGTCGTATTCCGCCGCATCTTCAGGGTCAACCGCATCGTTTCTCACAATGTCGACCTCCGCTCCAAGCTGTTGAAGGTAGTCGGCAATCGTGTAAACGAACGAGTCGTAGTTGTCGACGATAAGAATTTTTGCCATCAGCCCACCGTGTTTTCGGAAATTGGGAGGTGTTCGGCTGCCCATGGGAAAACCCAGCCGAAGAGAAGAACAATAATCGCGGCGACAATGATGAGTACTTGAATCACCTTGAGCCACGTCGGACCGGGGAGCCGGCGGAACAGTGCAGAGTACATCAAAGCTCCTTCGGTGTGCCCTCGCTACGGGGCATCCAGTAGTCGAGCTCTGCGTAGGTTATCCAGCGCTCGTTCGAGATGAAGGGAGGGTGGCAGGTCGTCAGCGTCAGGTAGTACCCATCGGCGGCGACTCCCGGGTTTCCGGGGACCGGGGCGAGAACTTCGATGGCGGTGGGGGCAACAATCTCGTGTTCGGTCACGCGGTACACGTAGAAGTATTCGGCAGTTTCCACGATGAGGGGGTCTCCCGCCTCGAGGTCCGGCTGGTTGCGAAGGGCAGCGCCGTAGGACTGCCGGTGCCCTGCCAGGGCAAAATTGCCGAGCTCCCCCGGCATCGCCGTATCCGTGTAGTGGCCCAGGCTTCCCTTATCGATAACGGTCGAGAGGTCTGTGCCTTCGGCAATACCAACCTCGTAGTCATCACCGAAAGCGGGAATGTGCATAACTCCCCACAGGTCGTTCGTGCCAATCGAGGCCTTTACTGTAGCAGTATCAATCACCGGGGGATCACTCCGGTACTCGGTCGGTTCATCAGCAGGTTCTTCCGCGGGTTCTGGAATCTCCTCACGGAACTCGCTGACAACACGGGACTGCTCCCGTCCGGCGATAACGTCGGTCCACCAGATCTGCCAAACGACGAACAGGATGATGATGACACCCGCTGTGATGAGGAGTTCTCCAACAACACCTAGTACCCTCGTTGGAGCAGACGGTTTAGCCTTGGTGTGTCGGCCCATGGTCGCCCTCCTCATCGCAACGCCAGTCCGGTTAAGATTATGCCATCACAAGGATAGGAGCGAACATGCCCGAATCAAGGCGTCGCAAAGCCGCTGTCCAGAAGAAGCGGGCTCAGGAAAATGTGGAGATCGAGAAGAACCGGGAGCTCAAGGGCTCACCCCGGTGGTGGGCGCCCCTCATGGTGGGCCTCATGCTTCTCGGCCTTATCATTGTTGTCACCGCGTACGTGACCGGCGGTAACTACCCGATCGGTTTCGACAACGGTAACTACAACCTGTTCCTCGGCTTCGGAGTCATGCTCGTTGGCTTCCTCATGACAATGGGCTGGAAGTAGCGGGTGGGGGTATTCGCTAAGCTCGCGAAAGGCACCATCGCACCAGAACCCGGTCATCCCGGTCTCGAGCCTCTCCAGCTCGCAAACTCCGATGGTTCCCTCTACATGCGTACCGAGACGAATCTTCCGGCTCGTTGCATTGATGGTCGTCGGCCAACCACCCCGTACGCACAGGTCGTTCCCTGCGCTCCCGGCGGATCACTCAGCCTGCTTGTCGCCCTCGCTGCGGCCCGCGGAATCACCGATCCTCTGTGGGGTGCTGACGAACTGAGTAACCGGCTCACCTGGTACGGGTCCGAGGGTCACATCCACGCCGGCCCCGACGACCGTTCTAGCGGATGTGGGGCGCTCGACGGACTGTCGACCATCATCGACTACGCGAACGAACAGGAGCCGCTCCTTCGGGAAGTCGCCGCAGAACTCGGTCTTCCCGTCCAGGTCACGTATCCTCTTGCCTCCCTCAAGGGTCAACAGATCGATACCCCCGGTATCTACCGCATGTTCGACGAGAAGCCCGACACGAAGCTGACACCGCTCCGCGGCGTGCACCAGGAAATCGCGATTATCGTGAACCACGAAAAGGGCACAACGATCGACCAGAATGTCCTCGACCAGATCGGCAACATTGACGTTTTTGACGTCGATGCCTGGTCGCTCGAGGTCGCTGCCGACTGGCTCGTCGACAACTACAACGTCGACCGTAAACGCGTTGCATCCGCCCTATCGGCCTTCACCGTCGCAACCCTTGCCATCCTGGCACGGCCCACCATGAAGGTCCTCCTCCACGGCTAACATGCGATGTACCCGTGGTTATCCGCCCACGCGGATAACCACTCGCCTAGGCGACTCGTTGTGTCGGAAATGCTGAGGGCTGCTCTGGCCTCAGCGACACCGCCCGTCTATACCGTCGGTCTATTCTGCATAGGCTGGTCCGCATTCGTGGGGCGGGAGTAACCTGCTTGCGCCCATCATGCGTGGATCGTTTGAACGTTGGGAACTTGCGTGCTCTCCTGCTCAAGCCAATCACCTTCCATCTCGGTACCTCCAGGCTCGCAGGAAAAACTGCGCTGTGAGGTAGGACACGGGAAAGGTCGCGTGGATTCTTTTCTAACAGGTTAGCTGAGAACGATCTAGCAAGTTGGCGAAGAACAACACTGTCCGGCATCGAGGCACGCTTCCGCTGCACGGAGGAGCCTCAGTCCGCGTTGGGAGTTGACGTTTCCGAACGGGATAGCGGAAGAAGTCTTTGAACGGTTTACGACTCAAAGTCTTCGAAGAAAGGTCCCTTGGTGGCTAGCTCAGCAAGGTAGGACGACTCCCAGCCGATCCACGGGTGCTTGGACAAGTTATCGTTGGTGAACCGCAGATCCGACGACACTTCGGTTTCACAGAAGTCGGGTATTTCAAGGTCAACAACCGGACCGGTTCGTTCGCATTCGGCGAGGATCAGGCCGTGGTTTTGCCCGCCAAACTCGTCGATCTCCCAGCCGTCCTCCCCCAGCCAAATCGAGTGGCGGTTCTTGATGACGATCCGCTGAGATCTTTGGAGAATCGAGACCGCAACAGCGCTATCGAGCTGCTGGTCGAGCTCGTACCGCTGGCCGGAGACAGGCGGGGATTTCACGGTAATCCAGGCTCCTGACAGTTTCCCCACCACGCCCTCGAGGACTTTGCGTTCGTAGGCACCGAACCGGTCGGTGTCAGGATTGAAGTCGGAGAAGTCCACCGTCATGTCAGGCGCGGTCACTCTGACTCGGATGCCGTAACCGTCTTCCGCAAACACGTATCCCTGGATGATCAGGTTGTGATGAGCGTGCTCAACGACGTCAGGAAGTGCGGAGACAAAGAATTTCCTCTCAAACTCGAAGATCTGTTCAATCGGGTCGAGATCCATAATGTGACCTTTTCTGTAGGTTCCGACGTGTGAAATTAGGACGAAGTGCCGCACTTGTCCGAGTTTCGCGTGGCACCATGGATATATGCCACAACCAACTGGAGAAGACGTCAACGCAGCGGCCGGACGCCTCGGGCCGATGGTTCGGCGGACTCCGCTCGAACTGTCCCTCAGGCTGTCCGGGCTTATGCGCGGGGATGTGCTCCTCAAAAGAGAGGACCTCCAGGTTGGTCGCTCGTACAAGGTACGGGGCGCATACAACTTTATTTCCACACTAACTGACATCGAGCCGGAACTTGGCGTTGTCTGTGCATCCGCAGGTAATCACGCCCAAGGTGTTGCTTTCGCGTGCCGACAGCTCCGTATCCACGGCAAGGTTTTCCTTCCCGCCACGACACCGCGCCAGAAGCGTCGCCGGATCCAAGACATCGGAGGCTCCTGGATCGAGATGATCATTGAAGGCCAAACGTTTGATGCTGCCTCGCAGGCCGCACAGGCCTACGCCGATGAATCCGGGGCGATCTACGTGCACCCGTTCGATGATCCGCGGACGATTGCCGGCCAGGGCACCGTTATCAAGGAAGTTTTCGAACAGGCTTCGACCACCCCAAAGACCGTGATTGTTCCAATCGGTGGTGGCGGGCTCGCTGCCGGGACCGCGATCTGGGTGCGGGAGAACTATCCGGACACGAAGATCATCGGTGTTGAGCCATCTGGCGCCGCTTCCATGCAAGCAGCCATCGACGAGGGCGGCCCGGTCCGGCTACCGAAGGTCGACGGGTTCGTTGACGGCACGGCCGTTGCCCTCGTTGGTGAAACGACCTTCCCGATTATTCGCGATCTGGTTGACGAGATCATTCCTGTGCCCGAAGGCGCGGTCTCGACTGAAATGATTGAGCTTTATCAGACGGACGGCATCATCGCGGAACCCGCGGGGCACTCGCCTCCACGGTTGTCGCCCTCGGCCACGTGACCGCCGATGATGGTCCTGTTGTCTGCATTATTTCCGGTGGCAACAACGATATTTCGCGCTATGACGAGATCATCGAACGTTCCGCCGTTCACGAGGGGTTACGGCATTATTTCCTTGTCACGTTCCCTCAGCGTCCCGGCGCTCTCCGGCACTTCTTGGATGAAGTTCTCTCCGAAGGGGAGGACATTGTCCTTTTCGAATACACCAAAAAGAACAACCGAGAAACGGGGCCAGCGCTCGTTGGCATCGAAATCGATGCTCCGTCGCGGATTTCCTCTCTTCTTGAGAGAATGAACGCGTCACCGCTGGTTATCGAGAAACTGGAACCGGATACACCGGCCTTCAGTTTCCTGCTCTGAAGGAGAAGAAATGACCACCCTACCCACCTTCGAAGATGTCGGTGCAGCCGCCGCACGGATCAAGCAGTACACGCACGAGACCCGTGTCGTTGGATCCCGCCTGCTAAACAAGTACCTCGGTGTTGAGGTCCTTATCAAGTGCGAGAACCAGCAGCGCGGTGGCTCGTTCAAGACCCGTGGTGCTTTCAACGCAATCCTCTCTCGTATGGAACGCAGCGAGATCACGAAGGAACGTGGAGTTATCACGTACTCCAGCGGTAACCACGGCCAGGCAGTAGCCCTTGCCGCATACCAGCTCGACATCCCCGCGACCGTCTTCATGCCGACCGACGCACCCAAGGTCAAGATCGACATGACGAAGTCGTACGGTGTCGAGGTCATCATGTATGACGCCGAGAAGGACGATCGCGTTGCGATGGCCAACGCACTCGCAGAAGAGCGCGACTGGCCCCTGATCCCATCGTTCGACGATGCTGAGATCATTGCCGGTCAGGGAACCGCAATGCAGGAACTGCTACGGGAGGTCGGCCACGTCGACGCGCTCGTTTTGCCCGTCGGCGGTGGCGGCCTGATCTCCGGTTCTGCCCTGGTTTCAAAGGTCTTCAGTCCCGAGGCACAGATCTTCGGTGTTGAGCCCGCCGAGGCTAACGATGCACAGCAGTCTCTCGAGAAGGGTGAGATTGTCACCATCCCATCCCCGGTAACGATCGCTGACGGTGCGCGAGTCCGTAGCATCACCGAACTGACTTTCGACCTCATGAAGAAGAACGTCGACGAGATCATCACCGCAACCGATGATCAGATCTTCACCTCCATGAAGCTCGTCGCTGATCGCCTGAAGCTCGTTTCTGAACCCACCGGTGTTCTCGGCCTTGCCGGAGTCAAGACCCTTGTCGACGAGGGCAAGATCGCCCGTGGCTCCCGTGTCGCAACCGTGATCTCGGGCGGCAACGTCGACCTTGATACGTTCGCTACCTGCATTGCTTCCCCCGATGAGGCAATCAAGCAGATGCAGAACTGGCTGTCATGAGCACCAGCAGCCCCCAGTTCCAGACGCCGGGCCAGCAACCCGATTCGAAGAATCGGGGGCTGCTGATCACCATCATCATCCTCCTGCTCGTCATCATTGGCCTGGCTATTGCGCTGATCCTGACGATCTCCGGCGATGATGACTCCTCGGCAGGCCAGTCCCACGAGACCATCCAGGCCGAGACCATTGAACCCGATGTCACATTGGGATCGGACGGCGGAGCAGATAGTGACGCGAGCAAAACGGCAAGCGATTCTGACGCCGCAACCGATCCTGCGGAAACACCAACTGCGACTGTCGCACCGCTACCCACGGAGGATGCTACGTCCGGCACCGTGGAGGATCCTGATGCTCTTCTTGCGGAGCACCAGAGGGATTCCGAGGATCCGTATGCTCTCGGTGACGTGGACGCCGACATTGTCGTTGTCCAGTATGCCGACTACAGGTGCGGCTATTGCGCCCTGTGGCATGTTGAGGTTTTCGAAGCTCTCGAGCCATACATCGAATCCGGCCAGGTCCGGTTCGAGTACCGCGACCATCCGGTCCTTGGGGACGCCTCGATCTACGCCTCAGCAGCGGCACGAGCGGCCGAAAATCAGGGACTGTTCTGGGAGTACGGTGATGCCCTCTACGAGGACACGTACAACGGAACAAGCCCGGCTTACGACCTGGCCTACTTCGAATCCGTAGCGGAACGGGTTGGTGTTGAAGACATCGAACAGTTCAGCGCGGACCTGCAGGACGTGGAGACCCTCGAGGCTGTTCTGGATTCACGCCAGCACAATCTTGAGCTCGGTGTCACGGGAACCCCGTCGTTCATAATCGAGGACGTTTTTGTCCCCGGAGCCCTCGACGAGGAAGCCTTTATCCAGGTTGTTGAAAGCAAGCTCCCCTAGCGCAGCGAGCAAACACGTCGTCAGCTAACGTTTCGCGGGCACTCTCGTGAGCTCACCCGGGCTCGTGACTGGAGCTGGCCCAAAACCGGACTATCATGATCACTGATAGTGGAGGGAAGACCATGACAGTAATCAAGATCAACGCCATCGAGGTTCCGGAAGGTTCCGGTGACGCTCTTGCGGAGCGTTTCTCGCCCCGTGCACGGGCCATGGACGACGTTCCCGGCTCCGAAGGCTTTGAGCTTCTGCGCCCCGAGGATGGCCGTAACACGTGGCTCGTCATTACCCGGTGGAAGGATGAGGAGTCTTTCCAGGCGTGGACATCATCCCAGAATTTCCGCGAGGGCCACGACCGGTCGGGCGGTAAGAAGCCTGTCGGTACCGGTTCGGAGATCTGGAACTACTCTGTTGCGGTGACCAGTGGCCGGTAAGGCAGGTAAGACTCTTCGTCGCGGTATCGCTAACGCGCTCATTGCTGTCACGCCGAAGTGGAAGCCCAGCATCGAACCCTGGCCAAACAAGTCGATTATCATCGGTGCCCCGCACACGTCGAACTTCGACGCCCTTCTCATGGTTCTCATCATGTGGCGGGCCGAACGGGAGTTCAACTTCCTTGTTAAGGACGAGGTCATGAAGGTCCCGGTCCTCAAGTCAATCGTTCGTTGGCTCGGCGGCATTCCCGTCAATCGTCGTAAAAGCACGGGCCTTACCCACGGGATCTCGCAGGTTGCTCAGCAGGCCGACACGTTCACGCTCTGCATCACGCCCAAGGGTACCCGCTCAAAACAGGACTTCTGGAAGTCCGGCTTCTACCGGATTGCCTACGAGAACAAGCTTCCCATCACGTTCGGTTTCGTGGACTCGGTTTCTAAAACCTTTGGCACCGGGCCCACATTCGAACCGACGTGGGACATCACGAAGGACATGGAAGTGATCCGGGCATTCTATGCGGACATGCTGGGGTTCAAGCCGGATCAGACATCAACGCCGCGGTTGCGTGCAGAAGACGACGCGGAGGCCGCCGCGTACCTTCTCCGTCCCGTCGACGACGGACCGGTTTCCTAGGATTCTGTCGCACCGGTCTCCCATTAGGTAGGTACACGGCACAACTTGCGACTGTGGGCTTCCCGAAACCCACAGTCATTCTTGAGAAGGCATCAGTAGAGACCCGTGACCGACGGCTTGCACCGCAAACCGTCACCAAGCTACTACTCGAGAAGCGCCCTAATGTCATCTGCGGTGATCGGGGCTCCGCTACCGCTATCGATAAGCTCAGCGAAGCCACGCTTTCGTTCTTGGAGGGCAACGACCTTCTCTTCGATACTGCCGGTGGATGCCATGCGGTAGACGTGGACGTGCTTGTCTTGACCGATTCGGTGGGCGCGGTCAATAGCCTGCTCTTCCGCAGCGGGGTTCCACCAGGGGTCCATGACAAACACATAGTCGGCTTCGATCAGGGTCAGGCCGACACCGCCCGCCTTAAGCGAGATGAGGAAGACGGGCTTTTCTCCCGACTTGAATGACTGGATTTCCCGGTCGCGGTTTCTCGTACTTCCATCAAGATAAGCGTAGGATATTTTCGCCTTATCAAGCTGCTCACCGATTCTGGCCAGATAGCTTGTGAACTGGGAGAACACGAGAACCTGGTGTCCGGCGGGAATAAGAGTATCGAGATGTTCGAGAAGAACCTGGGTCTTGGTGGCGGGCGGCCCCCCATCATCCAACAGTCCGGGGTCGATTGCGAGGCGACGAAGCCTCGTCAGCGAAGCCAGGATTGAGATCTTGTTGCCGTCCGGATCCTGAATAAGCCCGAGGACTTCCTGTCGTTCTCGTTCCAGCTGTTTCACGTAGCGTGCCCGATGGTTGTCATCCATCTCGATCGAGAGAACTGTCGACATTTTCTCGGGCAGGTCCGAGCAACATCGGACTTCTTGCGCCTCATGAGGAATGGTTTCGTTAGCTTCATGAGAAGAGCCCGGGCAACGGGATCCCCGTTGCGTTCGATGGGTCGCTTGAATTTTTCAGAGAACTTATCGGCTGCCGGTAGAAGCCCGGGAGTTGATAGCCCAAACAGTGCGCCGAGGTCGCCAATCGTGTTCTCGATCGGTGTGCCGGTTACCGCGAAGGTCCATTCCCTACGTAGCTTGATCAGGGCGCGATATCCAATCGTCCGCGGGTTCTTCACTGCCTGCGCTTCGTCAAGGACAACACCTTCCCAGGTGACACCCTCATAGGCATCCCCTTCGAGGCGAAGAAGAGTGTAGGACGTGACGACAATATCTGCGGCAGCTAGTTCCTCCACTGACTCCTCACGCTTCTTTGCTGTTGCCGTCACCGTATTGACGGTGAGTCCCGGAGCAAAGCGGGTTGCCTCATGTGCCCAGGTGGAAACCACCGACGTGGGGGCAACGATCAGAACGGGGCCACCCAGTCGTCCCAGTTCCTTGAGTTTGGTGATCGCGGCAAGGACCTGGACGGTCTTACCAAGGCCCATGTCATCGGCAAGAATCCCCCGTACTGCGCTAATGCTAGGCGGACTAGCCAGGAGTACCCCACCTCCTGGTAAGGGCGCAGGGTTGCCGTCAGAGAAGCTGGAACATCAACGGGCTGCCCGAGCTCCCGGAGCCTGCCAAGTCGGTCCTCCAGGAGCCCATCAAGCTGATCGTCAGGGATGCTGAGAGCGTGGAGCTGAGCTGCGGGAACACTGATCGTTTTACCCTTGATTCGACCGAGCATCGCCGCTTCTCGCAGGAGCTTCCGTAGCTCGTCAAACTCCTCCCCGAGCTTGATAAGAACGCTACCGAACTCCAGGTAGGGCTGGCCGCCAACCAATGCCGGGTACAGGACCGGCAACGGAACATCGTGACCGTCAACCTCGACCGTCATTGCCAGATCCAGCCAGTCACGTTCGCTAGCGGCATTGATCCGCAGCTCGGGGATGGCACGCACGAGCTCAATGTCGCCTCCCTTGGAGAACGACACCTCGATGCCGACGTCCTTGAGAGCGGGCACGAAGAACTCCCGGAAGGTCTCCAAGTATTCGGGGGCGAGTTGCGACGATGCTGGAATCCGCCATGTCGGCGGGAGATCCGCCTCCGCCCAGAGGCGCTCCGCGATCGCCACGTCGTCTGCAAGACCAGATGCATCGATCAAATCGGTGACAAGCAGTTCATTGGAGCCTACTGCTCGGCGGGCCTGCTTCCATTTCAACAGGAGGGAAAGCCCGGATGGCCTCGTCACATCGAGGTGGAGGCGGGGCTCCGTGAACTCGGTCTTCGTGAACGACCCGTCGGGTGACACGATGTCAACCTCACCAACCGCGGGCAGGAAGGTTGCTTCAAACTCCAGCCGGTCCTTCTCGTTAACGGGAATGGTGCCACGGGAGGCAATAAGGGACTGGATCTGCGTCGGGATGGAAGGCGCGATATTGGCAAGCTTCCCCTTTGACAGTGCAAGAACGGGTACAACTCCGGGAACCGTGTATGCACGGACCCCGTCACTGGGCCGGGCCACCACGGGCCTTGCCGTAATATCACCCGCACCCTCGATTTCCATGCGCACGGGCCAGTAGTCGTCCGCGAGCGCCAGCGTTTCCATGTCGGGGTCGAGAATCTCGATGCCGTTACTGGCGAGTTGACGGAGGAAGGACATTCCTTCGGCTCCCAGGTCGGAGACCAGAATGTCGGTGGGCGAGTTCCAAGGTCGACTGCGGCGTGCCGTGCGGTGGAGGTGCCGGAGAATACTAACGTGGCGTTGGTCGAGCCCGTCCGTCGTGGACTGCCAGTGGTTGTTTGTGAGGTCCGGCCACGGTAGGAGCACCCAGTGACCTTTACTCCGCCGGAACGGCGTGAGCGGCCCTCCTTCGCTACGAGTATCGACCTTCAGCGCCAGGCCAGCTCCACCGGACTTACGGGTGGATGTCATAGCGGTGAGCAAGCTCCGCCACCCTAGATCCCCGCCGGCCCCGAGTCCCATGAGGGTAGCGACCATGTGTTTACAGTAGCTACCGACGGGACACGTGCATCGCCCGTCAAATGGTTCGATGCTGTCAATCATGACGAGATAGGTGCGACCTTTGCCCTTAACTCGAGCAACGATGCTGTCCTCGACGGTGACCGATGCGAGCCTGTCTTCCCGGTGGTAGCCCCGTCCGCGCTCAACCATGGCGTCTCCGAAGAGTGCGATGAGATCCTCGTCGGTCAGGTCCTTAGCCTGCTGAGAAAGATTTTCGCCCATTGCACCAGCTTACGACCTGAACCTGACACCGGTCATCCGAGATTCCTCACGCTTCATGTCACCCCACACCGCTGCGCGTCGATCAGAGCACAGAATCAGTCCGGTAATTCACTGGCAAGAAGCCGCCGTGCTTCCTCGGCAAGCCGCCGATCTTCCTCGTGCTCTGAGCTGGCGAGTGCGGCAACCATGTATGCCGCCCATCCCCGCGCCCGTTCCCAGAGGAAGGCATCATCGGGCTCGCCAAGCATGCGGAGGATTATTCGAGCATCCTCACGCTGTTGCTTTGTGAAGGCCAAGATGAATGCCGCGTAGTCCACTGCGGGGTCGCCGGCACCGAGGTCACCAAAGTCGATGATTCCCGAAATCGAGCCGCCGGCCGTCAAAATGTTTCGCGCATGTAGGTCGCCATGGCACCAGACTGGTTCCCTATCCCACGGCAGGGCCACAACGCCCCGCTCGAAGAGGGGCCGGAGCAGAGCTTCCATGTCAGTTCCCCGAACATATTTGTTGAAGGCATCTGCCTTCCTTTCCAGTGCGACGTTTCTGTGGGGGCTGACGGGAGCGCCCGGGGGTGCCTTCTCGTGGAGTGCTGCAAAGACGGTCGCGAGGTCCCGGGCTGCCCTCCCGCGGTCTTCGGATGGGATGTCGGAGAGGGGAGCTCCTGCCACGTAATCAACGAGGAGCCAACGGTAGGGGAAGAAATCCGTTGATTCTCCATAGAACCTTGGTGTTGGGACGCTGAACCCGCTCTCAATGAGCAGGCTCGTAGCCCGTTCCGTCCACCGATACTCCTTCGCCAGGAGTTCGGCTGCCGCCGCCGAGGTCGACAGGCGTAGGCAACGGTCCCCCCATTTGTACACCGCGCTATCCCACCCCGTGCCGATAAGGACGGGTTGTCCGGATCCGGCTAGCTCATCAGGAACCGCGGCTGCCAGTTCGTCAACTACCGCCTGGGTAAAGTTTGTCCGCATAAACTATCCTTCTTCGACTGCGTCTGCCTGACCCAACTCTAGGAACCCCGGGGTCCGCTCGCGCTGAGGCGGCTCCTGTTCCGTTTGTAGCGGTCACTGTGGATATCTCTTGAACATGACAGATCGGACGGGAGCCTCCTAGCCTTTCTTCCGCAACCTATGGGTGCCCGGACCGTTGCTGCATGTTCCAGGAATGCATTCGTTCCAGTAGCTTTGGACCATCGGCCCTCAGTCCATCATGGTGGTAGTCGTTCGTGAGGAACGGCTTGAAGCCACGGATCTGTGCCGCGGTTTCCAGGGAGAGGGATGCTGGGACGAACATGTCGTCCCAGAACACCCAACCGGAGGCCGGAACCGTATTCTCGTTAAGCACCTCCGTGTTGTAGAGCCTGGGGAAAGAACGCTCCGCAACGAGATTTGCTGCTTCCGCCATGGGAGCCAGGCTGGGGTCGTCGCTCATTTGCCAGGGGAAGACGTGCTCGCCGGAGAAGAGGAACTGTGCTCCGGCCTGCTGCGCCGCCTTCTCGGTCTCGTGCGGTGACTGTTCGGTTCCCGGGAGGGCATGGTCTGGGAACTCGTTTCTCATGCGGTGTGCGGACCAGGAAGTTGGACCGCCGGCTGTTCCCGAGTAGATGGACTCGTGGAGGACCCCATAGATGGGGTTCTGGGCAAACGAGAGCCGGTCAGACACCTGCAGGAGGAAGCGGGAGTTTAGTTTCTTCTCACCCTTGATCACTGTGAACGGGTCTTCGAAGAGGAACCGGAGTGTTTGCGGGCCGTAGGAGTAACCGAGGACGAGCCCAAGCATGCGGAGCCGTGCCGGCGTCAGCCGTTCCCCGGTAACGAGCCGCTCATCGCTGTTCTCGAGGTGAACGGCAACATCCCATACGCGGTCGTGAAGTCCGGGGAAGGATCGGAACATCTCTTCGTTCCGTGCCTTCGTCGAAGCCCACGTCAACCGGTAGGTTTCATCAGCATGCTTGCTGACCGAGGGCAGGCCTGCCGTGATCATGACCGAAGCGAGTCCGTAGGGCGCCCGTGAGAGATAGGCAGTGTTGATGAAACCACCAAAAGACTGCCCAAGCACATGCCAGGGTTTATCCCCCTGCAGTTCCTGCCTGAGCTGCTCAGCATCATCAATGATCGCGTCGGCCCTGAAGCAGGCAAGGTAGTCGGCCTGCGCGGCAGAATCTCCCTGGGCGGTAACGATGGCAGAATCGATGGGGCTTGAAGCGCCCGTGCCTCGTTGGTCAAAAAGAATGACGCGGTAGTGATTGAGTAGCCAGTCCACCCAGCCACCAACGGGTGCCGGGCGTGGGGCCGGTGAGCCCGGTCCACCCTGGAAGAATACGAGGCGCGGGGCCTTCTCCTGTCCATCACGTACCACTTCACGAGCAAAGACAGAGATGTTCCCTGCTAGCTTGCCGCTGCGGTCGAGCGGCACCTCGATCCGGTGATCGGAAAAGGTATCTCCACCGATTCTGTATCTTTCTGTCTCAATCGTCATGCTTTGATTATGCATGGTATGCGGGTGGCGGAATGGGTGGAACACCGTTCTAAGGCGTGCCAGAGTGGAAAGGAGATGGGTTCGACTCACGACCCGTCCTTTCTTACTGTCAAGAGCAGGAGCATCATCATGGCATCCGTTTCGCCAATCACTTTCCACAATGGGGTTCGAATCCCCCAGGTCGGTCTTGGCGTGTGGCAGGTCCCTGCCGACGAAGTTCAGCAGACTGTCGAGACCGCCCTCGAGCTTGGTTACCGGCACATTGACGGGGCTGCGGCCTACGACAATGAGGAGGGTGTCGGTGCCGCACTGAAAGCCACAGGGGTGGACCGGGATGACATTTTTGTAACCACGAAGCTCCGCAACGGCGAGCAGGGATACGAGTCCGCGCTGAAGGCCTTTGACGACTCCCGTAAGCGCCTGGGGTTGGATGTTATTGATCTTTACCTGATCCACTGGCCTAGCCCGAAGCGTGATCTGTATGTAGAGACCTGGAAGGCGTTCGAGAAGCTCTACGAGGAAGGTGCTGTGCGCGCCGTCGGTGTCGCCAACTTCCTTCCCGAGTATCTCGATCGGATTATCGGCGAAGCAAGCATCAAGCCGATGGTCAACCAGTTTGAACTTCACCCAACGTTCCAGCAGGCAGATGTTGAGGCTGCATCGAAGGACGCTGGCCTTGCCGTTCAGGCATACTCCCCGCTCGGGCGCGGCGATGACTTAAACGCGCCCGAGGTCAAGGAAATTGCCGATCGCATTGAGGCAACCCCGGCGCAGGTCATTCTCGCCTGGCATCTAGCCAAGGGCAGGATCATCATTCCCAAGTCCACCAACCCGGACCGGATGGCAGAGAATCTATCCTCCGCCGATGTTCACCTGAGCGCCGACGACATCACACTCATCGACTCCCTTGAAGCTGGCAACATGGTCGTCCTGGATCCCCGTGAAGTTGAGCTATCCCAGATCCGGTAACCGCAAAGCGATCATCCACTCGAGCCACACATCAGGCCATTTAGAAGTAGAGACGTGTCGACGCTTTACCGGACGGTTGTGGATTATGGCTCCGGGCAATCTCTAAAGGATTGCCCGGAACGCAGGACTCGTGGAGAGAATTCAGAATCCCGACGATTCGTCCCTTGGCTTTGCTTCCCGGACGCTCACACCCTCGTGAGTCAGGAGTTGCGCCTTCATACCTTCCGTGGCCGCGTAGCTTCCCGGCACAACGGGCGGGCCCACGTGGGACGCAGCGACAACTCTGTGGCAGGGGACGAACAGCAGGCAGGGATTCTCCGAACACGCTCGGCCCGCTAGCCTCGGTAAATAACGCAGACCCGCACGGTCAGCCAGTTCCCCATAGGTCACAACCGAGCCCGCGGGGACCTTGCGGAGCTGTTCCCTCAGCTGGACAAGCTTTGGTGTTCCCGTGATCCACACAGGAACGTCCATGAGGCGACCAAAGTCGCCGTTAGTCCATGCCTCCAGTGCTTCCGTCACATTGCTCGGCAGATCACCCCTGCGGTAGGGGCGGCCAGCCGCAATGGCATCGAGACTGTCAAAGCCGGACGCGATAACGGTGCCCGCGTCATCGACGAAGACCGACAGCTCGGCGAAACCGAGGCTGAAGGTTGCCCCTAGAGGGGTGCCGGTGTGCTGAGAATCCATTGGAATCCAAACGGGTCACGGATCCGTCCGGCACGGATACCGGTTTCATGATCATCGACGTCGGTAATCTTTTCTGCGCCGTGCTTAATGGCCGCCTCAGCGAGAACATCGGGCGCGGCAGTTTCGATGAGCAGGATGATGCCATGCTCATCGGAGCAGGCGTCCCGATCGTCGGCCTTGCGGATCGCGATGGCATACCCTTGGACACTGATCTGCGTCGTGTTCCGGTGTACCTTCTTGATGTCCGCCTGGAAAACCTTCGTATAAAAATCGAGTGCTGCGTTGTCATCTTCGACAACCAGAATCGGTATGAGTTGCATACCTCCAAGGTATCAACAGTGCAGGTCACAGGATAGTCCGTCCATAAATACGGCTTCTGACTCTTGCTCCCCACTGCCTGTGGACAAGCACCTGGGTCACTGTCGATGAGATCGTTTGAGAATCGGTGACCGGGAGTTTACGTAGCAGTTGGAATCGGGGGACAATGGTGGCATGACTAAGACCCTGACAATGAATACCGGAGCGACGATCCCCGTTCTTGGCTACGGAACTTACAAGATTGCTCCCGCCGATGCGGCGGCGGCTGTCACGATGGCGCTGGATGCTGGCTACCGACATATCGACACGGCTCAGATGTACGGCAACGAAGCAGAGGTAGGCGAAGCTATCGAGGCCTCGAGCATTGACCGAGGCGACATCTTCCTCACAACGAAGCTCAACAATACGAATCACCTTGCGAAGGATGCTCGAGCATCCTTCGCCCAGTCGCTTGAGGATCTACGGACCGACTATGTTGACCTGTTCCTGATCCACTGGCCGCTACCCACCCTTTACGATGGCGACTTCCTGTCGACCTGGAAGGTCCTGGAAGAGTTCTATGCGGATGGTCGCGCCAAGGCCATTGGTGTTTCAAACTTCCTTCCCGAGCACATCGACGTTCTGCTTGAGGGCTCCGACGTGGTGCCAGCAATCAACCAGATCGAGGTTCACCCCTATTTCACAAACGAGGACTCCCGCGCGAAGAACACGGAGGCCGGGATCATTAACCAGGCATGGTCCCCGCTCGGTCGTGCCGCAGTACTGACCGATCCGGTAATCGAGGAGATCGCGGAGCGCATTGGCGTAACACCCGCACAGGTGGTTCTTGCCTGGCATCTGAACCGCGGTGACGTTGTTATCCCGAAGTCGGTCACGCCGTCTCGCGTTGCTTCCAATATGGACATCTTTGACGTACCGCTCACCGAGGCGGATCATGAGAGGATCACGGCGCTCAACCGCGGAGAGGACGGTCGTCAGGGCTCGAATCCCGCAACCATGGATCGTCTGTGACAGAAAGGGAATCCATGAATTTTGCATATACGATCGCCGGATCTGAGGCGAGCGGCGTTGCCGGCTTCCAGGTCGACATTCGCACGTTCCACGAACTGGGGGTCTTCGGGCTCGGCGCACTGACCTGTGTCGTGACCATGCACCCGGACGATGACTGGGGCCACAAGTTCACCCCGATGCCTCCCGAGCGAATTGCCGAACAGATCGCTGCGGCCACGGCCTCGTTCGATCTCGACACGGTGAAGATTGGTATGCTCGGCACAATCCCCACGATCGAGACAGTAGCTGAAGCACTGCGTAAGCAGCCGTGGAAGAACGTCGTGGTCGACCCTGTCCTCATCTTTAAGGGACAGGAAGCCGGCCAGGCATTCGACACCGATCAGGCACTCCGTACCGAGATTCTGTCGCAGGCAACGGTGACAACCCCGAACCACTTCGAGGCCCTCACCCTGTCAGGCATGGAATCCTTCGACAGCGTTGACGATCTCGTTGAGGCCGCGAAGCGTATCTCCGATCATGGCCCCCGCTCCGTTGTCGTTAAGGGCGGTATTGACTTCCCCGGTGATGATGCTGTCGACGTCCTCTG